>JAPLJG010000102.1 GCA_026388735.1 Deltaproteobacteria bacterium
AATCAAGCCCGCCGATCTGACCCAGGGTGCCCTGCTTCCCCGCCTGCACAAACTCCTTGCCGCCCGACTTCGTCCCAATTTCCGTACCGTGATCAACGGCACCGGCGTGGTGGTGCATACCAACCTTGGCCGTTCCCTGTTGCCCGAGGCGGCCATGGAGAGCCTGCTGGCCGTGGGCAGCAGGTATTCCAACCTGGAGCTTGATCTGGCCACGGGCAAACGAGGCAGCCGGTACAGCCTGGTGGAGGATATCCTCTGCGAGCTGACCGGGGCTGAGGCTGCTCTGGTGGTCAACAACAATGCCGCTGCAGTGATGCTGGTGCTGGACACTCTGGCCAAGGGGCGTGAGGTCACTGTCTCCCGTGGTCAGTTGGTGGAGATCGGCGGCTCCTTCCGAATCCCCGAGGTGATGAGCCGAACCGGGGCCAAGCTGGTGGAGGTGGGCGCCACCAACCGCACCCATCTCCGCGATTATGAGGCCGCCATTACCGAAGAAACCGCGTTGCTCCTCAAGGTGCACACCAGCAACTACCGGATCGTCGGCTTTACCTCCGAGGTTTCTCTTGCGGAGCTGGTCGCGCTGGCCGCCAAGCACAACCTGCCGGTCATGGAGGATCTGGGCAGCGGCTGTCTGGTGGATCTTTCCCGCTTCGGTCTGGCCAAGGAGCCCACGGTGGGCGAGGTGGTGCGGGCCGGGGTCGATGTGGTAACCTTCAGCGGCGACAAGCTGCTGGGCGGACCCCAGGCCGGACTCATTGTGGGCAAGAAAGAGATCATTGAGCAGATCAAGGCCAACCCCATTAACCGGGCGTTGCGCATCGACAAATTCACCCTGGCCGGGTTGGAGGCGGTGCTGCGCCTCTACTTCGACGAAGAAAAAGCCATCGCTGCCATCCCCACCCTGGCCATGCTGGCCATGCCCCTGGCTGCCATCGACCGCCGGGCCAAACGGTTGCGTCGCCTGATCGCTAAGGCGCTTGAGCCGGTCTGCCGGGTGGAGATCATGGGGATTGCCTCCATGGTGGGCGGCGGCTCCCTGCCGGAGCAGCCTCTGCCCAGCCGGGCCGTGGCCCTTGCCCCCTTGGACAGGAGCGTCAATGAATTGGAAAAGGGTTTGCGGGAGTTATCGTTGTCGGTGCTCGGCCGCATTGAGGATGATCGGCTGCTCCTCGATATGCGCACCGTGGCGGACAAGGAAGTACCCATGCTGGCTAACTGTCTGAAAGAAGTTTTCGAGGATAAGAACCAATGACCATACCTTTTCTTTTTGAGGCCGGGCCGTTAACCCCTGCCGATCTTCGCCGGTTTTCCACGCTGTTCACCAAGACGGCTTTTGATTTTTTCCCCTGCGATACGGCCCGGCTGGTGCCTCTGGGCGAGCAGGAGGGCAAGCCGCCTGCCGAGCTTAAGGCCGGTTTGAAGCAGATTCGCGATAATCATCTGCCCGTGGCCGATACAGAGCAGCAGGAGCTGTTGCTGCCCATTTGGGGCGGGGAAACCCTCTGCGGGCTGCTGGTGGTGCAAGGCGGCGAGCCCCAACTTTACGGAATGCCGACGGTTTGGCTCGACGAGCAGAGCCATATTATCTCCAGGGAATTTTATCTGCTCAAGCAGAGTTGCCAGGACCCGGCCACCGGGCTGGTGAACGGCTTTCATCTGCGGGGGGAACTTGAGGCCCTTGGCCAGGAAGAGGCCCAAGCCTTGGCGCCCTTGGCCCCGGCCACCCTTGCCCTGCTTGAGGTCTATCCACGCACCCGCGACGCAGACCGAAGCCTGCGCTACATCGTGCGGGCCGGGAGTTGTCTTGCCTCCATGCTCGGCGAGGACATGCACCTGCACCACCTGGGCGCCGGGATCTTCGGCTTGCTCTGGTACGGGGTGGACATGGAACAGGCCCGCCAGTTGGGCGAATCGCTGCTCCTGCGGCTTAAACGGGAAAATTTCGTCACCGCTCATCTCGGCATCACCACGGTGACGCCCCATGACCCCGAAGAGAGCGGCGCCCCGGAGCAGCTTTTGGAACAGGCTTGGCAGGCCCTGCGTACCGCTCGGTTGCGGGGGCCTTTCAGTCTCTGCGGCCATGTTACTGCCCAGGATATCGAATCGCACCCCTTTCGCAAGACCCCGGAATCGGCGCTCAGGAAATTGCGCGCCCTGTATCGCGGCAAAAGTCGGTTCTCCCTGGTTTTGCTCCGCATGGATCAGGAACCGGCCAGCAACCATTTTTCCAAACGGCTCAGAACGCTGGTTGGCCAGGAGAAGGGGCTGGTGTTGGTCAATCAGCGGGAGGCGTTTCTTTTCTTGGATGGGCTCGATGGCAAGGCTGCCCGCGCCTGGCTCAAGGATTTTCGCGGCAAGATGGAGGCTATCGGCGGCAGCTCCTTTTCCATGGGGGTGGCCACTTTTCCGTACCATGATTTTAAGAAATCGGACCTGCCCCTGAACTGCCGGAAAGCTTTGCAGCACGCAACCTTTTTCGGCCCGGATTCGCTGGCCGTCTTTGACGCGGTCAGTCTCAATATCAGCGGGGATGTCTATTATAACGAAGGCGATCTGGTTAAGGCCATGGGGGAATATCGGCAAGGTCTGCTCCTTGAACCGGGCAATGTAAATATCCTCAACAGTATGGGGGTTGCCAGCATTCAGCTCAATCGGCTCAAAGTGGCCCGGTCCTGTTTTGTGAAGGCGCTTGGGGTTGAACCAAAGAGTTTCATGGCCCTGTTCAATCTGGGCTTTATTTGTCTTGACGACAACCAGGCTCCAGAGGCGTTGGCACTATGGGAACGGGCGCTGGCCGTGGACGGCAAGCATCCCGATCTCTTGCAGCATCTTGGCATGCTCTATTGTCGGCAGGGCAGGTACGCCGAGGCCCGCAAGGTCTTGGAGCGGTGCGAGGGATTGATCAAAAAGAATCCCCAGCAGGGTGGCGAGCCCATGGTGGTGGCGCGCTGGCTTGGCCGGGCCTGCGAGGCCCTGGGGGAGAACGGGTTGGCCATTGCCGCCTATCAACGCGCAGTCAGCGGCAACCCCAGGGACGCCGGTTCGTTGAGCAGGCTTGGCAGGCTCTATGCCCTGGAAAAACAGGGCCATGATATAGCCCTGGCTCTGTGCGGGCAGGCGGTTGAGCTGGATGGGGGCAAGGCCGCCCATTGGTATCGCTTTGGCCTGACGCAGGCCTTGACCCAGGACCAGGAAGGGGCAATGCAGTCCTTGGCGGAGTGCCTTCGTCTTGATCCGCGTCAGGTGGAAGCTGCGTTGTTGCTGGGCAGGATTTTCGAGCAGCAGGCCAAGCCAGGCAAGGCCAGAAAGCTTTATGAGAAGGTGCTGCGGTATTCCCCGGCTCAGGCGGCCATGGCAGCTCTTTCCTGATTGCGCCGCCGAGACTTTTTTCGAGACCATCGTTACTGAACGGTGAGCGATTACAGGGTGGCGTAGATGTGGTGCCCAGTGATCGCTTACGAGGAGATCGGATATGAGATTGACCAAGGCCGGGACGGTCGTTGACGAACGGCAGCAGTATTCGCTGGATAATTTTCAGGTGGGGGATTCCTGGCGGCTGTTTCGGATACTGAGTGAGTTTGTCGAGGGCTTTGACACCCTGGCCAACATCGGTCGGCCTGCGGTGTCGATTTTTGGTTCCGCCAGAACCAGCCAGGATGACCGCTACTACAAACTGACCGAGCAGATCGCCCTTGACCTGGCCACGGCTGGCTACGGCATCATTACCGGCGGCGGACCGGGAATCATGGCGGCGGCCAACAAGGGCGCGGCTCTGGCCGAAGGGCTGTCCATCGGACTTAACATCAACCTGCCCTTTGAACAGGAGCCCAATCCCTTTACCAATGTGCCCATGAACTTTAAGTATTTCTTCGTACGCAAGGTGATGTTTGTCAAGTATTCCATGGCCTTTATCGGGATGCCCGGAGGCTTTGGCACCATGGATGAGCTGTTCGAATCGTTGACCCTGATCCAGACCAAGAGGGTGAAGCGTTTTCCGGTTATTCTGGTGGGTTCTGATTTCTGGGGCGGCCTGGTGGACTGGATCAAGGACCGGATGCTGTCCGAGGGGTACATCAACGAGGACGATCTGCTCTACTTCCAGGTCATGGACGACCCGGCGGAGGTGGTGAAGTACATCAAGCGGACCGTGGTGCTGTAGGGGCATGCGTTGTGGCATTGCCCCGGGAAAAGACTACGGGGTGAGGTCTACGACTGGTTGATGGCGGAGAGCTTCCATGGATTGTTCCCCGTAGGCCGGGTGAAGGTCCAGAATTCCTCGAATTTCACTGGCTCGGTGGTGCTGCCGGAGATGTGATCGTTGGCGTCGCTCACCGTGTAATCGAGCAGGTTGGCATGGATGCGGGCCGTGATGTAGTCCTGCCCCGGCTCCTGCCAGGCCTCGGTTATCTCCACCGTGCGGACCGCGATGTTTTCCAGCCGGTTGATCTGCTTGTCGCGCAGTAGACGGGCAACGTCCTCCTGGATGATTTTTCGCATCTCTTCCGTCAGAATACCCGCTACTGGAGTCAGGTCGCGGTGCATCCAGGCGCCCTGGATTTTGAAAAAGGTATCCATTGCCTGTTCGTTGAAGCGCTTCTCGTCAAAGGCAGGGTCTGCTTGGCTGATTGAGGCGAGGCCCGTTGCAAGGTCTTCCTGCGGATACAGTTGTCCGCTATTGTGCTCCTGGGCATAACCGGAGGGCTCAAATCCATCCTGTTGCTGCTGGTTTCTGCCCCGTAACCAACGAAAGATCAGATAACCGAGTCCTGCGATCAGAAGAATACCAAGCAGGCCACTGCCTCCTCCGCCTCCCCATCCGCCGCCAGAGCCGAGGGCGCTGAAAAGCATGCCGCCCAAAAGTCCGCCTGCCACGCCGCCGGCTAGGCTGCGCAAGAAGCCGCCTCCGGCAGGTGCCGGGGTGGGAGAGGGTTGTGGTGTCCCAGGTTGCTGGGGGGAAGGGCTTGGAGTCGAAGAGGGACGGGTAGGCGGAGAATAGGAGCGCGAACTTCGGCTGCCAAAGGATCTTCCGCCTCCGACGCGAGCCTGGCTGTCATTGGGCACAAAGGTGCTTGTCAGGAAAAGCAGCGCCATCATCGCCAGTATCGTGCATATCTTTTTCATTTCCATCTCCCTTGCATGCTATTTTCTGTCGCTCCTGTATACCATTTGCTTTGGTGGAATGCGAAATTTTCTTGAGCGGCCATGGCATTCTCTTGTGCAGACATTTGTCTGATCCCGGCAGCGAAGGACGTAAAAAAAGGCCATGGCGGACAACATCCGGCATGGCCTTTTTTGCGGTGCTAAATCAGGAAGGAGCGTGCGCCCTTCTTATTTAACGTTCAGCGATCTCTTCCGCAACCGGATGGTCTTGGGAGTCACTTCCACCAGTTCATCATCATTGATATAGGCGATGCAGTCTTCCAGGCTCATCTGCACCGGCGGGACAAGAACCACATTTTCATCGGAGCCGGAAGCCCGCATATTGGTGAGCTTCTTGCCCTTGGCCGGATTGACCACCATGTCCTGGTTCCGGGCATTCTCGCCGATGATCTGGCCGGCATAGATTCTGTTGCCCGGGCCGAGGAACAATCGGCCGCGATCCTGCAGGTTGAAAAGGGCGTAGGCCACGGTGGTGCAGGTATCCATGCTGATGAGGACCCCGTTGACCCGGTTGATGATGTCTCCGGCATAGGGGCCGTATTCGGCAAAAACGTAGTTCATCATGCCCAATCCCTTGGTGGCGGTCATGAATTCCGAGCGGTAGCCGAGCAACCCTCTGGTGGGGATCTTGTAGACCAGCCGGTTCATGCCGTTTGCTTGGGTCATTTCCTGCATCTGTCCTTTGAGCATCCCCAGTCGTTCTATTACCGCGCCGGCGTACTGCTCGTCCACGTCAATGGTCAGCTCTTCGTAAGGCTCGAGGGTGACGCTGCCTTCTTCCTTCATGATGACCTGGGGACGGGTGACTTGGAGCTCAAACCCTTCGCGGCGCATCTTTTCAATGAGGATGGAAAGATGCAGCTCGCCCCGACCGGCAACAACATAGCCGACGCCTTCCGTCATGGGTTCGACCCTGAGAGCCACGTCGGCAAGGGTCTCTTTTCGGAGCCGGTCCTCCAAATGACGGGAGGTGACGAATTTTCCATCCAACCCGGCAAACGGGGAGTCGTTGGGGATAAAATTCATCGAGATGGTCGGCGGATCGATCTCGATCAGCGGCATCGGCATGGGGTTGTCCACGTCGGTGAAGGTCACGCCAACGGTAACGTCGTCCATGCCTGCCACGGCAACCAGTTCGCCAACCCCAGCGGTATCGGTGGATACCTTTTTGTCGGACTCAAAGCGGAAGATCTTGGTGAGCCGTGCCGAGTGGATGCTGCCGTCGCGCTTGACCACGGCAATGGGCTTGTTGATGCTTAGGGTGCCATTTGTCACCTTGCCGATGCCAAGCCGTCCCAGGTAGGGGGAGTGGTCCAGGGAGCTGATCTGCATCTGCAAGGGGGCATTGGGGTCGCCTGATGGCGGGGGGACATGCGCGGCGATCAGCTCGGAGATCGGCACCATGTCGGTGGATTCATCGGTGAGATGATGCTTGGCATAGCCCTGTTTGGCAGAGGCATAGACCACGGGGAAATCCAGAAGATGGTCCGGGGCCTCAAGTTTGACAAAGAGGTCGAAGACCTGATCAACCACCCACTCGCAGCGGGCCGCCGGCTTGTCGATCTTGTTGATCACCACGATGATGCGCAACCCTGCGGCCAGCGCCTTTTTTAAAACAAAATAGGTCTGGGGCATGGGGCCTTCTTGGGCGTCCACCAAAAGAAGGCAGCCGTCGGCCATGCGCAAAACCCGCTCCACCTGGCCGCCGAAATCGGCGTGTCCAGGGGTGTCGATGATGTTGATCCAATAATCCTTAAAGCAATATGAGCCATTCTTGGCGGTGATGGTGATGCCGCGTTCCTTTTCCAGATCCATGGAGTCCATGAGGCGTTCGGCTACTTCCTGATTTTCCCGGAACATGCCGCTTTGCTGGAAGAGTTGGTCGACCAGGGTGGTTTTTCCGTGGTCAACGTGGGCAATAATGGCGACGTTTCTGATTTTACTTTGATCCATAACTTTTTGACTTCCCATGCAAAAGGGTTCGTCCCCGGTTGGGGAAAAAAAGAGGCACCTTAAATGAAAGTTGGGGGAAAGGCAAGGAAAAACCAAAAAATCAGCGAGATAAAGAGATGGAGTGGGTCGCGGCATGGCCTTGGCGGGAGGGTTGTGTTTTTCCGGGAAAAATTTGGCTTGTGCTGAAATTTCACCCCACCTTGCCCCACAAAAAAATATTTGGCCGGGTGAAATATGGGTAATATTTCCATGTAATACTTTCTGTAGTGTTTGCCTGTCAGGTTGCGTCCATATATGGTGTTTTTAATGCTTTAATTAAGGGGGAAGAATAAGCTGTTCCGCTTGTTTTTTCCTTGACACTGCTCCGTCCTTTTCACTATAAGGGTACATAAAGTGGTGCAAAGTGGGTAATAGGGGAGCAAGAAGGAGCTGCGTGTGGTTGAAGGGAATGTGAAAAATCCAGTCTGTCGTTTCCGCAGTCGCTCCGAGCATGTCCTCGACGCGAAAGGCAGGCTGAATATTGCGACCAGGTTTCGCGAGTCCTTGCGCAGTCAAGGCGACGAGCGGCTCATGGTCATTCCCTGGCACAACTGCATTCGGGCTTACCCGCTGCCGCAGTGGGAAGAGCTGGAGGCGGCCCTCTTGGCGCAAGGCCAGAAAAGCCCGGAAACAGTCAAGTTGATCCGGTACATGATCGGCGGCGCCGAGGAATGCGCCCTGGACAAGCAGGGGAGAATTCTGCTTCCGGCAACCTTGCGGGAAGATTGTGGCATCAAGAAGGAAATCGTAGCCAACGGCATGATTACCTATTTTGAAATCTGGGACAAGGAAGTTTGGGCGGCAGAGAATAAACCGACCGCCCAGAATTTCCAGAATTTCGAGCAGGTTCTTCAGGAATTGGGGCTGTTCTGATCCGGTATGCAGCCAACTCATCTTCCGGTCATGCTCGAGGAAGTGGTCACCTGTCTGGCCCCGAAGGATGGAGGTCTGTATGTTGACGGCAATCTGGGCCTGGGAGGCCATACGGAAGGAATTCTTGAGGCCTGCGGACCCACCGGTCAGGTTGTGGGGTTTGACTGGGATGCTGCGGCTCTGACCCTGGCGCAGGAACGGCTGGCCCGTTTTGCAGGCCGTGTCAATTTTGTGCATGAAAATTTTACCTCGATAAAGGAGACCCTGATGGAGCTTGGCATTGGCACAATTGATGGCCTGCTGCTCGATCTGGGTCTTTCTTCTTTGCAGCTTGATGCAAGTGGCCGCGGCTTCAGCTTTAAGGGCAGCGAGCCCCTTGATATGCGGATGGATCAGCGTCAGACCACCACAGCCGCCGAGCTGGTCAACGAGGCCTCCGAAGAAGAGCTGGCTGATATCTTTTTCTACTATGGCGAAGAGTACCAGGCGAGAAGGATTGCCCAGTGGATTGTCGAGGCTCGGCGGAAAGAGAAGATTGTTTCCACCGATCAGCTTGTCGCCCTGGTGGATAAGGCCATTCCCAAGCGGTTCCATCCCCCCAAAATCCATGTGGCCACCAAGGTTTTCCAGGCCTTACGCATCGCCGTGAACCGCGAATTGGACAGCCTTGAGCGGATTCTGGCCGATGGCGCCACCCTGCTTGCGCCTGGGGCAAAATTCTGTGTCATCTCCTTCCATTCCCTGGAAGATCGTCTGGTGAAACAGGCCTTCCGGGAAAATCCCCTGCTCGACGTGATCACCCCGAAGCCCCTTACCCCAGGCCGCGCTGAATGCCTGCGTAATCCCAGGGCAAGAAGCGCCAAGTTGCGGGTTGCAGCCCGAGGAAGAAGTTGAGATGCGGGATTATGCGAAAAAATATTCGGGCAAGGGCGGCAACAGGCAAAGAGTTGCCGGCAAACGGGCGGGCGGGTCGGATCAGGAGCGGCCTTTCAGGATTATCGGGGTGGTAACGGTTGTTGCTATGCTGCTGGGAGTCGTCGGCAGTCTCTGGTTTGGTATTGCCCTACAGGACGGCCTCGGCAGCCTTGATAAAGGGAAAAAGGCAAAAGTTGAACTCAGCGCGGCGAATGTCGCGCTCTCCGCAGAAAAGGAAGCGTTGCTGCAACAGGGAAAAATCGAAGCTGCGGCCGGGGGGTTGGGGCTGTTCCCGCCTTCAGAAAAGCAGATAAGAAGGCCATAGGCCCGGCATGAAGAAGCGGGCAATCGAGGGAAGAGACCGCCGCCCGGCCATGGTGGGCGGCGTTTTAATACTGCTGGCGGTGGTGTTTTCGGGGGTGGCCATAAAAAGCCAGTTTTTCGGGAGCAGTGGTGAGCAGGCACAGGGCGACGGGCAAAAGGAAGAACAGGTCGGCGCCGTCACAGGTGAAGGCCGGAGAAATATTTATGACCGGAATTTCATGGAGCTGGCAGTGAGCTTTCAGCGTAGTTCTCTGTATGCAAGGCCCTTGGAGCTTGAGGCGCCAGAGGAAGTTTCCCGTGAGGTTGCAAAAATTCTTGAAGTGGATGAAAAAAATATTCTTTCAGCCCTGAAGGGGGAAAGAAGTTTTGCCTGGCTTGGCAGAGATCTTTCCCGCGAAAAAGCGGTAAAGATCGCGGACCTCAATCTGAAAGGGGTCTACCGCATCAATCAGGTGCAGCGGTTTTATCCGGGAAATCAGTTGGGCGCCCATGTGATCGGCTTTTTAAAGGATGAACAGGGCCTGGCCGGAGTCGAGTTTTATTATGACAGTGTTCTGCGGGGCGGCGGGGTGTATGACCCGAGACTGGCTGCCGCCGGAGTGAGCAGGAAAATAGCCGAGGGGAGCGACAGCGCCAGCCTTATCCTTACCATTGATATCCATCTGCAGAACATTTTGGAGCAAAAACTGAAAGCTCTTGTTGGCAGCACGCGGGCCAAAGCTGGGGTGGCGGTCCTCATGGTCCCGGACACAGGTGAGATTCTCGGCTTGGCCAGTCTGCCGGATTATGATCCCAATCGGTTTTGGGAATTCAGCACTGAGGCACGGAGAAACCGGGCGGTTGAAGACATCCTTGATCTCGGCGCAATGGACCGCCTGTTCCAGACGGCGGCGGTCATGGAGAACAAACTTGCCCAACAAAAGAGCGGGGTGTCGGGAAGCGAGGCCGCCCCGGAGCAGGAGTCGGCGGCTCAACGGGCTGCTTGGAATTTGGTGCAGGATGGCCGGTATATTTCCCCGGAGGGGGTTGGCTTCGGGCAGGCCGTAGTGGGGCGCGACGAGTTCAACGCTTTTGCCGACAGAATAGGCTTGACCGTCAAGGGTGAGGTGGATTTGCCTGAGGCGTTGTTTGCCTTAAAAGACGTGAATGTCGGCCCAGCGAACAAGACCGTCGCGATTCAGATGGAAAATCCCCTTGAATCGGCAAAAGCCATGGTTCCGCGCGCTGAAAAAGATTCTACCCCGACAGCAACTCCTCTGGCGTTGCTGTCGGCATTTTGTCGGTTGTTCAACGGTGGCCAGGTGATGACCCCCCATGTGCTCCGTGCTGTTTGGCAGGATGAGCAGGTGTGGGATGTGCCGGTCCGGCAGGGGATTGGGGAGTTTGTCGTGCGGCCCGAGGTAAACGCGGGTATGCGCAGCGAGATAAAGAAGGCCGCCGGGGCTGGAAAGGGTAATTTTGTCATCGAATCGCTGCTGCAAAAAAATCTAGCTCCGCAAACGGCAAAAGAGGGTGGCGAAAAAACGGGTCCGGGCCAGCCGGTAATGGAGAGTATCCTTCTGGGGATGGCTCCGTTGGAGCATCCGGAAATCGCCCTGATCGTTGTGCTTGAGGGCGCTCAGATCGATCCATTGGCCAAGTCGCCGGTTCGAGACCTTGCCGAAGAGATGATGCCCCAGGCCAGAACGGCTCTCCAGAACAAGGTGAAGCCCCCCACCGCCAGGGAACTGGCGGTGCGGGAAACCGGCTACTACAAAAAAATGGAAATGATCCAAGCCAAATCCACCCTGCCCGCTGCTTTGACTCAAGGGCCGCAGGGGCTTGTCATGCCCGATGTGCGGGGGCTGAGCGGGCGAAAGGCGATGCAGATCCTGCAACAGTATGGGGTGCGCTTGCAGATCATCGGCTCAGGGCAGGTGGCAAGTCAGTATCCCTTGGCCGGGACAGCTTTGAGAGGCGTGGAACAGTGTGTGCTGCATCTGAAAACGATGCAGTAAGGGAAGCTCTGGGTACTGGACATGGGAAAAAACAACAGCCTTGCCGCAGCATCTTTACGGGAAATGGCTGAGGAGATGGAAATCGTGAACCTGGACAGGCTGCAAGACAGAGCAATACGCAGCATTACCGCCGACTCCCGTCAGGCTGGTCTCGGTTCGTTGTTTGTTGCGATTCCGGGATTGACCGTGGATGGCCATGACTTTCTGGACGCTGCCGTAAAAAAAGGGTGTGCTGCCGTGCTGGTTGGCAAGGGGCGTTGCCGGGGATGGAAGCATGCCAAGGTCGCCTGTCTGGAGGCTGCCGATACGCCAAAGGCCCTGGGGCAGGTGGCGGCTAGTTTCCATGGCCATCCGGCCCGGAAGATGCTCATGATCGGGATCACCGGCACCAATGGCAAGACCACGACAACCTATCTTTTGGAGTCGATCATCAGACAGGCCGGTGGCAACCCCGGAGTGATCGGTACCGTGAATTATCGGTATAACACGGTGGAGATTCCCGCCCCGTTTACCACCCCTGATCCGGTCAGTCTGCACCGCATCCTGGCTGAAATGGCAGATAATGGCGTTACCCATGTCATCATGGAGACCTCCTCCCATGCCCTTGAACAAAAACGGGTGGAGGGCATCCTCTTCGATGCGGCTCTTTTCACCAATCTGAGCCGGGACCATCTTGATTTTCACGGGGATATGGGCAGCTACTTTGCGAGTAAGAAGAGGCTCTTCACCGAGTATCTGAAATCCGATGGTAAGGCGGTGGTTATCTGTGATGACAGTGATGATTCTGACACCGACTGGGGCCGGCGTCTGCTGGCTGAACTCCGGGCCGACAAGGCCTTGGGCTACACGGGGAAAAAGGGTCGGACCCTGGTTGACTGCGGCTTGCGCGGAACCACGGTGGCTGTGCGGGAGGCTCGGGAGAGTCTGGCCGGAACCGTGGCCAGTCTGACAACACCGGACGGGGAATTGGAGGTCCGTTCCGAGCTGGTCGGAACCTTTAATCTGAAAAACCTCCTGGGCGCGGTTGGGGTGGCAGTGGCCCTGCACATCTCCGGGGAAAAGATTGTTGTTGGGCTGGCTCAAGCCCAGGCCGCTCCCGGCCGCTTGGAGCGAGTTCAGTCTCCGGCAGGAGTCAGCGTCTTTGTTGACTTTGCCCATTCCCCGGATGCGCTGGCCAATGTGCTGCAAACCATGCGCCGCCTCACCACCGGCCGCCTGATCGTGATCTTCGGCTGCGGCGGGGACCGCGATCGCGGCAAGCGGCCTCTGATGGGCAAGGTTGCCGGGTCAAAGGCCGATGTGGTTGTGCTCACCTCGGATAATCCGCGCAGTGAACAGCCTGCCGCCATCCTGCGGGACATTGAGGCAGGGATTTTGCAAACCGCCCTGCCACGGCTACGTCTTGAGGGGCTCCTGACGCAGGAAGCAATGCGGGGCTATGATATTGTTCCCTCCCGCCGGGAGGCGATCAGGGAAACCATCCGCCATGCCCGGCCCGGAGACGTGGTGCTGCTGTGCGGCAAGGGACATGAGACCTATCAGATAACCCCGGAGGGGAGATTTTTTTTCGATGACAGGCTTGAAGCCGCAGCCCAGGCTGCGGTGATCAACTGGTAATGGTCGGAAGAAGTTGGCATCTCAGAGAGGGGGAGGCGTGATGGATTTGGCAACGGTGCGGAAAACAGGTGCTTGCGGCATGAAAAAAGGAAGCATGGAAAAGAATTCTGGCGCGGGACCCATGCAAAATCCGGTCTGGACGCTGTCCCAGGTTCTTTTGGCCACGGGGGGCAGGTTTCTTTCCGGCAAGACCAAGGCGGGATTCCGGCGGGTCTGCACCGACAGCCGGGCCATCGAGCCGGGGGATTTGTTCGTCGCCTTGCGCGGGGAGAATTTTGACGGCCATGCGTATCTGGCGCAAGCCGTGGAAAAAGGGGCTGCCGGGCTGGTGGTTGATACGGCGCCCGAGAAGATGCCGCCGGTCCCGGTGGTGCTGGTGGCGGACACCCTCCGCGCCTTGGGTGACCTGGCCGCCTACCGGAGATCGCTGATGCCGGATTTGCAGGTGGTGGCAATGACCGGAAGCTGCGGCAAGACTACGGTCAAGGAGATGATCGCCGCGATCTTGAGCAGAGAATATAACGTGTTGAAGACGCAGGGCAATTTCAATAACCTGATCGGTCTGCCGCTTTCCTTGTTGCCGGTTGAATTCCACCACGATTTTGCGGTGATGGAGATGGGTATGAATCAGCCCGGCGAGATCGCCAGGCTCACGGAAATTGCTGATCCGGACATCGCCTGCATCACCAACGTCCAGGATGCCCATCTTGCGGGCTTAAGTGACATCTCCGGGGTGGCCAGGGCCAAGGGTGAGCTCTTTGCCGGGATCAAGGCCTGGGGCAAGTTGGTGGTCAATATCGATGACAAGAGGGTGCGGGGCATAGCCCGGCGCTGTAGCCAGAAAAAGATCACCTTCGGCCGTAACCCCAAGGCGGATATTCGCGGCATCCGCTTGCGCAGTTTGGGCGAACGCGGCATGGCCTTTACCCTCCAGATCGGTACCAATGAGGCCCGGGTCAAAGTCAGGAGCCTTGGCGCGCATAATGTGCAGAACGCCTTGGCTGCGGCGGGCATGGCCCATGCGGCCGGGGTAAAGTTCCAGGATATCGTGGCCGGGCTGGAGAGCTTTGCGCCCTTTGAAAAACGGCTCCAGGTGCAGAGGCTTACCGGCGGGATCAGGTTGATAAACGACGTGTATAACGCCAATCCCTCTTCGGTGCTGGCCGCGCTTGAGACCCTGCGGCAGATGGACCGCACCCACAAGAAGGTGGTTATCTTAGGCGACATGCTTGAGCTCGGGACACAGAGCGTGACGGCCCATCAGGCCATCGGCAGGGAGGTGGCGCGGCTCGGGTTCGACGCGCTGCTGGTTGTCGGTGACTTTGCTGAGGTTATGGGTGCTGCTGCCTGGAAGGCGGGGATGAGCAAGAAGAAGGCCATGGTTTTTGCAAACAAGGAACAGGTCAGCGACTGGCTGCGTGCGAGCATCGCCGCAGGCTCCCTGAAGCCGGGGGACTGGGTGCTGGTCAAAGGCTCGCGCGGGATGCGGATGGAAACAATCACTCACGATCTGCTTGAGAAGCAGGGCTAAGGATACCCACCATGCTCTACCATCTTCTCTATCCGCTCCATAGCTACTTCAGCGCGCTGAATGTTTTTCGCTATATCACCTTCCGCGCCATCGGGGCCACGCTGACCGCCTTCCTCATCCTGTTGCTGTGCGGCAACCGATTCATCAAGATGATGCAGGAAAATCAGATCGGTCAGGTGGTGCGGGACGACGGCCCAGAAAGTCATTTCAGCAAGCGGGGGGTTCCCACCATGGGGGGGGTGCTGATTCTTTTTGCTGTAACCGTGACCACCCTGCTCTGGGTCGATCTGTCAAATTCCTTTGTCTGGATCATTCATGACGATTACCGCAAGATTAAGAAACAGAACAGTAAGGGCCTGAGCGCCCGGGGCAAGATCTTCTGGCAGATACTCGGTGCATTGGTGGCGGGGTTACTCATCTATAACAACCCGAATTTTGACGGGCACTTGAGCTTCCCGTTTTTGAAGAACATCCAGCCCGACCTGGGCACCTATTATGTGATTTTCGCCACCCTGGTGGTGGTCGGCGCTTCCAACGCGGTGAATCTCACCGATGGCCTCGACGGCCTGGCCACCGGCCCCACGGTGGTGACGAGCAGTGTCTATCTGCTCTTCTCTTACCTGGCTGGACATGCCGGGCTGGCAGCATATTTGCAAATCCCCTATGTGCCGGGGGCCGGCGAGGTTGCTGTATTTTGCGGCGCGCTGGTGGGGGCAAGCCTCGGTTTTCTTTGGTTCAATGCCTACCCCGCCCAGATTTTCATGGGCGATGTGGGCTCTCTGGCCTTGGGCGCCGCCCTTGGCATGGTGGCGATCATCATCAAGCAGGAGATGCTGCTGGCCATTGTCGGCGGGGTATTTGTCATGGAGGCGCTTTCGGTCATCCTGCAGGTTGGCTTTTTCAAGATGACCGGCGGAAAAAGGATCTTTCTCATGGCCCCGTTTCACCACCATTTTGAAAAGAAAGGCTGGACGGAGCCCAAGGTTGTGGTCCGGTTCTGGATCGTTTCCATTGTTCTGGGACTGAGCGCCCTGGCGACCTTGAAGTTGCGGTAAAAAAACAGGCGGAAGATGAACCAATGAGCACGAATCTTAAGGAAATACTGCAACCGGGAGCCCACGTTGTCGTGGTGGGCCTTGGCAAGTCGGGTGTTTCTGCGGTGCGATTCCTGCTCAAGCTTGGCGTAAAAATATCGGTTTCAGAGGGTGGCCGTCAGGAGAACCTTGAAGGAGACTTGGTTCGGTGGCTGAAGGAGAAAAGAGTTTTTGTAGAAACTGGCGGCCATACCTCTGAGCTTTTAACTTCGGCAGATTGTATTTTGGTAAGTCCGGGCGTACCGCTCGGGATCGCGGCGCTTGCGGCGGCACGGCAAAAAGGTATTCCGGTGGTGGGCGAGTTGGCCCTGGCCAAGGATTTCCTTAAAGGTAAGGTGGTGGCGGTGACCGGCACCAACGGCAAAAGCACGGTGACCACCCTGATCGGCGATCTGCTAACCGGCAGCGGCAAGAAGGCCTTTGTGGGCGGGAATATCGGGATTCCCCTGGCCGAGTATCTGGCCGGGCCGCAGGAGAGTGAGGTGGTGGTCCTTGAGGTGAGCAGCTTCCAGCTGGACAGCGCCGGAGATTTCCGGCCCCAGGTGGGGGTGTTGCTCAACATTACCCCGGACCATCTGAATCGGTATGCATCCTATGGGGCGTATGTCGAGTCCAAGATGTCGCTTTTTAAGAACCAGCAACCCGGCGATGTGGCGGTGGTCAACGGTGATGATTCCGTCATTGCCGAATGGCTGGGCAAAGCAGCGGAGCAAAAAAGTCCCTGGCCGGTACGGAGCGGAATCCGGCAATACAGCTCCGGCGACAGGATCGGGATGGCGGCTTGTCTTTGTGGGACCAAGGTCCGCATCGCCACGGCGGACGAGCCGGACAAGAATGCCGAGGAGTATGAATTGGCTGGAACTTCGTTGGCACAAGCGCCAAACACCGAAAATGCCATGGCGGCGATTTTGGCGGTCCGGGCCATGGGGTGCAGCCAGGAAGATATTCAGAAAAGTCTGGCTGGATTTACTCCTCTGCCGCACAGATTGGCCCTGGTGGCCGAGGTTGACGGGGTCTCCTACTATGACGATTCCAAGGCCACCAATGTTGGGGCTGTTTTTTCCGCTCTGGCCGGCATGAAGCAGCCAGTGGTGCTCATCGCCGGAGGCAGGGACAAAGGCGGCGGCTACGAGATGCTGCGCCCCCTGGTGCAGGAAAAGGTCCGGGCCATGGTCCTGATCGGCGAGGCACGGGAGGCAATGGCGGAAGCCTTTGCCAAAAGCACCCGGATAGCCTTTGCCGAAGAAATGGACGGGGCCGTGCGACTGGCCAGAACACTAGCGGAAAAGGGGGATGCGGTCCTTTTGTCTCCGGCCTGCGCAAGCTTTGATATGTTCAGAAGTTACAGCCACCGGGGCGAGATGTTCGTCCAGGCGGTGAGCGGTTTAGGACGGCAGGAAGCGCGATAGCTCAACGGTCGAAAGAACCTCCAGACTGCTGCTTTCTGAGGGGCACGGTGTGGGGTGGAAAAAGGAGAGACTGGGTTATGCAAACAGTGTGCTGTGTGTGCCAGAAAACCAAGAGCCAAGCTGGTTGGATACAAGGACAGTCAAGCAAGGAAACAAGGGTTTCCCACGGGTACTGCCCGGATTGTTTTAGTCGTACCATGGAACAGGCGCAAGGCTGGTTGCTGGCGAGAAATGCCGGGAACCACAGCATGGCCCTCGGGCGCTAAGGAGTAACAGAGAAATGTCCATGCGGATGATCGTGACCGGAGGAGGAACAGGAGGGCATCTTTTTCCCGGCATTGCCGTGGCGGAAGAGATGCTGCGCCGGTTCCCCGAGGGCAGGATTCTCTTTGTCAGCACGGATCGCGCCATTGATAACAAAACGCTGGCGGCGCGTTCCTTTGAGAAAAAAGCCATTGCCTGCCTGCCCTTGAAGGGAAAGTCGATTTTGGGCACCCTCAAGAGTGTGGTCCAGCTCCCCATTAGCCTGTGGCAGGCGTTGCGGATTGTCCGCGCCTTTAAACCGCAGCTGGTTTTGGGGGTGGGCGGGTATGTGACCGGACCGGTGGTGCTGGCGGCAAGACTCATGGGGGTGAAAACCTGTATCCATGAGCAGAATTCAATTCCAGGGATGGCCAACAGGATGCTTGGAAAAATTGTTGACCAGGTATATATTTCTATCCCCGGTTCCGAGGGGTTTTTCCCTAAGGGCAAGGCCGTTCTCACCGGAAATCCGGTGCGGGCGGAATTGCTCGATGCGGCAGACCGGCAGAAGGATCAGACCGCAGTCAAGACGGTGTTGGTTCTGGGGGGCAGTCAGGGTGCCCATCGGGTCAATGCCCTGATGGTTGAGGCTTTTGCTGTCAACCTGCCCCGGGACACGGTTCAGGTTCGGCATCAGACGGGAAACAGCGACGAAGAATGGGTGCGCAAGGCCTACAGCGAGGCAGGGGTAGCAGCCCAGGTCTCTTCCTTTATCAGCGATATGGCTGCGGCCTATGGGGACGCGGATCTTGTTGTTTCGCGGGCGGGGGCTACCACCCTGGCGGAATTGGCGGTGCTGGGCAAACCGGCTATTTTGATTCCCTACCCGTATGCCGCAGATGATCATCAGACGACCAACGCGGCTTTTCTGGTGGGCGGTGGGGCAGCCCTGATGTTTCAGGAGCGGGAACTCGACGGAACGAAGTTGCGGCAGGAGATTTTGGGGCTTATGAACGATGCCCCTCGGTTGCAGGACATGGCAGCGCAGATGAAGCAATTTGCCCGGCCGGAAGCGACTGCTGTCATTGTAGAAAAGAGCATAGAGCTGTTGGCCGTTTGAGTGGACAAGTGCTGAGGATAGAAGTGCATGTATAAGAAGACACAACATATTCATTTCGTGGGCATAGGCGGCATCGGCATGAGCGGCATTGCCGAGCTGCTTCTGAACCTCGGCTATACCGTGAGCGGTTCCGACCTGCGGGAGACCGATATCACCCGGCGTCTAACCGGATTGGGCGGCAAGGTATACAGCGGGCATCAGGGCCAGTGGATTGTCGGGGCCGACGTGGTGGTGACTTCCTCGGCGGTTCGGGAGAATAACCCGGAAGTCCTGGCGGCCCGCGCCGCGCATATCCCGGTCATCCCCAGGGCGGAGATGCTGGCCGAGCTCATGCGTCTTAAAAAATACGGCATCGGCGTGGCCGGCAGTCATGGAAAGACCACCACCACCTCCATGGTCGGCTGGCTGATGGCCGAGGCGGGCCTGGACCCAACGGTGGTGATCGGTGGCAAGGTCAACAGCTTGGGCACCAACGCAAAATTGGGCGAGGGTGAATTCCTGGTTGCCGAGGCGGACGAGTCCGACGGCTCTTTTTTGAAACTGTCACCAGTCCTTGAAATCGTGACCAATATCGATCTGGAGCATCTGGATCATTACAAGGATATCGAGGAGATCAAGACAGCCTTTCTGGAATTCATCGAGAAGCTTCCCTTTTATGGAGCGGCGATTGTCTGTCTGGATGATGTCAATGTTGCCTCGATTCTGGCCCAGATCCGAAAGAGGGTCATTACCTACGGCCTGACCAGTCAGGCCGATGTCCATGCTCGCGCCGTGGAGGCCCAGGGCTTGACCTCGGTTTTTGAGGTCTGCCGGAACAACGAGGTGCTGGGGGAGATAACCCTCAATGTTCCGGGGCAACACAATGTGTACAACGCTTTGGCTGCCATCACCGTGGCCCTGGAGTTGGATATCCCCTTCAACGTTATCCAGAAGGCCCTGAAGACATTCAGTGGGGTTCAGCGGCGCCTACAGATCAAGGGAGAGGTTGATGGGGTCATGGTCATTGATGATTACGGTCACCACCCCACCGAGATTCGGGCAACCCTGGCGGCCATGCGCTCGGCCTGGCCGAGACGGCGGCTGATCGTCATGTTCCAGCCCCATCGCTACACGCGGACGGCCGGATTGTTCAAGGAATTCAGCACCGCCTTCCACGAAGCGGATGTCCTTTTGCTCACGGAGATTTACGCGGCCAGCGAGACCCCCATCAAGGGCGTAAGCGGGTCTGCGCTTTTGCAGGAGATCAAGCTGCACGGCCAGAAAAACGCCCATTTTGTTGCGGATGTCGAATCCTTGGCGCGTACGGTAAGGGCCATGGTGCAGCCGGACGATATTGTTCTGACGCTGGGTGCAGGCAACATCTACCAGGCCGGTGAGGAACTTTTGCAAAAAATGGAGCAGGGGCATGCTGCCTGCTAGGGTCTACAACCTGCAAGATCATCCCGACAGGGGTGAGGTCTTGAAATTCCGGGGGCAGAGGCCGATGGACAAAGGGGTGGATAACTGGCCGGAGCAACTGCGTAATCTCTGGTCCGGCGAGATCGAATGGAACAGCCCGATGGCCCGCTGGTGCACCCTGCAAGTGGGCGGCCCGGCCAAAGCCATCGCCACCCCGGCAAGCCGGGCGGAATTGCAGAGCCTTGTCGCCGTGTTGGCGAAACTTGGTGTTTGCTGGAGGGTTATTGGCCGGGGCAGCAATCTGTTGGTTTCCGACACGGGTTACGACGGGGTTATTGTCATGCTGGGCCGCAAGTTTGCCGCCATTGAACAGCTGGCCGGAAAAGAGGCCGAAAAGACTCTGGTGCAGGTTGAGGCCGGATGCAGCCTGATGAAGCTGGTTAACTGGTGCGTCGCCCAAGGGTTACAAGGTCTGGAGTTTGCTGCGGGCATTCCGGGCTCGGTGGGCGGGGCGGTGGTCATGAATGCCGGAGCCTGGGGCAAGGAGATGAGCGAATCCCTGGCCTCGGTGACATTTTTGAGTGGGGCTGGGGAGTTTGTGGAAAGAAAAAAAGGTGACCTGGCCTTTTCGTACCGGCATCTGGAAACAGAGAGTATGATCGTGGTGGTTGCGGAATTTTTGTTGCAGGCCGGGGATCGGCAAGCCATTGAGAGAAAAGGCGCTCAGTTGATGCGCGACCGGAAAAAAAAGCAGCCGCAGGGCCAAGGCAACGCCGGCTCGTTTTTTAAGAATCCTGCGGGCTTGCCTGCCGCCGGTAAGCTCATCCAGGACGCGGGGCTCAAGGGCATTCGCGTCGGTGGTGCCGAGGTTTCCGAGGTGCATGCCAATTTTCTGGTGAATATCGGTTCGGCTACGGCCCAGGATTTTCTGGATCTGATGCGGCTTGTGCAGGAAAAGGTTTTCGAGCGGTTCGGTGTCCGGCTGGAGCCGGAAGTTCATATCCTGTAATTGGGGAAAAAAGGGGCAGCGACGGTTTTGCGAAAGGGAAAGCCCATACAGCAGCGCTACGGGAGCGGCAAGAAAAGCCGGACCCTGGATCTCAGGAAAAAACTGGCCATTATTGGCGTCGGTTTTCTCTTGCTGGTGGCAGGCTTTGCCGTGGTTGGCTTTATCGTTTATAAAGCCATGGGCCGCTCGGATTTTTTCCAGATAACCGCCACCAACATCCAGGGCTGCCGGCGGACCACCAAGAACCTCATTCTGGAAATGAGCGGGGTGGATGTGCACAGCAATCTGCTGGCCCTTGATATCAAGAGGGTGAAGGCTGGAATCTTAGCCCACGAATGGGTCGAATCGGTGGAGATTGCACGGGATTGGCCAAATCGGTTGACCATTGTGATCAAGGAACGCCTGCCGGTGGCCATTGTTAGCCTGGAGAACGGCCTGTACTATCTTGACCAGAACGGGGTTGCCTTTGCCCAGGTGTTGCCGCCAGAGGATATGGATTATCCCATCATCACCGGGCTGAAAAGGGATGAATGGCCGCGAACCCTCAAGGATTCGCAACTGGGCGAGGCCCTACAGTTTATTAAATATGCGGGGCAGGGGAGTTCTATCCTGCCAAAGCAGAATATCTCGGAACTCCATGTGGACGGGGACGAAAATATCACCCTCTACCTGGTGGACCGGCCTTTTCCCATCCATCTTGGCGCAGGCAATGTTGGCGTTAAGTATTTTTGGCTGACCAAGGTGTTGTACAAGTTGTACAAGAGCAAGGAATTTGAAAAAGCTGCCTACGTTAGGATGGACTATGGGCGAAACCAGGTGTTGGTGGGTTTTGACGAGGCGGTGTAGGCGACCGCTTCTCCCGACTGGCCCAGGTTCGCAACAAAGAAGCAAAAGCATTGTGATAACCGTCGATGGCGCATCGCGAGATCGATCAAAGGTGAACAAATGGCACATGAAGAACGTGGCGATCTGATTGTCGGGCTGGATATCGGGACCACCAAGATCTGCGTGGTGGTGGGCGAGGTCCATGATAACCGGGTTGACATCATCGGTATCGGTAGGCATCCCTCGGTGGGCTTGCGTCGGGGGGTGGTGGTCAATATCGAAAGCACTGTCCACTCGATTCGACAGGCGGTGGAAGAGGCGGAACGCATGGCCGGTTGCGAGATCGGCTCGGTGTATGTGGGCATTGCCGGCAGTCATATCAAGAGCTTTAACAGTCATGGCCTGATCGCCATCAAGCATAACGAGATCAGGCAGGACGATATCGACCGAGTGGTGGACGCGGCCAGGGCCGTTCCCATCCCCCCGGACCAGGAGGTAATCCATGTCCTGCCCCAGGAGTTCATGGTGGACGGCCAGGCCGACATTCAGGACCCCATCGGCATGACCGGCGTCCGCCTCGAGTCCGATGTGCATATCGTGACCGGCTCGGCAACCGCGGTGCATAACATTGTCAAATGCTGCAATCGGGCCGGACTCCAGGTGACGGACGTTGTCCTTGAGCCCCTGGCCTCGGCGGGCGCGGTTCTGACCCGGGAGGAGATGGAGCTGGGCGTCGGGTTACTGGACATCGGCGGCGGCACCGCAGATCTGGCGATCTTTGCCGACGGGACCATCAAGCACACCTTTGTCCTGGGCCTGGGTGGCCAAAACCTGACCAACGACCTTTCCATCGGGCTGCGCACCCCACAGAAGGAGGCGGAAAGGCTGAAGGAAGAGTACGGCAGCGCCTTGGCCTCGCTCATTGACAAGGATCAGGTCATTGAGGTTCCCAGCGTGGGGGGGAGAAAAAATCGGAAGCTTTCCCGGCGGGTTATGGGAGAGATTCTTGAGCCCCGGGTGGAGGAGATGCTCACTCTCATCAACCAGGAGCTGCTGGATTCCAAGTACAAGGAAATGGTCAACGCTGGCATGGTGCTGACCGGCGGCTCTTGTTTGCTGGACAACATGGAAGAGCTGGCGGAACAGATTTTTGATCTGCCGGTTCGCATCGGCCGCCCGGAAAATATTGGCGGGGTGGTGGATGTGGTGGGTACGCCGCAGTGGGCAACCGGGGTTGGTCTGGTTATTTACGGGATGAAAAACGGGCCGGGCGAAAGATTCAAACGGCCCAAGGGTGGAGTGGTAGGGAGAGTCACCGGTCGGATGAAAGACTGGTTTAAGGGAATAGTATAAACATGCGTATCAAGCGCCAGGCGATGTTGGGGAGCAGGTCAATGACCTTGAACAGGGAGAGCAGGATATGACTTTTAAATTCGCGGAAGCAGAGTCACGGGCAAAGATCAAGGTTTTTGGCGTTGGCGGCGGCGGTGGTAATGCGGTCAACACCATGGTGGACAGCAACATTTTAGGGGTGGAGTTCATCGCCGGCAACACCGATATCCAGGACCTGGAGAAATCCAAGGCCGATGTCCGGTTGCAGCTTGGCAAGAATGTCGCCAAGGGACTTGGGGCTGGAGCCAACCCGGAAAGGGGCAGAGAGGCGGCGGAGGAGTCCATTGATGAAATCAGAAAACAGTTGAAAGACTGTGACATGGTTTTTGTCACCGCTGGATTGGGAGGCGGAACCGGGACCGGGGCTGCGCCGGTTATCGCCCGGATTGCCAAGGAGCTGGGGGCGCTCACCGTGGGCGTAGTGACCAAGCCTTTTGCCTTCGAGGGCAGAGCCCGGATGAAAAATGCCGAGCTTGGCTGGAAGAATCTGAAAGAGCATGTGGATACCATCATCACTATTCCCAACGACCGGCTTATCTCCCTAAGCCAGAAGGGAACCCGCTTTATCGACGGGATGAAGATGGCCGACGATGTTCTCGTCCAGGCCGTGAAGGGCATCACCGATTTGATCAATCTTCCCGGCTACATCAACCCCGATTTTGCCGATGTGCGGGCGATCATGAACGAGATGGGCCAGGCGCTCATGGGTTCAGGGTATGGCGTTGGTGAAAACCGGGCGGTGGAAGCGGTGAACATGGCGATCAACAGCCCGCTCTTACAGGATATCAGCATCGATGGCGCCAGGGGTGTATTGGTCAATATCTCGGCCAGCCGGGAGACCTTGACCATGCCGGAAGTGACCGAGGCAACCACAAAAATTTATCAAGAAGTGCATGAGGACGCCAATATTATTTTGGGCGTTATTTTTGACGAGAACCTGGGCGATGAGTTGCAGGTAACGGTTATTGCCACAGGTATCCGCGATACCGTGGAGGAAATCGAAGAGTTGTCCGACAGGGTGCAGCTCATGCCGAAAAAACGCGAACCTGCGGCACAGCCTTTGCCGTTTAGAAGAGGCGAACAGGGCATGGCCGCAGGCCGCGCTGTGGCCAACGGTATGCAGAGAACCTATGCCAACAATATTTTAAACGAGCAGGACTACGACCGGCCGACATTTCTGCGCAGGAATGAGAGCTGATATGTAACGGTCCAGCAGCACCGCATCTGCTTTGTCATCGGCCTGCTCATGTGCAATAGCACACGTCGCAGACCTCTTTCGCGCATCTGCGGCACTGCTGAACCGTTACAGTTGGAAGCTCTGCGTCGTCGCCTAAGGTAAAATAACAAATTGTCCCGCCGCCATCATTTTGGAATGCCAATAAAAAGCGGGTGCGCAGTGGCTGCCCGCTTCCAACTACTGCCGGAGTGTTCTCTCTCTCCGGCAGGTTCGAGATGAACCTCCATGCGTCAGCGCCAGCCTGCATCCGGTGATTTTCTTGCCAGCGAAAAAGGGACGCAGCGCAAAAAATGGAAGGGCCGACTGCCGGTTGCCCTCATCTTTCCCAACCGATATGCCCTGGGCAATTCCAATTTGGGCTTCCAGCTCGTCTATGCTCTGGTAAACAGCCTGCCCGGTTTTGTTTGCGAGCGGTTTTTTTATCAGGACAACCAGCCCCCGGTTTCTCTGGAATCGGGTCGCCCCCTCCGCGATTTCCCGATCCTGCTCTGCTCCCTGAGTTTTGAACAGGACTTTCTCAACCTGTTGGCCCTGTTTTTTGCCGGTGGCATTGAGCCTCTGGCTGAAAAGCGCAGCGCAGACACCAGCCGATTTCGCCCCGGTCAGCCCTTAATTATTGGCGGCGGCGTGGCCTCCTTTATCAATCCCGAGCCCTTGGCGCCCTTTGTTGATCTGTTTGTCGTTGGGGAAGCGGAACCGATTCTCCCGCAGCTTATGGATCATCTTGCCGACCGTTTGAATGTCGAAGAGCCGGAAGCGCTGCTTCGGGGGATCGTCCGGGAGTTCACTGGCTGTTATGTCCCGCGCTTTTACACCATGCATTACGGGGAAGGCGGTGTCCTGACCCGCATCGAGGCTGACCCGGAGGCGCCTGCCCGGGTGCGGCGGGTGGTGCTGGACAAATCCCCGGTGGCTGGACACTCGCAGCTGCTTTCTCCCGAGGCGGAGTTCTCCAACCTTTTTCTGACTGAACTTGGCCGGGGTTGCAGCCGTGGGTGCAGATTCTGCGCCGCCGGTTTTGTCTACCGTCCGCCCCGCCTCTGGTCGGCGGAAAGCATCCTTGCCGGTCTGGCCGAGCGGCCCGAGGATATAAAACGGGTGGGTCTCTTGGGGATGGAGATGGCGCGGAGCGAGGATCTCGCCCGGATTGCCGAGTACCTGCTGGGCGAGGGCTGCGTCTTGTCTTTTTCGTCCCTGCGGGCTGACGCCATAAGCGACGAACTCTGTGGCCTGCTTGCGCAAAGCAGATTGAAAAGTGCGGCCATTGCGCCGGACGGCGGGTCGGAAAGGTTGCGCCGGGTAATCAATAAAGGCATCAGCGAGCAGGATGTGTTGTGTGCGGCAGAGGCCTTGGCCCGGGCCGGAATTCATCACCTCAAGCTCTATTTCATGATCGGTCTGCCCACGGAAACCGAGGATGATCTGGCGGAACTTTTGCTCTTGACGGACAAGGTCCGCAAGACCCTGTTGGCTGTGGGTCGGGAAACGGGGCGCATGGGCAATATAACCCTGAGCGTAAACAGCTTTGTGCCCAAGGCCTGGACCCCGTTCCAGTTCCATGGTTTTGCCCCATTGACAACGCTCAAAAACAGCATAAAATTTCTGCGCAAGGGTGTGGTGGGCATGGCAAATACCCGCCTGGTTGTTGATCAGCCGACAAACGCCTTTTATCAGGCGGTGCTGGCCCGCGGGGATCGCAAGGTCGGCTTGGCCCTGTATGCCATGCTGCAAGGCGGGCAAAACTGGCGGCAAACCTTGCAGGGCTGCGGCATTGACCCGGAAGAATATGCCATGCGTCAGCGGGGCCAGGATGAGATTTTTCCTTGGGAGATCATTGACCATGGGATCGACCGGCAATATCTGTGGGCGGAGTATCAGAAGGCCTTGAAAGAAAAATTTACGCTTGCCTGTGATACTGCACAGTGCAAGCGATGTGGGGTATGTCATGGTTAAAGTGAGAAAATTGGAAGATGATGCGGCCAGCCTCGCCAGTCTGAAGCCGTTTCGGCTGGTAAAATTTTTCTCTTACAGCGGTCTTGCGGTATTTCTCCTCTTTACCCTGGTTCTTTCCTGGATCATTTCCAACCACGCCAAAAAGGTTCTCCTGGAACGTAGCGAGGCCTATGCCTTTGTTGTGGCCGAGAATCTCAGCCACCAGGTGTTCCAGCAATTTGTCCTGCCCACGGTGGTGCGCTATGGGAAGATCGCCCTGCGCAACCCCGAGCAGTTTGCCCGGCTTGATGGTGTTGTCCGCAACGCCACGCACGGGATGCGGATTCAGGCAGTTACCATCTTCGATTCCAGGGAAAACATCATCTCCTACAGCACGGTGACCACCCGCATTGGTCGCGTTGGCGAAGGTGGCATTGAGTACCGCAAGGCCTTGACTGGCGAGAACAACTCCGTGGTCCGCTCAACCGGCTCCCTGCTGAACCTCCTGCCTGGGGCGCGGCCCATTTCCTCGCAGCTGAGCACCTTCATCCCCTTTCGTCAGTATCAGGCGAACAACCAGAAAGGGGACGTGATCATGGGGGTTATTGAGGTGGTGCAGGATCTTTCCGAGGATGTGGTGGCGATTACCAAATTGCAGGGCTCCATCATCCTTACCTCCATGCTGATCATGTCGGCCCTTTTTGTGGTGCTTGGTTTCATCGTGGCGCGGGCGGATCGGATCATTGACGCCCGGGCGGAGGAACGCCGACGTCTTGAGCAGCAGCTGAACCAAAGCCAGAGGCTGGCCACCCTCGGCAAGATGGTGGCCTCGGTTTCCCATGAAATAAAAAACCCGCTGGGCATTGTCCGCAGCACCGCCGACATTCTGGGCAAACGCCTTAAAAGCGTGGCGCCGGGCAATGAGCATCTGGCTGAGATTATCGTGGAGGAAACAGGCAGGCTGGATGGAATCGTGCGGGAGTTCTTGGATTTTGCCCGTCCCCAGGAGCTTAAGATGGTGCCGACCTCGGTGAACGATATCTTCGGCAAGATTCTGACCTTCATGGAGCCGGAACTGGAGCGGCAGCAGATTGTTCTGGCAACCTCGCTGGCCCAGGATATGCCGCAGATCCCCCTTGATCAGGGGTTGATGCACCGAGCCTGTCTCAATATTTTGATGAACAGTGTGCAGGCCATGCCGGAAGGGGGGACGCTGACGGTGGAAACCAGATATGAAAAAGAAGCGGGCATGGCGCTGCTCATGGTCAGCGATACCGGGGGGGGGATGTCCCTGGAAAAACAGGGGCATATCTTTACGCCGTTTTATACCGATAAAAACCGGGGAACCGGGCTTGGGCTGGCCATCGTCAAAAACATTGTTGACAGCCATCAGGGAACAATCTCTGTGGATAGTGAAGAAGGGGAAGGCGCCACCTTTACGATTGCCCTCCCCGTCGGGTGATCAGCTTTTCTTGTCCGTCTCTTTCTGCACTTCTATCTTTTTCTTGAGCAGATCGTGGTCGCGGCGCAGTGCTTCATAGGTTTCCATGGCCTGTTTTTCCACATCGCCCTGATTGTTTTTATTCTGCTCCACCCGTGCCTTGACTTTTTCCGGTTTTATCAGCAGATCCTTGGTGCCGAAGATGGAAGCGGCCAGGTATTTGCAGGAAAATTTCATAAGGGCGATATCGTCGGTTTTGATCTTTGCCAGGGTTTCCGCATCGACGTCATAGGTCTCAAGAAAGGAGCTGTTGAAAACAAAATCCCGGAATTTGTCAAGATCGGTGCTGGCCAGGAAAAACATCTTCTGGGCTGGTTCGCTCAAGGTTGCCTGTAAGCCGAAAGACTTGCGGCGCATGACAATTTCCATCCATTCCCGGTTCATTTCATCTGACTCGTCAATCCCCTGCTCAATCCGCCACTGGCGGATGGTTTGCTCCTTCGGCTCTTCGTGCCCTTTACAGTAGGGCTCTTTAACCAGGAAGTAGAATTCCTCCGCCGCAGTTCCTTCATTGCCTGCCGCATGGAAATAAGACATCCCCACCGGATAATAGCGGCAGGTTGTCGGCCGGTAAGGATAGATGGTGCAGCCTTCTTCCGTGACAAAGGGGCAGCGGCCATTTTCGGCGAGATGGATCTTTACTCCGGGAAGATCCGTTTTTTCCAGGTAGACCGGGGTGGTGAAGCGCAGGAGAAATTCTTCGGCGGTGAGATTTAAAGGCCGTCTAATTCGCAGGATATCATAAGGGGTCAAGATGATATTGATATTGCCGCAGCAGTTGGTAAAACAGGAGACTCCAGGATGGCAGCTAAATTTCAGGTTGCTGTCAGCAGTGAGTTTTGCGGGCATAATATTGCTTGGGTTGTTGTCGGAACCGAACAAGGACTTGTTAAAGGACGTGGATTGTGGTGCCTGTTGTGACTTCTTGCTCATGGTAAGGACCTTTCGAAAAATGTGTTATTGGGGAAGAAGAAGCGCCCGCATTAATTCTGTCCAGATGACGATGGACATGGATCATGATGGCGGGAGGATGGAAAGCTTCCAATTATCTTCTTGTCGTTATTTCAACCAGTTATATCGACAATGCGTGACGAGGCATAGGGCGATTTTGGCCACACAGTAATCACGGGAACGGCCCGTGTCAAATTCATTTCTCAGGGGAAAAGAGGAGGCCCGGCAAGCGTGGGAAAATGATTTCCCCACGGGCACATTACAATCCAGAGGTGCTTTTCCCTGCTTTTTAGCCCGAGAGGAGGCGACTTGCTGGTGGGTGAACGAGGGGCCGGAGCAAGGGAAAATTGAGTGATGCAGAGGCGGCGTGGGCGGGGTCTCTGGGGAGGATGTGCGCAATGTTTTTTTCTTGACTTTTATCAGGTGAGAAATTATACAGACCAATGTTCTGAAAAATGAGTCGCTCTTCAGTTTTGTGTAAAAAAGAAGAAAAATACGCGGAATTAACCGTTTGGGTGCACGGCGGGAAAAATGAAGCTGTAAGCGGGTTTTCTTCTGCGGTTTGGTAGTTTAGATGGTCAACGGGGTGAGGGTCTGCTTCTGGAGCGATTGCTTCGAGCGTTCCTGGGCCTGGGCGGCTGTCCTTGATAAGGTAAACGCGAATTTCGTAAGATCGGAGTTCGAAAATTCAATCCAAGTGAGGAGGTTAGTGAATGCCAAGTTACGTAGATCCTTCTAAATGTGACGGCTGCAAGGGTGGTGACAAAACCGCCTGCATGTACATCTGCCCCAATGACCTGATGGTCTTGAACAAAGAGGAGATGAAGGCTTACAATCAGGAGCCTGATGCATGCTGGGAATGTTACTCCTGCGTAAAGATCTGCCCGCAGGGCGCCATTGCTGTTCGTGGTTACAATGACTTCGTACCCATGGGTGGCCAGGTACATCCGATGCGGAGTTCTGATTCCATCATGTGGACCGTTAAGTTCCGTAACGGCAACATGAAGCGTTTCAAGTTCCCCGTGCGGACCACTGCTGAGGGTGCTGCCAACGCTTATCCTGCGCTGAAATGCACGAACCTGGACGACGAGTTGCTCTCCACCGAGAAGCAGCTGCCTGTGCCGACCATGGTTGCCAAGTAAGTTTTTTGTTAATTAACTGATTTCAATACAATTTCTTAAGGAGATTTACTATGGCGTTACCTAATAAGCCGCTGGGTGAATTGGCAGCCGTTGCCAATCCTGAGGTTGTCGAGCACGATGTAGACGTTCTGATCATCGGTGGTGGTATGGCCGCATGCGGTACTGCTTTCGAGATCAAGAAGTGGGCACCTGCCGACATGAAGATCAAGCTGGTGGACAAGGCATCCATGGAGCGTTCCGGCGCTGTTGCCCAGGGCCTTTCCGCTATCAACACTTACATCGGTGACAACAAGATCGAGAACTACGTAAAAATGGTTCGTAACGATCTCATGGGTGTTGTCCGTGAAGACCTGATCTACGATCTGGGCCGTCACGTTGACGATTCCGTACATCTTTTCGAAGAGTGGGGCCTGCCGGTCTGGAAGCTCGATGCCGACGGCAACAACCTTGATGGCGCTGCACCTGCCCCGAAACTGACCGAAGGCGGCAAGCCGGTTCGTACCGGTAAGTGGCAGATCATGATCAACGGTGAGTCCTACAAGTGTATCGTTGCCGAGCCCGCTAAGACCGCTCTTGGCGATGAGAATATCATGGAGCGCGTGTTCATCGTTAAGCTGATCCTTGACAAGAACAAGGCAAACCAGATCGCTGGCGCTGTCGGTTTCAGCACCCGCGAGAACAAGGTTCACGTTTTCCGTTGCAAGACCGCTCTGTGTGCATGCGGCGGTGCAGTAAACATCTTCCGTCCCCGGTCCACCGGTGAGGGTAAGGGCCGCGCTTGGTATCCTGTATGGAATGCTGGTTCCACCTACACCATGTGTGCACAGGTTGGCGCTACTCTGACCATGATGGAGAATCGTTTCACGCCTGCTCGTTTCAAAGACGGGTACGGCCCGGTTGGTGCATGGTTCCTTCTCTTCAAGGCCAAAGTACAGAACGGCCTGGGCGAGTTCTACGCAAACAGCGATTCAGTAAAAGGCGAGCTCGAGAAGTTCATGCCCTACGGCGCTTCTCCCGTAACCCCGACCTGTCTGCGTAACCATCTGATGCTCAATGAGCTGAAAGCTGGCCGCGGCCCGATCTACATGGCTACCGACGTAGCTCTGAACGCCTTCATCGATGCCAAAAAAGCTGCCGGCATGGACGAGAAGGACGTGAAGAAGTTCTGGAAGCATCTTGAGTCTGAGGCTTGGGAAGACTTCCTCGACATGTCCGTTGGTCAGGCTGGTCTCTGGGCCGGTGCGAACATCGAGCCCGAGAAGGTTGGTTCTGAAATCATGCCGACCGAACCATACATGCTCGGTTCTCATTCCGGCTGTTGTGGTATCTGGACCTCCGGTCCGGACGAAGCATGGGTTCCCACCGTTGAAGGTACCCGTGCCCATCAGTATAAGTGGGGCTACAACCGGATGACCACTGTTGACGGTCTGTTCACCGCAGGTGACGGCGTTGGCGCTTCCGGTCATAAGTTCTCTTCTGGTTCCCATGCCGAGGGTCGTATTGTCGCCAAGATGATGGTTAAGTTCTGCCGTGACAACGCTTCCTTCAAGCCTGAGTTGCCGAAGTCCGCCCAGGAATATGCTGACGAAGTATACGCACCGGTTAAGCGTTACCTCCAGTACGTTGGCGCTTCCACTGCTGGTGATGTTAACCCCAACTACTGCAAGCCTGCCGGTATCATGATGCGCCTGATGAAGGCCACTGATGAGTACGGCGGCGGTGTTGCCACCTACTACATGACCTCAGGCAAGCTTCTCAACATCTGCCTGGATCTTCTCAAGATGCTGCGTGAAGATGCCGAGTTGATGGCTGCAGGCGACCTGCATGAGTTGATGCGCGCTTGGGAGAACTACCATCGTATTTGGTGTGTAGAGACCCACATCCGTCACATCGAATTCCGTCAGGAGAGCCGCTATCCTGGGTTCTACTACCGGTCAGACTTCCCGACCGTTGACGATGCCAACTGGAAGTGCTTTGTTAACTCCACCTTCGATCCTGCAACCCAGGAGTGGAAGTGTGAAAAGGTTAAATGCATCAACATCATTGAGACCGAGCCTTGGGTCTAAGTTGCACTGAGTAATTGGTATCACGGTAATAAGAAATCTCCAGGCACCCCACAGGTGCCTGGAGATTTTTCTATGAGGTGGGCGTCTCAGTTTTTTTGGTTGAGCTGGCCAGGCGGGAAGCAGGGGAGTCCTGGTCGTTTGAGCCAAAAAAACTCGTTTTTACAGATAAAATTACTTTACAAAAATGGAGGAAGGCATGACAGACGAACGCAGCGCACCCGCAGGTGCTGTACTTGTCGTTGGCGGTGGCATAAGCGGGCTTACGGCCGCCTTGGAAGCCGCTGAAGTCGGAAAAGATGTTTTTCTGATCGAGAAAAATTCGTATCTGGGCGGTCGTGTTGCGCAGCTGAATCAATACTTCCCGAAGCTCTGTCCGCCAAGTTGCGGACTGGAGATCAACTTCCAGCGGATTAAAAGCAATCGTCTGGTTCGGGTATACACCATGACCGAGGTCAAGAGTGTTACCGGTGGGCCGGGCAACTATCAGGTTACCCTGGAGAGCAAGCCCCGTTTTATCAACAACAACTGCACCGCTTGCGGCGCATGTGCCGATGCCTGCCCGGATGAGCGTGACAACGATTTCAACTTTGGCATGGACAAGAGCAAGGCGGTGTACAAGCCCCACGACATGGCTTTCCCCATGAAGTATGTGCTTGATAAAAACGCTTGCAGTGCTGCCGGGTTGCAGGCCATCAAGGATGCCTGCAAATATGACGCGGTTGATCTGGACATGGCTGCCAAGGAATTCACCGTTGACGTGAGCGCCATTGTTTGGGCAACGGGCTGGAATCCTTATGATCCGACCAAGATGACCAACCTCAAGTACGATTCCAGCAACGCCATCATCACCAACATGATGATGGAGCGTCTGGCTGCACCAAACGGTCCCACCGGTGGCAAGATTCTCCGCCCCGGCGACAACAAGGAGCCCGCAAGTTTTGCTTTTGTCCAGTGTGCTGGTTCCCGTGATGAGAATCATTTGGAGTACTGTTCCTATATCTGTTGCATGGCTTCCATGAAGCACATTAACTATATTCGTGAGCAGTATCCTACGGCCAAAATCACCGTTTTCTACATCGATCTCCGGACTCCTGGCAAGTATGAGAAGTTCCGCGAGAAGTTGATGGCTGATGCGAATATCACCTGGGTGAAGGGCAAGGTTGCTGATATTGTTGCCGCAGCCGATGGGTCTGTGACCCTGATTGCTGAGAACGCCGTGACCGGTGCGAAGATCAAGGAAACGGTCGACCTGGCCATCCTCGCGACCGGCATGGAGCCTGCGGCCAAGGCCCAGGCCGCGGCGCTTGGACTTTCGGTTGACAGCAATGGATTTATTCTGGCCGATGCGAATGGCGGGATGGTTTCCGCCGGTTGCGCCAAAAAGGCAGCCGACGTCGTAACCTGTGCCCAGAGTGCAACGGCAGCAGCCATGAAAGCTATTCAAGCGTCCAGGAGGTAGGGTGAATGGGAAAAAAATACGGTGCATATATTTGCACAGGTTGTGGTATAGGAGATGCCCTCGATATTGCGGCGCTGACAAAGGCGGCAAAAGAGAACGGCATGGAGGCCAAGATTCACGAGGCGCTTTGTAGTGCGGCTGGTCGTGAGTTGATTGAAAATGACATCGCCAATGACGGGGTGAATACCCTGGTTGTTTGTGCCTGTTCCCCCAGGGTCATGAAAGACGAGTTTAATTTTGGGGATGATAAGTACGTTACCCGTGCCAACCTGCGCGAAGGCGTTGCTTGGTGTGTAGAGGAAGTTACAGAGAAGCACACTGCCGAGAAGGTAAAGGAATTCGCCACCGAAAAGGGCCAGGACTATGTGCGCATGGCATGTGTTCAGGCTAAAAAAGGTGATGTGCCTGATCCTTACAAGCTTGAAACCCTGAACAGGAAGATTTTGGTCATGGGTGGTGGTATTGCAGGCATGACTGCGGCCATGGACGCTGCCAAGGCCGGGTACGCAGTGACGATCATTGAAACCCAGGATAAATTGGGCGGTAAGGCCCTAGGCTGGCGGAAACAGTTCCCCACCGCAGCTCCGTGGACCGAGTTGGAAGAGCCCACAGTGTCGGCCATGGTTGCTGCTGTTCAGGCCGAAGCCGCTATTACCCTCAAGACTTCCACGGAAGTTGCCCGTATTGCCGGAGCTCCTGGCGCTTACAAGGTAACCTTGAAGGCTGCAGGCACCAAAAGCGAGTGGGATGCCCCGAAAAAAGTCGGTGTTGACGAGCAGGACAAAATCTCCAAAGGCGAGATGGAAGATCCGAACGCAGGTCTACAGCCTTATATGAAAGACGATGCTGCTGCCGAAGATTTTGGCGCGGTTGTTCTGGCCACTGGCTGGAATCCGGCGGACGTTTCTGAATATGCCCACCTTGGTTATGGCAAACTGAAAGGCGTGGTTACCAACGCCGAGTTTGAAAAGCTTGCCAAGACCGGCAAGGTTCCGGCCAATGTCGCTTTTGTTCAGAGCCCAGGCGGCGCTGAGCATGATCAGGACTTCCCATATTGCAACTCGGTTACCAGCATGGTTGCCCTGAAGCAGGCCCGCTATGTTCGCGAGGATAATGCGGAAGGCAAGGCCTATGTCCTCTATCAGCACATGCGGACGCCCGGCAACATGGAGATGTTCTACAAGGGTGCCCAGAATAACGACGGCATCTTTATGACTAAGGCCATCGTCACCCAGGTTGAAGAATCCGGCAACGGATTGGCTGTGCATCTGAAAGACACCCTGCTCAACGAGGATGTGACCCTCAATGTGGATATGGTTGTTCTGGCCGCTGGCATGGTGCCGACCACCTCCGATAAGCCGACCATCAATCTCGCTTATCGTCAGGGCCCGGCCTTCCTGGATCTGGAGCTGTTCGACGGGTACGCTGATTCTCATTTTATCTGCTTCCCGTACGAAACCCGTCGGACCGGTGTTTATGCCTGTGGCGGTGTGCGCAAGGCCATGAACATGGAAGAAACCATCGATGACGCTTGCGGCGCAGCGCTCAAGGCGATTCAGTCCATCGAATCCGCAGATCGCGGAGTGGCAGTACATCCCCGTTCCGGGGACGGTACCTATCCGGAGTTCTTCTTCCAGCGTTGCACCCAGTGCAAGCGTTGTACCGAAGAATGCCCGTTTGGCGCGCTTGACGATGATGAGAAGGGGACACCCAAGCCCAACCCCACCCGGTGTCGGCGTTGCGGAACCTGTATGGGCGCATGTCCCGAGCGGATCATCGGCTTCAAGAACTACAACATCGACCAAGTCGGGTCCATGGTCAAATGTATTGAGGTGCCGGATGATGATGAGGACAAGTTGCGTATCATCGTTTTTGCCTGTGAGAATGATGCCTACCCGGCCTTGGATATGGCAGCCATGCGCAAGCTCCCGCAGAATGCTCTCATTAGGGTCGTTTCCGTCCGTTGTCTTGGCTCGGTGAACATGGCCTGGATTAAGGATGCCCTTTCTGCCGGAATGGACGGCGCCCTCCTTCTGGGTTGCAAGTTCGGCGATGACTACCAGTGCCATTTTGTCAAGGGCAGTGAGTTGGCGGATAAACGTATGGCCAACATTGGCGAAACCTTGGGCAGCCTCGGTCTTGAGCCGGAACGTTGCGCAGTGCGCCAGATTGCCATTAACGAGTACAATAAGGTTGATGAAATCATCAACGAGTTCGTTGAGGCGATCATCGCTCTTGGCCCGAACCCCTTCAAGGGTTTCTAAGGTCTGTCTGGTTCGGAAAATATCGTCCAGCAGGTGTTCTCGCCTGCTGGACGATTGATATATTGGGAAGGGGTGCGCGTTAGCGCATGAGTCATGGGTCAGCGTGAGCTGACATTTTGAGGCAGAATTACTGGAGGCGTGTCATGGCTGAAGGAATGAGGGTTGAACCCGATTTAGAATTTATCAAGTATCTGAAGAATGCTGGCGGGGATACCTTGAAGAAGTGCTATCAATGTGGCACCTGTTCGGTTGTCTGTCCGCTGTCTGGCGATAACAAGCCATTTCCCAGAAAGGAAATGATCTGGGCACAGTGGGGATTGAAGGATAAGCTGGTTGCTGATCCTGATGTCATGCTCTGCCATCAGTGTGGCGACTGTACTGCCTATTGTCCGCGTGGCGCCAAGCCCGGCGACGTTCTTGGCGCGATCCGGGCCTATGCTTACACCCATTATGGTTTCCCCTCCGGTCTGGCCAAGCTGGTGAGTAAGGGCAGTAACCTGCCGCTCATTATTGCCCTGCCGGCCTTGGTGATCATGGCCGTGTGGTGGCTGTCCGGCGGCATGTCTTTGCCTGCGGCAGACGCCATTGATTTTGGCATGTTTTTTGATTCCCACAAGGATCACCCGACCCTTATCGGCGGTCTGACCCTGAACGTTTTGCTCATCGATGCTATTTTTGTTCCAGCCCTCGGCTTTGCAGTCTTCGCCGCTTACAAAGGGGTCTCGACAATGTGGCGTGATATGGCCGCACAGCTTGAGGTGAAGTCGGAATTCCGCCCATCGGCCATGCAGTTTGTTACCGAATTCTTGGTGCCCTCGGTCAAGGAGATCTTGGCTCACAAGCGGTTCAAGGAGTGCGGCGCGAATTTGAACCGGGTGAACGGCCACCTTCCCCTAGTCTTGTCCTTTATCGGGCTGTTCGTTGTGACCACCTACGGGATGATTCGCAAGGATATCCTCGGCATGTTCATCGAAGGAATGCATGGTCCGATTCCCCTTGCGGATCCCTTCAAGTTGCTGGCCAATGTCAGCGCTATTGCCTTGATTGTCGGAGTGGGCATCCTTTGGATGAACCGCGCCCACACGGAAGAGGAAAACAATGCCACCCCGACGTTTTATGATTGGTTTTTGATTGTCGAGATCATGACTGTCGGAATAACCGGACTTTCCGCAGAACTGACCCGGTTGATCGGCATCCCCGTCCTGGCGTATCTTTTTTATTACATGCACCTGGTGGTTGTGTTGATGTTGTTCATGTACATGCCATATTCCAAATTTGCTCACATGGTATACCGGACGTTTGCCATGGCTTTTGAGAGATACCGCGAAAGCGGGTTTGCCAAAAAGATAGAAGAGTAAGCGAACCGCATTGTATCAATCAGGCACTCTGCTTTGTGGCGGAGTGCCTGATTGTGTTTTGCCTTTTTGTGAATGTCTGTGTCAGCCAAAAAATAAGTTGATATTTCGGAATGAAGCGATTAGTATTGCCCGTCTTATCAAGCTGGCGTAGCTCAATTGGTAGAGCAGCTGATTTGTAATCAGCAGGTTGCGGGTTCGAGTCCCATCGTCAGCTCCATCGATGCGAAGCTGGCGATTGCTTGATATAATGACTGACTGGCCGCCACTGTGCGGCCTTGTGGTTTTCGTGGAGGGGTTCCCGAGTGGCTAAAGGGAACAGACTGTAAATCTGTCGGCAATGCCTTCGGAGGTTCGAATCCTCCCCCCTCCACCATTAAGGATTTATGGTGGGAACGCAGCAAAAGAAAAATGGTTGCCGTTATATTCCTGCTTTTTTTATCTGGTTAGC
>JAPLJG010000007.1 GCA_026388735.1 Deltaproteobacteria bacterium
CCGGAAGCAACCAGGGCGATGTAGGGGAATTCCGGCTGCTCTTTTTCCAGAAAAGGGGAGAGGAGATGCCCGACAATATGATCCACCCCCACATAGGGGATGCCCTTTACCGCCGAAATGGCCTTGGCAAAGGAAAGGCCGATGAGTAGCGAGCCGACAAGGCCAGGTCCCTGGGTGACGGCCAGGCCGTCAAGGTCGTCCAGGGTGACCCCTGCTTGCCTAAGAGCCGTCTCCACTACTGGATAGATGTTTTCCAGATGCTTCCGGGAGGCAAGCTCGGGGACCACGCCGCCGTATGGGCTGTGCACCGCAATTTGGGAGTTGATGACATTGCTCAGCAAGGTGTTGCCGTCGCGCAGAACCGCAGCGGCGGTTTCATCGCAGGAGCTTTCAATGCCGAGGATGAGCATGGACGGTTTTTCCCAGGGTAAGGTTTAAGAATGGGTTGAAAATGACGATTGACGAATGCCCCCAGGCATCGTAGTCTTACGTCCCTCATTATGTAGCAGGAAAACCGGAAAAAATCAAAGATTGATGCAGGCGGGGCGGACGATTTCATCCGGACAGCCGAGTGGGCATCGGTCCAAGATGGTTTTTTCCGTGTGCACTTTAAAATACACATATGACGAGCATGGGAATTAATCACAAACGAGATGCGGGAACGCAACCGGCAGTCGCTCCGTCTGAATCGGTTCTTTCCGGTCAAACCAAGGGCGAGCGTCTGACGGATATGTTTGCCCGTTCCATCAGCTATCTGCGGATATCCCTCACTGACCATTGTAATCTCCGCTGCCAGTACTGCTCGCCGCAGGAAGGGCAGGTCAAGTTGACAAGCGAGGAGCTGCTCAGCTACGAGGAGATTCTCCGGGTAGTGCGTATTGCCGTTTCGCTTGGCATTGAAAAGGTCCGGTTGACCGGCGGTGAACCCTTGGTGCGGCGGGATGTACTCACCTTTATTAAGGCATTGGCTGAAATCCCGGGGCTTACCGATATCCGTCTTACCACCAACGGTGTTTTGCTGGCCGATTATGCCGAGGCCTTGCAAAAGGCCGGGATCAGTAAGCTGAATATCAGTCTCGACACCCTGCGGCCGGAGCGTTTTCAGCAGATCACTGGGGTTGACGCCTTTGCCAGGGTCTGGGCCGGGATCAGCAAGGCCAGGGAGCTTGGCTTTTCCCCGATCAAGCTGAACGTCGTTGCCCTCAAGGGGGTTAATGATGACGAGTTCATCGACTTTGCCCGGCTAACCCTTACGGAGCCTCTGCAAATCCGTTTTATCGAGTTCATGCCCATTGGCGTTTCAGCCCTCTGGGACAAAGGGAAATACATCAGTTCCCAGGAAATCAAGGAACTCATCAAACCTGTGGGGCCACTTGAGCCGGTGCCGGCGAAGCATATGGACGGGCCTGCCCGTATTTACCGGTTTTCTGGGGCGGTCGGCAGTGTCGGTTTTATCAGCCCCATCAGCCATCATTTCTGCGATCGGTGCAACCGGTTGCGGCTCACCTCGGAAGGCAGACTGCGGTCCTGTCTGTTGTCCGACCAGGAAACCGATCTTAAGGAGAGTTTGCGCAACGGGGCAACCGATTCAGCGATCAGGGAGCTTATGGTCGCGACGATTCTTAATAAACCGAAAGGACATACCATTTCGCCGGACGGCCCGGGGAATTGCCACGGGCAGATGTCACGGATAGGCGGCTAAAAAGAGGGGATGTGGAGTAGGGGATTGAGAGATTACGCTTTTGTTTTTTCGCCCCGCATTACTCTCCTAAACGGGGGTAAGAGCCCAGCCACTCGAAATACGAGCAGATTTCTTTCAGCTGTTCACAGCCATCCCTGACAATCTCATCCTCCAGATGGCCAAGCATGTCGATGAAGAAAAGGTAGCGGCCGGGTTCGTCCTTGATCGGCCGGGATTCGATCCGGGTCAGGTTGATGGAGCGCTGGGCCAGGATGCTCAGGGCGTCGTTTAAGGCGCCGGGCCGGTCCAGAAGGCTTAACAAGAGCGAAGTCTTGTCCTTGCCGCTTCTGGAAGGCGATTCCTTGCCGATGAGCAGGAAGCGGGTGGTGTTGCCGCGGTAATCCTCGATTCCTTTGACCACCGTCTGCAACTGATAGGTCGTGATGGCCAGTGAGCTGGCAATGGCTGCCACGGTAGGGTCTTCCGCTGCCATTTTTGCGGCAACGCTGGTACTGAAAACATCCTGAACCGTGACGTTGGGAAGATGTTTTTTCAGCCATTGCCGACACTGGGCAATGGGCTGCGGATGGGAAACCACCAGCTTGATGTCATCCATATTGCCTGATTTGTTGACCAGGTTGTGGATGATTCCCAGATTCAATTCCCCGCAGATCTTGACATTGTACTTGATGAAGGAGTCCAAGGTCGAAGTGACTGCGCCTTCGATGGAGTTTTCCACCGGCACGATGCCGTATTGGGTTCTGCCCCGTTCAACTTCGTCAAAGATGTCCTCAATGGTTTCCAGAGGCAGATACTTGGCGGAGTGCCCGAAGTATTTCATTCCGGCCAAATGGGAAAAGCCGTTGTTTTCTGCGAGCAGGCGTTCGAAGATTTGTCGTTCCCGCAACGGATCCCATTTCGCCTTGTTGTTTTGGTTTTTGAGTTCGCCGATTTTTTTGGCGCAGAGCAGGCGTTTTTTGAGAAGCTCCAAAAACTGGCTGTCTATGGCGTCGATCTGCTGTCGGACATCGACAAGGGTGAGGTCTTTTTTGTTTTTCATCATGAGATTGCTGGGTTTTGAGGGCTGTGT
>JAPLJG010000010.1 GCA_026388735.1 Deltaproteobacteria bacterium
GAGAAATTTTTGAGCCCCTGGACGATTTTCTTGACTCGGCCAGCGCCGTCCAGGGATTCTTCCACCAGATGCACGGCGTCTTCCATGATGTAGTCGATCTTGAGTTTTTTGCGCAGGGCGGCAAGCTCTTCGTCCGGCGGCTCCTGCGGGATTTTCATCTCAAGAGCCCGGATAAACCAGGTGAGACGCTCCAGGTATTTTGTCAGCGAGCTTAAGTTGCTTGAGATAAAGCCCATGGGGTTGTTGATCTCATGGGCTACGCCTGCGGCTAACTGACCCACCGAGGCCATCTTCTCCTGTTGCAGGATCTGGGCCTGGCTCTGCTTGAGGGTGTCGTGGGCCAGGGCAAGTTCGTGTTGCTGGCGATGCAGCGCCTCGTTGCTGGCGGCCAGTTCCTCGGCAAACTTGTGCGTTTCCTCAAAAGCCTTTTCCATGGCAAGCTCGTTTTCAATCCTTTCGGTGATATCCCGATAGCTTTCCAGGATGCCGACGAGCTTGCCGTTCGTGTCGTAGAGAGGGACAGCGATAACCCAGCAGTTTATAATCTTTCCGGTGGGGCTTTCCTTGACGGATTCGTATTCAACCCGTTTTGTGCCTTCCTGTATTTGGTGCATGGGGCAGTTTTTCGTATTGCAGATGGGGCCCCAGAAGATGTCATGGCATTTCTTGCCCAGAATATCTTTTTGCTCCATTCCCGTCATGGCGGCAAAGGTTTTGTTGATCTGCATCACGTTGAAATTCTGGTCAATAACCCGCATGCCGTCGGCGGCCACATTCAGGATTTGGGAAAGAAAGATATTGGCGGATTTGGCCTTCTTGTCCGCTTGCTCCCACTGAAGCAGAAACACCTCCGCCTGCCGGAAAAGATAGACCATGGCCCCGAATACAAAAATAGTCATCCCGGCGAGAAGTATTCCGGCCTTGCCGAACAACGCCTGATAAAGCCGGGTGTCTATCTGGGTATCTTCAAGGAAATAGTTGATCTGCCAGCCCGGCGAGCTTGAGAGCGGGGAATGGGAAAAAAGATATCCCCGGCCATCGGAGAAACGGGCGGTGCCCCTGGCTTCATCAAAGGTTATGGGAAGTTGGCTGAGCATATCGCCCACGGACAGCTTGTTTTCGGCAATATCAGCGATCGCCTCCGCTGAGGGGGTCCCCAGCACTTTGAGGAGCCATTCTTGTTTGTTGGCGGCAAAAACGAGATTGTGTTCGTCGGTCAGGGCGACGACCCCGGTGGAATGGGCGAAGATCTCGCCAATGTCGGCCAGCGGCACGGTAATGAGAGCGACGCCCAACACCGTGTTTTCGGAGAAAACCGGATGGCTCAGATTGATGGCCGGTTCCTTGCTGGTAACCCCTTGAGTCAGGGTGATGAAGGGTTTTCCAGCCAGCGCTTTCTGGAAAAAGGGGCGCCTGGAATAGTCCTCGCCGATCTGGACCGGGGATTTTTCTCCGGCGCTGGCGGCGATAACGAGTCCCTCTTTGCTGAGGAGGCAGCAACGGGTGGCGTTGTAGGCTTCGCGGAAATCGTCCAGTGCGAATCGCACTTCGGTCAAGTTTTCCGGGCTTTGCTTGGTGAAAAAGTTTTGGACCGACCACATCTCGGCCAGCACTTCCACAGCCTTTTGATTGGTTTTGAGGATGGAGGAAATGCCCTTGTCGAGGTGTTCGATGCTATCCTGGGCCGTTTTGCCGGCCTGGTCATGGACTAGGGTGCTGACCGTCTGGAAATACACGACTCCGCCGGTGATGGTGGCGGCAAAGGCAAGGAGCCCGAGGGCAAGAAAGATAAGGCGGAATTTCATCTACTGTGGCGACCCCGTGTTGTTCAGTAAGGAAACGACCCTGCACACCATAGTAGCATAGGAGCGGTGCGGGGTCTAATTAGTTTTTCACCGCGCCATCTGACCTTGCCGCCAGGCCTTTTTTTATCTCTTTTGCCCGACTGATTATGATACCCTATCTCAGGATATGGCCCTTCATGCACGGGTGGCAGAGCGGGTTTTCCCCATTAATTTTTTTTGGCGGTTGAAATATTTGGAGATCTTGAACATGGGGGATGTGTGCAGCGCATCATGGTCGGTCCAGGAGGCCTTGCGGATTGATGCTGCGATCTTGGCCAGCACCCGCGATGCGGTGATCGTCACCGACCTGGCCCCCAAGATTCTTGCCGTCAATCCGGCCTTTACGGAGATCACCGGATATGCCGAGGGCGATGCCCTTGGAAAAAGCCCAAGCATTTTGAGCTCCGGTCGCCACGACCGCGTATTTTATCAGGCCATGTGGACGAGTCTGAGGCAAACCGGGCATTGGCAGGGCGAGATCTGGAACCGGCGCAAGGACGGCGAAATTTATCCCGAGAGGCTCACCCTCACCGCCGTCTGCAACGAACAGGGCGACCCTACCCATTACGTGGGCGTGGCCACCGACCTCAGCCAACTCAGGCGGCACGAAGAGCGGTTCCAGCGCTTGGTTCATTATGACCCGCTCACCGCCCTGCCAAACCGTCTGCTGCTGGAGGCGCGGTTGCAACACACCCTGGAGCGGGCCAGCCGCGAGGGAAATCGGGCGGCGGTACTGGTTATCGATCTGGACCAGTTCAAGACCATCAACGACAGTCATGGGCATGCTGCGGGCGACGCCCTGCTGGTTGCGGTTACCCACCGATTGCGCACCAGATTGCGGGAGGAAGACACCCTGTCGCGTCTGGCCGGGGACCAGTTTGTTCTGGTGTTGGAAGCGTTGCATGAGTATCAGGACGCGGAGATCATGGCGCGCAGTATCCAGGCCTCACTGGAGACGCCGTTTATCCTGCCGGACGGCTGCAAGGCCTATGTGCGGGCCAGCGTCGGCATCAGCGTCTATCCCCAGGATGGCGGCACGGCGCAGGCCCTGCTGGTCGGGGCCGATGCGGCTGTGCACCGGGCCAAGGAGCTGGGAGGAAAACAGTTCTGTTACTACACCAGCGAGCTGAATGTCCAGGCCCGCGCCACCCTGGTAATGGAGGAGGCGTTACGCCGTGCCTTGGCCCAGGGGGAGTTTGTCCTGTATTATCAGCCCAAGGTCGATCTGCGTAGCGGCCGTATTTTGGGTGCCGAGGCCCTGATACGTTGGCGCCAACCCGATGGCGGCCTGGTGTCGCCGCTGGAGTTTATTCCTGCCGCCGAGAAGAACGGTCTGATCGAGGGCATCGGCGCCTGGGTGATCCGGGATGCCTGTCGGCAGATGCGCGTCTGGCGGGATGCAGGGTTGACGGAGATTAAGGTGGCGGTCAATGTTTCGGCCCGCCAGTTTCGCTGCGGCGGACTGGAGGATGAGGTCATCCAGGCCCTGACGCGTTACGCCGTGGAGCCGAGGCGTTTGATGCTGGAGCTGACCGAGAGTATGCTCATGGCAGAGCCGGAAGAAGCGGTGGCGCGGATGACCGCCCTGAAGCGCATCGGCGTCCGGCTTTCCCTGGATGATTTTGGCACCGGGTATTCCAGCCTTGCCTATTTGGGCCGTTTTCCCATCGACCAGATGAAGATCGACCGCTCCTTTGTGACCGACATTGTCACCGATCCAGGGGCTGCGACCATCGCCACATCGGTTATTGCCCTGGCCCATCGGATGCGGGTTGGCGTGGTGGCTGAAGGCGTCGAAACCGAGGAGCAGGCGGGGTATCTGCGGCAAAACGGCTGTGATGAAATACAGGGGTATCTTTTTAGCAAACCCGTGCCCGCCGAGGAGTTTGCCGAGTTGGTGCGTCAGGGCAAAACCCTGCCGACGCCGGAAGCCCCCCTGCAATCGCGGACCCTGCTCATCGTTGATGATGAACCCCATATTCTTGCCGCGCTCCAGCGAATACTGGTCGATGAAGGGTATGGGATTTTCACCGCGACCAGCGCCCATGAGGGGCTTGAGCTCCTGGCCAAAAATCCGGTGCAGGTGATTCTCTCCGACCAACGGATGCCGGCAATGAGCGGCGCCGAGTTTCTAGGCCGCGTCAAGGCGCTCTATCCGGACACCGTACGCATGGTTCTTTCCGGGTATGCTGAGCTGGAAACCGTTGTCCAGGCGGTCAATGAGGGCGCCATCTATAAATTTTTCGTTAAACCCTGGGACGAAGAGCAATTGCGTACCCAGATTCGGGAGGCATTCTTGTATTACGAGGGAGTCATACAGCAGTGAGAATGTGCGGAGCGAGGCCGTATGCCTGAGGACAACCAATTGCCGGAGCACGAGGCGCTGAAGCTGCTCTTTGCCCAGGTCAAACGGGCCAAGGACGAATGGACCATGATTATGGACGGGGTTTCTGATCTGGTTCTGCTGGTCGGCGCGGCCGGGGAGGTGCAGCGCTGCAACAAGGCGGTGTGTGACTTTCTGGGCAAGTCCTATGCGGAAATCCTTGGCCGCGCCTGGGAAGCCCTGCTTGTCGAGGCCGGAATGCGACCGATGCGACCACAGCAGAGCGCATCGGCGGATAAAAGCCAGTGCGAGCGGTTTCATGGGGCCAGCAAAAGGGTTTTTCAGCAGACCAGCTATACCCCCGAAGCCGAGAATGGCGAGTTGTGCTGTGTGGTTACGCTCCACGATATCTCTGACCGCAAGCAGATTCTGCTCAAAATCGAGCAGGACAGGAAAAGGCTCGAAGGCGCTCTGGGCGAGATGTCCACCATGATCCAGCGGGCCACCGAAGGGAAGATGGAAGAGGTTTTTTTCACCTTGCCCTCGGACCAGGAGCCGTGCTGGAAGATGATGCAATGCGGCCAGGAAAACTGCCTTTGTTTCGGGCGGGAACCCCGGCAATGCTGGACCATTGCCGGAACCAGCTGCAAGGGAAAGGTGCAGGGCAAGTTCGCCCAAAAATTCAACAGTTGTATGGCCTGCGAATTTTATCAGGAGGCAGCCGATGATCCGGTGGTGCGGATCGGTATCCAGTTCAGCCACATGATGGGGATCATAGAAAAGAAGAACAGCGAGTTACAAAACGCCTTTGATGAACTGAAAGCAACCCAGTCTCAATTTGTCCAACAGGAGAAAATGGCCTCCATCGGCCAACTGGCCGCAGGCGTGGCCCATGAGATCAACAACCCCATCGGCTTTGTCACCAGCAACCTGGGCACCTTGCAAAAATACCTGGCGCGGGTGGCGGAATTTTTGCAGAGGCAGGCGGAAATCTTTCCCCAGGAAGCGGGCGATGAGCGCGCCATACGCCTTGCCGAGATTCGCAGGCAGCTCAAGATCGAACCTATTCTTGAAGACCTGCCTTCTCTGGTTGCCGAATCCCTGGACGGTGTGGAACGGGTCAAGAAGATCGTCCAGAACCTGAAGAGCTTTTCCAGGGTTGATCAGTCCGACTACAGCCTGACCGATATCAACCAGTGTCTGGATGACACCTTAAATATCATCTGGAATGAACTCAAATACAAATGTATCGTGAAAAAGGATTATGGCGATCTGCCCCCGACCCGATGCTATCCGCAGCAGCTCAACCAGGTGTTTATGAATCTGCTGGTCAATGCGGCGCAATCCATCGAGACCAAGGGCGAGATCACGATCACCACCAGGGCGAGCGCAACGGAGATAACCGTTGCCATTGCCGACTCCGGTGGCGGCATTCCCCAGGAAAATCTGAGCCGGATCTTTGAGCCGTTTTTCACCACCAAGGAGGTGGGCAAAGGAACCGGATTGGGCTTGAGCATAACCTACGATATCGTGACCAAAAAGCATGGCGGCAAGATTGAAGTGACCAGCGAGCTTGGCAAGGGGACGACCTTTGTCGTGACCTTGCCGGTGAAAACGGAATGAGGGCGGCGGCCTTTGGCGAGAGGATTGCAGAACGCAAAAAGCCCCCTCTCCCCTCGCGGGAGAGGGCCGGGGTGAGGGGGAACGTGCTGGTTGCGATGCCGGTGCTAACTTCACCCACCCCCCCAACCCCCTCCCGGCAAGGGAGGGGAGCTTGATGCAAAATCTTTCTGGATACGACAGAGTGAGGGCGGCGGCATGGTAATGATTGGGGATGTGACAATTCTCTGCGTGGATGACGAGGCGAACGTCTTGAAATCGCTTAAACGTCTTTTTCTGGATGAGGACTATGAAATCCTCACCGCGGAATCAGGCCGGGAGGGGCTCGCCCTTCTGGAGCAGCACCAGCCGGTGCAGGTGGTGATCTCCGACTACCGGATGCCGGAGATGGATGGGGTCGCTTTTTTTAAGGGGCTGTCCTAGATAACTAGCCAATATTTACTTTAACTAGCTGTTTTAGCATCTTTAATTGTATGTCTGGTTTTGGGTTATTAAATCGCCATTCA
>JAPLJG010000017.1 GCA_026388735.1 Deltaproteobacteria bacterium
GGGGAGCTGCCGCAAACGGTCTGCAATCCGCAGCAGCTCAACCAGATGTTCATGAACCTGCTGGTCAATGCGGCCCAGGCCATTGAAACCAAAGGAGAGATCAGGATCAAAACCTGGGCCGACCCGGATTTCATATACACCCGCATCAGCGATACCGGCAGCGGGATTCCCCAGGACAAGATCAAACGGATCTTCGAGCCGTTCTACACCAGCAAAGAGGTGGGCAAGGGCACGGGCCTGGGCTTGAGCATTGTCTACGACATCGTGGTCAAAAACCACCACGGCGATATTCAGGTGGAAAGCGAAGAGGGCAAGGGCACGAGCTTCACGGTCAAAATTCCGGTGATCAATGCGGCGCCTCCGGGGCAATAACTCCCCCCCCCAGAGGTGGCATACTGACGCTCACCAGTCTTGCACCCAGTAGTTGGCTAACCTAAATTCCTTCCGAAAGGGGTAGAGAATGGACAATATTTTTTTCGTCGATGATGAAAAAAATATCCTCAAGGCGGTGCAACGGATTTTTGCTGATGAAGAAGGGATCCATGTGTTTACCTTCGATAATCCGGGTGACGCACTGAAAAGTCTTGAGCAAAATGTGGCTGCCGTTGTTGTAAGTGATCAGAAAATGCCATCAATGCAAGGAACAGACTTTCTTGAAATAGTAAAATCGAGATGGCCTGATGCTATTCGCATAATTATGTCCGGCTATGCAGATCGGGAGATCATGATAGATGCTATCAACAAAAATAATATCTTCAAATTTATCAGCAAACCTTTTGACAATTCAGAGCTGTTGCTGGCGGCGAGAGAGGCGCTCAAACATTACAGCTTATCGCAGGAAAACAAGAAATTGTACTGTATCACCCAACAACAGAACGAGGAACTTTTGCTGCTGAACCGGCAGCTTGAAGGAAAAGTTTGCGAGAAAACAGAACAGATTCTGCGGAAAGAGCAGCAGTTGAAAGATATGATCAAGAAGCTTGAGCAGGCTCTTGATGGTTCTATTAGAGCACTGGCCATGGCGGTTGAAACGCGAGATCCGTATACCGCAGGACATCAGAAACGGGTAGCGGAGTTGGCATGTGCGATTGCGGTGGAGATGCAGCTGCCGGCTGATATCATCGAAGGGATACACCTGGCGGGGATAGTACATGATTTGGGAAAAATATATGTGCCGGCGGAAATCCTCAACAAGCCAGGGAAATTATCCCCAATTGAAAGAGAATTAATCCATGTGCACCCCCAAGTCGGATTTGATATCCTGAAAGGAATAGATTTCCCCTGGCCGATTTCACAAATAATTTTGCAACATCATGAGAGAATAGACGGGTCCGGGTACCCGAACCGTTTGTATGATAAAGACATACTTTTGGAGGCAAAGATTATTGCCGTTGCCGACGTGGTTGAGGCTATGTCTTCCCATCGCCCGTATCGCCCGGCGCCAGGGACAGATCTCGCTCTAGCCGAGATTGAAAAGAACAAAGGAAAGATTTACGATCCAGGAGTTGCGGAGGCGTGCCTTACCCTTTTCAGGGACAAAGGTTTCTCCATGACAACCTGGAACGGATAATAAAAATCACCGAAGATTTCAGGGTTCACCCCCCCAGCGGCACCAGCTCCACCTCGCCCCAGGCGCCCAACTCCTCGCCCCGGATGATGACCACCCCCAGAACCCCCGGCACGTCAGGGGCTTTAGCCAATGCGGCCTCAAGGCTCTGCCCGGGCTGCACCGCGTTGCCGACCAGGGTGGCCACCGCATCGGCCAGGGCGGTATCCTTGGCCAACACCGTAACAGCGTCGGCCTCGCCAAAACTCAAGGAATGGCCCACAGTGCCGGACGAGGTGCAGATGCCCAGGGGCATGAGGCTTGCCGGAATTTTCAGCCCCACCCGGTTGCTGAGTGGCGAAGCCCCGGCAAAGATGCCGACCACGCTCTCCTGCCTGCGGCAGAAATAGATGTCGCCCCCGTTTTCCACCACCACCTCCCCAGCCCCAGCAGCAAGAAGATCCAGCCCGACATACTCGGCCATGGCTCCGGCCACTGCGGCCATGGGACCGACCGCCGCCGCGAGGCCCGCAGCGAGCATGGTCTTAACAATGGGCGGGGCCGTAGGATCAAGAGGAAGGGGGGTGAGGGCCGTGGCAAATTCAGGATGGCGGGCGATGTAGCTTTCCAACTGGCTGCGGTACTGGAACACCGCCCCACTGGCCGCATCGCGCAGGTCTTTGCCGGCAAGGATATGCAGGTCCGTTTCCCTGATCCGCACCTCGAAGCTGATCAGCTCGCCATGCTCAACACGGTTCCGGTAGGTTCTTTTCCGGTACGAACAGGGGTCCGGGAGCTTTTTTTTTCTTTTGACGGTCACGGGATGGCTGGTATGGTGATGGGGTTTATTGGGGAAAAGTCTTGGCTGTAGTATAGCGGAGAACAGGACAGGCGGCAAGGATGGACAAAGACAGACAGGCGCGGCTTATTCTTTTTACCCGCTATCCCGAACCGGGCCGGACGAAAACCCGGCTGATCCCGACCCTGGGAGCCCACGGCGCTGCCGCGCTCCAACGGCGGATGAGCGAAGCGATTGTCACCCGCATGGCGGCGTTTGCAGCCGACTATCCGGTGAGCCCTGAAATCCGCTATGCCGATGGGAATCAGCAGGCCATGGAGGCCTGGCTTTCCAGCGACATCCCCTGCCTGGACCAGGGCGAGGGAGACTTGGCCGACCGGCTGCTTCGGGCCTTTGCCCAGGCCTTTACCCAAGGCGCCCAGTCTGTGGTGGTGATCGGCGCCGATTGCCCCGGCCTCACCCCAACCCTCTTTGCCCAGGCCTTTGCCGCCTTGGCCCGGAAGGATCTGGTGCTCGGCCCGGCCATGGACGGCGGCTATTATCTTATTGGCCTCAACCGGCCCGCCCCCTCCCTTTTTGCCAAGATTCCCTGGGGCGGCGGAGAGGTGCTGGCCGCAACCCTGAAACAAGCGCAGGCCCTGGAGCTTGCAACCCATATGCTGGAACCCCTTGCCGATGTTGACCGACCCGAAGACCTGCGACATTTCGATTATCATTCCGACTCTTAATGAGGCGGAATGTATCGGCCAAACCGTGGTCGGGCTGGCAGGACAGCCGGGGATGGAGGTGATCGTGGCCGATGGCGGCAGCCACGACCAAACCGTAGCTCTGGCCGCAGCCGCCGGAGCCCGGGTGATCGCCGCACCGCTGGGACGGGGAAGCCAGCAGAACGCCGGGGCGCGGGCGGCGCAAGGGAAAACGCTGCTCTTTCTCCATGCCGACACCCGATTGCCCGAAGGCTTTGCCGCGCAGATCCACGAAGCCCTCAATCGGCCGGGCATCGTGGCCGGGGCCTTCCGCTTCGCTATTGACGCCAAGGATTGGCAGTTCCGAGTGCTGGCGCATTGCGCCAATTGGCGGTCCGCCTGGTTCGGGCTGCCCTATGGCGATCAGGCCCTGTTTCTGCCTGCGGCCAAGTTTCAGGCAATGGGAGGCTTTCGGGAGATTGCCCTGCTGGAAGACCTTGAGCTGGTGCGCCGCTTACGGAAAATGGGGCAAATCGCCCTGCTCGCAAGCCCGGCCCTCACCTCGGCCCGACGCTGGCAACGCCTTGGGGTTGTGCGCACGACCCTGGTGAATCAGCTAATTTTACTTGGTTTTTTTTGCGGGCTCAGTCCGGACCGGCTTGCCCGCTGGTATGGTAAGGTCCGGGAGGGCAATGGCGGGTTCTCTGGGAAGTAGGTGGCGGTGGAGGTTTTGATCCGGGATAAAGGAGAGCAGAAACCCGGAGCTTTTGGCCAGATAGGGCGCGGCCATGGAGGCGGTTATAAGCGGGTTGGAATCCGCCAGCATCCCGGACAACACCATGAAACCAACGCTAGCAATCACCCCCGCCTTGACCAGACCGAAGGTCCCGCCCATAAACCGGTCAAACCAGCCAAGCAGCGAAACGCTCATGACTTTTTTCAGCACAAAACCCAGGGCCAGAACCCCGAAAAATACCGCGAGAAAAAGCAGGGCATAGGTCACGAGAAAACAGAGCTGGGGCGAGGGGATCAGCGAGGCAAGGCGCGGACTTATCTGCTCATAATAGCGCCCGGCAAAAATATAGCCGAGGACGAGTGCGAGCAGGGAGGCAAGCTGACGAACGAACCCGACCCAGATGCCGCGAACAAGAAAGAGAAGAATGATGGCGATAACGCCGAAATCAAGTGAGTTCATGGTTGATCCCCTGGGGCATGGTTTTATACGGCTTACAAAAACTTACGGCCAAGAGCAAGGATTTTTATGAGAGGAGGAAATAATGGCGTTTGCCCAAGCCATTTTTGAGGAGTGCTGGCCGCGCTGGCAGCAGCATTTTAGCCAGACGGCCCGGCTACAGCTGGGGACGGTGGAGCTGGCCGCCCTAACCGACTGCACGTCCGACCTGGCCGGCCATTATCTCAGCGCGGACGAGCTGAGCCGATGGACCGGGTTTAGCCAGAAAAAAAGACGCACCGAGTGGCTGGGCGGACGACTCGCTGCCAAATGGGCGGCGGCTGGGCTCCTGGGCGAGGCAACGGTGGATTGGCAAGGCTTGGTGATCCGGAGCGAAGAAGACGGTCGCCCCTATGTTACATCTGTATCTCAGCCCGTGGCCCCGTTCATCTCCATCTCGCACAGCGGGCCGCTGGCCGCAGCCCTGGCGGCAAATCTCCCATGCGGCCTTGACATCCAGCAGCCGGGCGCCAAGATTCATCGGGTCAAAGAACGCTTTGCCTCTTTAAAAGAAGAGGATATCCTGAAGACCTCTCTACCCAAGTCTTTTCCGGAAACAGAACGGCTCACCATGCTATGGGCGGCCAAGGAGGCAGTCCGCAAGATGGTCCAGACCCGCCCCCTGCTCGGCTTCATGGAGATTCGCTTGCTTGCAGGGCATGGCGGACAAGGCACCCCACAAAAACCGCTGGCGCTGACTTTTGCCTCTGGCAGAGAGTCGGCTGCCTGCCCGCCAAACATTGCCGTGCTCTGTTTTTTTGCGAACAACCTGGCCTGGGCCATGGCTTGTCCGCCGATGTCAACCAAGGAGTAACCCATGGAACTCATGTCTTTTCTCAAACAGGTCCCGCTCTTTGCCGGTCTAACCGCCGAGCAGTACGACGAGCTGGCCATGATCATCACCCTCCAGGACTATGGCCGCAGCCAAAGCATCTTTGCCGAAGGCGATCCAGGCACCGGGTTCTATGTGGTCATGGAGGGGTTGGTCAAGATCTACAAGCTTTCCATGGAGGGCAAGGAGCAGATCCTCCATATCTTCGGGCCAGGCGAGCCCTTTGCCGAAGCCGCCGTTTTTATGGGCTCGACCTTCCCGGCCCATGCCCTGGCTCTCGAGAAAAGCCGAGCCCTCTTCATCCCCCGCCGCGCCTTCATCGACCTGATCCAGACCAATCCGGCCCTGGCCATGAACATGCTGGCAGCCCTGTCCATGCGGCTCAAGAAGTTCGCCCATCTGATAGAGGATCTCTCCCTCAAGGAGGTGCCCGGCCGGGTGGCGGCGCACCTCCTCTTTCTCAGCACCCAGCAGGGGGACAGCGACACGGTGAAGCTCAACATCGGCAAGGCCCAGCTGGCCAGCCTGCTGGGCACCATCCCGGAAACCCTTTCCCGCATCCTGACCAAGCTTTCCAAACAGGGGTTGATCAGCAGCGAAGGGGCACAGATTACGATTTTGGATCGGGATGGTCTTGAAGACCTAGCCATGGGGGAGAAGTTGTAGAGTGCCACGGATTGTGACTGATGGATGTCAGCACTCCACGCCACCTGCTATAACGGTTATCGACGAGTAAGCGTTCAGCAGCGCCGCTTCGCTGCTGCCACAGATGCTAGGAAGAGGATTACGAAGTGTGCTGTCGCACACGAGTGAACCGATGACAGCTAAGCGAGCGATAGCGGAGACTGCGACGCAGATGTGGTGCTGCTGGACGCTTACTACTGCTCCAGCACGAACTCAAAGGCCATCCCGGTCTTATCCAGGTGGACGAGGATATTTTTCAGGCCTTGCAGGGTATCCACCTGAAAATTAATCTGCCAGGCAGAGGTGCGCGAAGGCTGACTGGAAAGCAGATCGATCTCGCTAATCAGCATCTCTTCCGGGGCCACACCCAGCATCATGAGCACCCGGTTGCGGGACGGGGCCTCCAGGATGAGGATGGTCTGCATCTTGGGCACAGACGTTTCCTTGAGCCGCCAGCGCACCTCCACCACATCTTCCCGCTGGATATTAAGGAAAGCGATGGTGGCGCATTCCTTCTGGTGGATGGAAAGCCCCCGCTCGCTGAGCAGGCCGTACAGAACTTTTTCCGTGGGTGCCGGGTTGCAGCAGCGGGAAAATTTGATGCAGACCGGATCCAAGGTGGCAAGTTCGATGCGGTTCAGGCTGCCGGTGGGCGGCAGCAGGGTTTCCCTCCCCGCGTACAGCCGGATTTTGATTTCATTGATGAGTTCCCGCAACCGAAATCTGCCCTCGCCCAAGCCAAGAAAAAGCTCCGACAGCTCCCTTACCTCGAGAGTCGCCAAGATGGGTTCCATGCCCGGTTTTTCCAGGAGCTCAGCGGGTAGCCCGTAGTGTTTGAGTTCCTGGAGCAGGAGACTCTCGCCGATCATGCGGGCCAGGGTCTCACGCCGGTGACGAAACAGCTTGGAGAGCTCCGCCCGGGCCTTGGGGGTCTGGCAGAGCTGCTGTATTTCCGGCTCGAAACGCACCGGCTCTTTCTGGCAGATGATCTCCACCTGATCGCCATCTTCGAGAAGGGCATCCGGGTCCACCTGGCGCTTGCCGATCTTGGCCTTGATACAGCGCTTGCCCACATCGGTATGCACCTTGAAGGCGAAATCCAACACAATACTGTGGGCGGGCAATTCAACCGGGTCGCCCTTGGGGGTGTAAGTGTAGATAGCCTTTTTGCCGCTGACCGCAATCATCTCCCGATAGGAAAGATCCCCATCCGTTCCCAGGATATCCAGCATCTCCCGCAGTTCCACCTCAAAACTACTGGGCACCGTTTTATTGGCAAACCATTCCCGCACCAAACCGGTACGGGAGGAGGTGGTCATCTCGGCGGTGCGGATCTTGAACAGATAGTTGCACCCCTTGATATTAGCCCTGGTGTGCAGACTCTGGTAGCCGGTGGCCTTGGGGTTGGCGATAAAGTCCCGGATGGTGCGGGGGATGGGCGGATAATTCTGGTGGATAACCCCGAGAATCCGGTAGCAGGTCTGGACATCGTTGGCAATGATGATAAATTCAAGGGGGTTGGCAATGGTTTTGTGCAGCACCTTTTGGGCCGGGTCAAAGTAGGACCAGAGGCCCTTGGGGTTGAGGCGGATTTCGTGGGTGATCCACACCTCCTTCATCCGCTCCTCAAGGGTGCGCTTAATGGCCAGCACCTCTTCGCTGCTCTCCAGCCGTTTGATGGCAGCCAGCACCTTTTGGCTCTGCCTGGGGAATTTGTACATCAGGGCCAGGGTGTACAGCTCGCGCTTGATGGAGTTCAAGCCCATGACCTTGGCCAGGGGCGCGTAGATGTCCAGGGTTTCCTCGGCGATCTTCTGCCGCTTGTCCTTAGGCATAGAACCCATGGTTCGCAGGTTGTGCAACCGATCGGCCAGTTTGACCAACAGCACCTCAAGATGGGCTGCGGCCCCAGAGAAAAGCTTGCGGTGGACCAGCTTATAAAAGGTCTGCTTGTCTCCGGCAAAATTGGCGATCTTAGTGCAAGCATCGACTATGATCTCGATGTTCTTGCCGAACACCTCGCCGATCACCTCGCTGGTCACTTCGGGCACATCCTCCACCGTGTCGTGGAGCACGGCGGCGGCCAGCAGTTCCGGGTCGCGGATGTCCAGCTCCTCAACGAGAATCTTCGCCACCTGGAGGGGATGGCTGACGGACAACGCCTCCCAGAAGATCTTGGCCGGGCCGTCCTGGCCGCCGAGAATCTGCTCCATGTGCTCGCAATAGGCGGCTATGTTAAATTTTTTGGAGGGGGCCATGGATGCTCGCTGCTCTTTCTTATCCGGTCAAGGGTAATATGGATGATCTGTCCCGGCAAATAAGGTACAATCACTGTTATCAGAGTATGTTGTAAGGGTATTTCGTTCTCAGCCCTTGTGCAATGATTTTCCATTTCTTTAAAAAAAATAGCCCTAGAGAGGCACGCCTGTGACACACAAAAGAAGGGATTTCCACAGCAAACAGGGTCGGCCGGGAAAACGACAGCGCGAAGGCGGCAGGGTGCCCCGGCAACACCAGGAAGCGCGCTTTGAAGGCGAGATCCTCGGCCAAATCTACACTGCGGAGATGCCGCTTTCAGCCCAGGAACTGTTTGCGGCCCTAGGCTTAAGCAAGAGCCACCGGCAGGAAGTGTTGGGGGTGCTGGAAGATCTCTGCCGGCGCAAGGTTCTTTCCTGCCGCAAGGACACCTTTGCCCTGCGCAAGAGTGTGGAGCTGTTTGCCGGCCCGATCAGCGTCACCACCAAGGGCTATGGCTTTGTCGCCCCCGCCGAGGCCCCGGCCGAGCTGGAGATCGACCAGGATGTCTTTATCCCGCCCGGCATGTTGGGCGGCTCAGCGCACAACGACAAGGTCCTGGTTCAGTTGATGAGCCGCCGCCAAGGCCGTTACGAGGGCAAAGTGATCGCGGTGCTGAACCGGGCCACCACCCGGCTGGTCGGAATCTACATGGCCGGCGGCACTACCGGTCTGGTGACCCTGGAAGACACTCGCTTCCCCTACAATCTGATCATCCGCAAGGAGGACAGCCGGGGGGCCAAGAACGGCGACGCGGTCTTGGCCGAGGTCACCTCCTTTGCCGCCGGGCAGCGGAACCTGGACGGCATCATCCTCGAGGTGCTGGGCAATCCCAAGGATATCCAGGTGCAGACCGAGATGGTCATCCGCAAGTTCGACCTGCCCCATGCCTTTACCCAGGAGGTGACCACCCAGGTGGAGGGGCTGGACCCGGAGGTGAAAATGTCCGCCTCCCGCACCGATCTGCGGGGCGTGGTCCATGTGACCATCGACGGGGAAACGGCCCGCGATTTTGATGACGCCGTGGCCATCGAGCCCTTGAACAATGGCTTTCGGCTCTATGTTTCCATCGCCGATGTCAGCCATTATGTGCGGCCGCAAACCCCGGTGGATATCGAGGCCTACCAGCGCGGCACCAGCGTCTATTTCCCCACCCGAGTCATCCCCATGCTGCCGGAACGGCTGTCCAACAACCTCTGTAGCCTGGTGCCCAACGAGGACCGCTACACCTTCACCGCCGTGCTCGATTTCGACGAACACGGCAAGCGGCTGGGCAAACGCTTCATGAAAAGCATCATCTGTAGCAAGCATCGCCTCACCTACACCACGGTCAAACAGGTCCTGGTGGACCGCGATCCGGCGGTGCTGAGCAAGTACGCCGATATTCTCCCGAACCTCGAGATGATGGGGCGCCTGGCCCTGAGCCTGGAAAAGCGGCGGATCAAACGGGGAAGCATCGGCTTTGAACTCCCGGAACCCCTGGCGGTGCTGGGCGAGGACAACACCGTGCTGACCATCAAGCGCAGCGAGCGCAACCAGGCCCACAAGCTTATCGAGGAGTTCATGCTGGCTGCCAACGAGGCGGTGGCTCTCGCCCTGACCGACAACAAGATCGACAGCCTCTACCGCATCCACGAACCGCCCGACCCGCTCAAGGTGGCCGAGTTCACCGAGTTTGCCCAGAGCATGGGCCTCAATGTCGAGGAGGGCGACGGCTCACCCCAATGGTTCGGCGCGGTGCTGGCTTTGTCTGCCGGCACCCCCCAGGAATACATCATCAGCAATCTCCTGCTGCGCACCATGCAGCAGGCCCGCTACTCCCCCCACAACCTCGGCCATTTCGGCCTGGCCGCCACCCACTACACCCATTTCACCTCCCCCATCCGCCGCTATCCCGACCTCATGGTCCACCGGGCGCTGGCCGCGAGCCTGCAAAAAAAGGGGCCGGCAAAACCCACCGGCGAGGCGGTTCCCACCGAAGAGTCCGGCGGCTTTCTCTCCAAACGGGAGCGGGTGGCGGTGGAGGCCGACCGGGAGATGATGGAACGACTCCAGGTCCACTTCATGGCCGACAAGATCGACGAAACCTTTGACGCCATTAACCCCGGGGTCACCGCCTTCGGCCTGTTCGTCGAGCTGACCGAGGTCTTTGTCAACGGCGCAGTGCCCAT
>JAPLJG010000075.1 GCA_026388735.1 Deltaproteobacteria bacterium
GAACACCCGCTTCGCCTTCTTTGAGAATGGCGATGATTTGATTCTCGGTAAAACGTGACTTTTTCATCAGAGCCTCCTGGTCGTATTGTGCCAGAAAACTCTACTTTTGACATGTCTACCTTTTAGGGAAGCTTACGCTCCGACAAGCCCATGGCACTTCCGTGTGTGACGATAATGTGTTTTTGCATTTCAAAGTCAATCATGTCAGGATAAGGAACCAACTTTCTCGCCCATTTACCGAATGTTGTTACGTCAATATTAGCTTGCAATGAGGATGGAGATTGCTGCTTCGCTAGATGAGAGATGTATCCTTGTAATGTCCGATTATAAGTTAATACGAGCACTCGGACAGGATCAAAATTACCTAGCCTCTCACGGTGTCGTACCCAGAATTCGGAAAGCTGTTTAAGCATTAATAGGGCTGTTGTTGTTTTGCCTGACCCTGCAGCACCCCTGATTAGAGTTACACCGGCCTGAGGGTTAGAAATTATGGGTAATTGCTCTGCAGTAGGTATTACCGTGGCTAGTGTTTTCATTGGGCAGAACTCATGAGGATAATAAGTATAAAAAGAAAAAGGGGACAGATTTATTTTTTTGTTTTTTTCAGTCAGGCGCGAAAAATTTAATCATGTTACTTCTTTCCTTTGTCTTTGTTTGTATGGGCTCATTGAGCCTTTCCGCAGTTACTGCAATGCTTGCCAAAGACAAAGGTCGGTTTACTACAACTGCTGCAAGGCTTGTACTGATTAAATCCGCAAAAAGAGCAGGCCTGTGATTCTTTGGGGAGTAGTTTCCCGCACTGCTGGCATTGCCCTTTCATTATCCGCCGCTCCATCAGCTTTTCCCGCGAAAAAATCTTTCGTTGAAAGATATAGATGCAAAAAAGCGCCGCAGCGATTGCGAGGGCGATTACCAGATAATGCCATATGGCGATGAGTTTGAGTGATTCCAGCAGCTCGATAAGGTTTTGCAGCAGTTTCTTGGGCAGGATGTCGTAGATGGTTTCGATGATTTTGAAAAAGATAGGAATGAACGAAACAACCAGCAGGTGCGCGGAAACCAGGGTCTGGATGCCTCGGCTTTTTCTGACGCTGGCGTTGTTCCAAACGTAGAAAACTGCGAAGAGAGGCAGGAGAAAGAGTATCTGCATCCCCAGTTTTTTCAGGGGATACCAAAAATAGGCATTCTGGAGATCAGCCCGCAACTGTGCGCGGGCAGTTTGTTGTTGCGTTTCCAATTTTTCCCAAAGCAGACGCACGGTGGGATTGTTGTTGATCTCCAGCTCCAATGCCGCGATCTGGCCGCGCAGGGTGTTCAGGGATTCGGTTTTTGCCTGGAGGTCTTTTTGTATCCGGTCAACATTGGCCTGGCCTTCCTCTTGTTTGGCAATGGTCTCCAAGAGGGAAGTGTCGTAGGCCCCTTTTTCCGTATTGATCTGACGCTGAAGCTCTTGGGCCTCACGGTTGAATTTTTTGCGTTCCTCAAAAACTGCGGCCAATTCCTTGTTGCTCTTGATCTTGTCAAAGAGATCAAGGTAGGGGGCGCAGGTCGGATGCCAGTTTTTCTTTGTTTCCGCAGGCTGATAATAGCTGTTGTTGTGAGAGATGATGAGGTTGGAGAGGTTTTCGGTCCGGCTGGTGGGATTCCATTCCTGGTTTATGACGACCTCGCGGCAGAAAGAAGGGATGGAATCGTCAGGAGAGGCGAGCTGCCTGGTATGTTGGTCCATACCAGTAAAAATGGAGGTGAGGATAAAGAAGTCGAGAAACAGGATGATGACCAGCGCGGCTTTGCTGATCGGTTGATTATCAAGGCTTGTGAGGTTGCCCTTGATCTTAAAAAACCCATCCTTCACTCGTGCAAGCATTCTTTACCCTCTCGTGAGTTATACCGTTGCCTGTTCTGGTGTGATATTCAGCCGCAAGCCAACTCCATGCAATAGATTGAATAGGGTGCGGATTTCCGGGTTGCCCTTTCGTGACAAGGTGCGGTACAGGCTTTCGCGGTTAAGGTGAGCCTTTTCCGCAACTGCCGCCATGCCGCCATTGGCCTCGGCCACATTGCGGAGAGCCAGAAGGAAGATTTCTTTGTCGCCTTCTTCAAGTGCCGCATTCAAGTATGCCGCCGCTTCTTCCGGGTTTTTTAACGCCTCGATCAGGTCTTTTTGATATTCGGTTATCTTTGCCATTTAGCTCCTCCTTCTGTGGTCTTGCAGGTAGCCAGCGGCCTGAGTAATGTCGCGGCTTTGTGTGTCTTTATCGCCGCCAACAAGAAGGAGAATAAGTCGGTTCTCTTCTTTGGCAAAATAGACACGATAGCCTGGCCCGCAGTCGATCCGCAGTTCCCAAACGCCATTGCCAAGATGTTTGTGGTCGCCAAGATTTCCCAGACGCGCACGGTCAAGCCTGACCCGAATCCTTGCCCGGCCATTTACGTCCCGCAGGGCATCGAGCCATTCCCGGAACGGCGCGATGCCGTCTTCTTTCTTGTAATAGTCAATCTCGTATGGGAATACCTGTATAGTCACACATTAGCCTATAAGCTACAAATTGGCAATGGGGTTTTCGGGGAAGTAGCAAAAGAGAGGGGGCTTGTGCCCCCCCTTTGTTTTTACTGCTCCAGATTGGCAACGATATCCGGAATCGCCTGTTTCATCAGATCCTGCATGGTGTTGCGGAGCATGGTCTCGGCCAGCTGATCACGATTCTTGATCGCCAAATCGCTGCCCTTTGCCTCGTAGTGCAGCTTGCGCACCGGGGTGCCATTCTTTATCACGGTGAGGGAAACGCTGATGGTGCAGGTGGCGTCTACCTGGGGAACCTTGGTGATCTGGTCAACAACCACTCGGGCCTCGGTGATCTCAACCACCTTGCTGTAGAGATCCGGGGCTTTCTTGGCCGGGATCACCGCATAGCCGGTCTGGCCAAGTTCACGCTGCATGGCGCTCTGCACCAGGCCAGCGGGAGAGACGCCGCTCCACAGGGTATCGACCATCAGGCCATCACCGTTCTTGGTGTTGCCGATGGCCCAGGCCCCGGATGCGGTTGGCGGCTGCAACTCGGCGTTGATCAGATAGAGATCGCCGCCACCGAAGCGGGTGGTGGTGATGGGATCGTAGCGCATAACAAGCTGCTTGGTGTAGGTTGCGCAGCCTCCAAGGATAAGTAGGGCCATGAGGCCAAGGGCCAGCAGGTTACGACGGCGGGGGGTGAAATGTTTCATGGGGTTCTCCTTGGGTTGGTCTATTTTCTCTGTGCCGGAAGAGCCCGGCAGTACGTATTTTTTTGGTTGGAAAAACTGATTTAAGCGGTGCTTCGACAGGCTCAGCACGAGCGGAATTTTAATACGTTATAAAAGATAGTTCCGTTCGCCCTGAGCTTGTCGAAGGGGCTTTTGCTATGTCATCATCATAGATGATTTCTTCATCGGAATGTTATGCCCAACGGGGTGGGGAAGTCAATGGAAAAACCTGAAAGGGCAGGGGCTATTCTTCCTCTTCGTCCGCCTCCGCCGCCAACTGGCCGCAGGCTGCGGAAATATCCCCGCCCCGGGACTCGCGGATCAAGGCGGTGATGCCGGAATTTCGCAGGGTTTGCTGGAACTGCTCTACCTGCTCGCGGGTTGGGCTTTGGTAGGGGAAGGTCTTATTCTCGTTGTAGGGCAGGAGGTTGACCTTGCAGCTCAGGCCGTGCAGTTTTTTGATCAGCAGCTTGGCGTGGCGCACGGAATCGTTGAGATCCTTGATCATGATGTACTCGATCATGACCTTGCGGCGGCTGGGCAGCGGGTAGGCGCGACAGGCGGCCAGCAGCTCGTCCACTGGGTAGGTCTTGTTGATGGGCATGAGCTGGGTGCGGGTTTCATCGTCCGCCGCGTGCAGGGATATGGCGAGATTCACCGTCACCGCCTCGCCCAATTCTTTGAGCTTGGGGATGATGCCGCAGGTGGAGATGGTGATCCTCCGGCTGGAAAAATCAAGGCCGGTCTGCTCCATGAGGATGTTGAGGGTGTCGATCAGGTTGTCGAAGTTGGCCAGCGGTTCGCCCATGCCCATGAAGACCAGATTGTTGATCCGGTTTTTGCCTTGGGCCTGGACAATCTCGGTGATCGCCTGGACCTGGCCTACGATCTCGGCGGCGCTCAGGTTGCGGATAAAACCCATGGTGCCGGTGAGGCAGAAGTTGCAGCCCATGGCGCAGCCCACCTGGGAGGAGACGCAGAGGGTTAAGCGCTCTCCCTCGGGGATGAGCACGGATTCGATGACTGCCCCGTCGGCCAGGCGAAAGCCGTACTTGATGCTGCCGTCCTGGGAGCGTTCCTCCATGGCCGGGGCGAGGCGGCTGATCGTGGCTATCTCCGCAAGCTTGGCCCGGACCTCCTTGGAGATGTCGGTCATCTGCGAAAATTCGCTGATCCCGGTGCGGTAGAGCCAGGCAAAGATCTGCTGGGCCCGGAATGCGGGCCAGCCCTGGGCTTTGACCCAATCGCGCATCTGGAGCAGGGTGAGGTTTTTCAGTTCGATTGTATCCATTACAGGGCTCGTAGGTATTCGGGTTTGAGTCGGGTGTGCCCGGCCAGGGCCTGGTCGATGGCCGCAAGCACCGCCTCTTTGTCCCGGGGCATTCTGGCGTTGATTGCCAGGTAGTTGGAGGCGTGGTTGCTTTGGAGCTGGCCTTTTTTCAGGTCAAGATGCTCCACCATGGTGCGCAGTTCTCCCAACATGCCGTGTTGGCTGGGGAGTTTGAATTCCCTCGCTTGTTCGAGCTGACAGAGCGGGGTGTTCTCAAGCAGCATCAGGGTAAGGATGCCGGTTTGGTTGGGCTCCATGGCGGAGAGAACCTGGCCGGTGGCCTTGGCATGCTCCTGGGATAGATCGGCTCCGGCGATGCCGAGCAGGGCGGTGACCGAGAGGAAAAGATTGGCCGCCTTCACCCGCTGGCCCGCCTCGATCATCTGTGCGGCATCCGCGCCTTTGTCGATTGCGGTAAGCACCGGATCGTAGCCGCTCTCCAGCCCCATGTATACCCGATGCAGACCGAGGGCTTTTAATTCCAGAAGCTGATCCACGCTTTTATTGCGGATGGCCCTGGCATTACCGTAGAGGCTGACCCGGTTCACCCAGGGCAGCCTCTGCTTGATCTTGGTGAGCAAATCGACCAACCGAGGCTGACTCAGGGCAAGCACATCGCCGTCGGCCAGGAAAACCCGTGATTGCCTGCGGCAGTACTGGGCGGCAAAATCAAGGTCCGCATCAATTATGGTTTGATCCTTGATGCGGAAGCGTTCTTCCTTGTAGGTGCCGCAGAAGGTGCACCGGTTATGGGAGCAGCCCACCGTTACTTGGAGGATGATGCTGTCCGCCTCGCTGGGCGGGCGGATGATGTGGGCGCCTTCGTAGTGCATGCTCTATTCGTCAATTCCTATGCTTCATAGCGGTTACAATCCCATTGGCCCGCAGCCGAGCACCGGAGAGGCTGCCGAAAAGGGATTTGCACTGTTTGAGCGAAGCGAGTTTGCAAAGCCCCGGCAGCATCGAGGAGCACAGGGCATCCCGCCTTTGGCGGGACAAGGGACACAGGGTGCCTTGTCTTTTGGTTCATTTTCTTTTGGCAAGCAAAGAAAATGAACAGAAGAACGAAGGTGTTCCTTTTGCTGCTGAGATTGCTCGGTAATCAGAAATAAAAAATGGTCAGCGGCTTCGCAGGAAAGCAGCTGACCATCAAGTTTGCAATGGAGAAAAATCAGCTATTTTTCTTCTCGAATTCCTTCATGAACGCAACCAGCGCCTCGACCCCGGCCTTGGGGAAGGCGTTGTAGATCGACGCCCTACAGCCGCCCACAGAGCGATGCCCCTTAAGTCCGTCCATCCCCTTGGCGGTAGCCTCCTTGATGAACTGCGCCTCCAGCTCCGGAGTGGGCAGGTTGAAGGTGATGTTCATGTTGGAGCGGGAGCCTGTTTTAGCGTGGCCCCGGTAGAAATCGGTGGCATCGATGGCGGCATAGAGGATGGCTGCCTTCTCCTGGTTGATCTTCTCCATGGCCGCAACGCCGCCCAGTTTTTTGAGCCATTTCAGGACCAAGCCCACCACGTAGATGGAAAAGCAGGGTGGGGTGTTGAACATGGAGCCGTTGCCGGCGTGGGTTTTGTACTTGAACATGGTGGGCAGGTTTTCCGGGGCGCGATCCAACAGATCCTCGCGGATGATGACCACTGTAACCCCGGCAGGTCCCATGTTCTTTTGGGCTCCGGCATAGACGATGCCGAAGGGGGAGATGTCGAATTCGCGGGAGAGGATGTCCGAGGACATATCGGCGATCAGCATCTTCTCGCTCTTGGGCATGGTGGGAAACTGGGTGCCGTATATGGTGTTGTTGGTGACGAAGTAGAGGTATTCCGACGCCGGATCAACGGTATAGTCGGTATCCTTGGGTACGTGGTTGAAGGTGGACTCCTCGCTGGTGTAGGCGACCTGCACCTTGCCGAAGAGCTTGGCTTCCTTGATCGCCTTCTTGGCCCAGACCCCGGTGTTGAGGTAGGTGGCGGTCTTGCCCGGCCCAAGCAGGTTCATGGGGATCATGGCGAACTGCATGGAGGCGCCGCCCTGGAGGAACAGCACCTTGTAGTTGGCCGGGATCTTCATCAACTCGCGGAGGTTCGCCTCGCACTCGTCCACCACGGCGATGAAATCCTTGGAACGGTGGCTCATCTCGATGAGGCCCATGCCCTTGTTGTTGAAGTTGACGATGTCCTTGGCGGCCTGGGCGAGCACCTCCTCGGGGAGGGTGGACGGTCCGGCGCTGAAGTTGTAAATTCTCTCGGGCATGATCTTCTCCTTTGTAATATATAGCAGAGCTCTGCATTCGTTGATTATAGGTAGGTATTGTTAGTCTTGCGGGCAAAATCGCAAGTTTGTTATCTTAACCGGAAACTGTTTTTTTGGACAATCTTTTTCATGCGGCATGCGAGGTGCTTAATTTTTGACATGGATGCAGAGAGCATAAGAAGGAGGGAAGAGGTTCGTCACAAAAGAAGTCCTTCTCATTTCTAGCCAGTTTGAAATACCGAGCGTTGACGGAGGCGACGAATTTCTTTCTTAAGATCTTAAAGAGAGGGACAGTCTTTTTTTGCGCGGCTTTAGCAGGAGCGTCAGGGGTAATTTTCCTGGGATGTTCAGTACATTTGACTCTGTCAGCAATATGGCCGGTTGCTGAATTTACGACGGGAGGCATGGCCGACATCACCGGAATACGTACCTGATTTTTGGGGCAAAAGATAATCGGAACTGGTACGAAAATTTTATTTTCTGTTGTAGTTATAACCTGTTCCTTGTTGTCAGCGTTTGTTTTATCAGCGGTTATAGCAACGTATACTTTGTTGTCACTGTCTATGTAATGGCGTTGGCCTGCGTTGTCTGTCCAAGAGGGAATGCCGTTTGCAGATTTTGATTGTAGGTCTTGGGGCGGGGGAATATAAATTGCCTGCTTGATGTCTTCTGAGTTTTTTATCCCTTTTTGATTGGCAGATAAACTGGGTGATGGTTCTGTGTTTTTGTAATGTGTTTTTCCCTCAATATCTGTCCATGAAGTAATTAAAGGTTCTGTTTCTGTGGTAGTGTGATTCTGTTTTGGGGGAAATTGTGTCTCTCCCTGTGTTGCAGCATTCAGATCGGTTATGGTCACGCCCAATCCTGTCACACACCATATGGCAAAGGCAATCAAGATTTTTTTCATTATCAATCTCTCGTAAAATTATTTTCAGGTATTTTCAGGGGAGCTTCCGCTTATTTTGTTACCTTTTGCATACATCCTATTTCACGGCCTGGTTACTTTACTAGTAGACATTGGGGCATGTCGGGTCGATGTCGGGTGGATCTTGGGGATGAAAAAGAAACAGGCTGTTCTTTTACTGCATAAACAGGCGAAACCAAGTGCGAAGACAAAATAACATGGACTTATCAACCGATACCCCTGTCATAATCGCGCCCGTGTTGATTCTCATCGGCCCCACGGCCGTGGGCAAGACCGCTCTCTCCCTCGCCCTGGCCGAGCGGTTTTCCTGTGAGATCGTCGGCCTGGATTCCATGCAGATTTACCGGCACATGGATATCGGCACCGCCAAGGCCACCGCCGAGGAGCGCGCCCGGATACCCCATCATCTCCTCGATATGGTAGAGCCGGACGAGGAGTACCATGTGGCCCGCTATGTTGCGGACGCCACCGAGGCTTGCCGGCAAATCATCGCGCGGGGCAACCGCCCCCTGCTGGTGGGCGGCACAGGGCTTTATCTTAAGGGGTTACTGGAGGGGCTGTTCGAGATTCCTCCGGTGCCCGAGGCGGTGCGGGCCACTCTGCGGCAGCGTTTGCTGGAAGAGGGGAGGGCGGTGCTTTTTGCCGAGCTTGGTCAATGTGACCCAGAATCCGCCGAGCGCATCCATCCCAACGATACCCACCGCCTGCTGCGAGCTCTGGAGATATTCCAGGCCACTGGCCGGCCCTGGAGTGAGCATCTCCGGGAGCAGGAGGTGCAGCCCGCCTTGAGCAAGGTGCTGCAGCTTGGGCTACAGGCCGAACGGACCGCGCTCTACGAACGGATCAACCTGCGGGTGGAGCAGATGGTTGGAGAGGGCTTGTTGGCTGAGGTGGAAAAATTACTGGCCATGGGGTATGATCCAGGTCTCAAGGCCATGCAGTCCATCGGCTACCGGCACATGGTCCAGTTTCTCCAAGGGGAATGGGATTGGGACGAGACCCTTTTTCTCCTGGCACGGGACACCCGGCGCTATGCCAAGCGGCAGAAGACCTGGTTTGGCAACGATCCCCATATCCGTTGGTTTGCGCCCACCGATACGGGGCCGATTTTTGAGGGCATCGAATCATTTCTTGCCGGAGCCCAAGGGGAGTAAAGGTATCACATGAACATTCCAAATCTTCTCACCATCGGCAGGATTCTGCTTATCCCCCTCCTGGTCATCTTTCTCTTGGATGGCAAGGAACTTGCGGCCTTTTGGGTTTTTGTCCTGGCTGGCGTCACCGATGCCTTGGACGGTTTCCTGGCCAGGGTGCTGAAACAGAAAACAGATTTTGGCGCTTTTATCGACCCCATTGCCGACAAGCTGCTGCTGATTACTTCCTATATTACCCTGGCGGTGCTGGGTGTTTTGCCGAAATGGCTGGCTGTGATCGTGGTGAGCAGGGATGTGCTCATCTGCGGAGGGATCGGCATTCTCATGCTCTATGACCGAGACTTCAAGATTAAGCCGTCCTTGGTCAGCAAGGTGACCACCTTCCTGCAACTGCTCACCGTGGTGTATTACCTCGGCCACCACTCTTTCCAGCCTATTTTCCCTGTGGGGAGCTATCTGATTTACGCCACTGCCGGTTTCACCATCCTTTCTGGAACCCATTACATCATCCGGGGCTTACGTATTCTCGGCGACCCCGAGGCAGTGACCCCGCGCCAGGCAAAATAATAGCAAGAATAGTTTCGCTCGTCCGCAGCAATACAATTAAAACATAAAGCAAGTTATGAAGGATATCCCTTGGCCAGAATTGAGAAAATCTGGGAGATAGCTCCCATTGATCACGCCCGCGTGAGCCTGTTGGCGGCCGAATTGGAATTGCCCGAACCGCTGGCCGCCATTCTTTTGGGTAGAGGCGTGGAAAGCCGGGCCCAGGCGGAGCGGTTTTTTGCTCCCTCCCTGGCTGATCTGCCTTCGCCCTTTCTGATGAAGGGGATGGCGGAGGCGGTGGCGATTGTCTTGCAAGCTCTTGCCAAGCAGACCCCGGTGATTGTCTATGGCGACTACGATGTGGATGGCACCACCGGGGCCGCGCTGCTTTTTCTTTTTCTAAAAAATATTGGATTCTCAGATGGATACGTCTGTCAACCTCATCGTTTACTTGAGGGATATGGGCTGCATCTTGAGGCGATCAGGCGGGTCGTACCACCTGGGGTTTTGGAGCAGGCGCCCCTGGTAATTACCGTTGATTGCGGCATCTCAAACAATGCTCAGGTCAAACAGTTGCAGGATCTCGGCTGTCAGGTCGTGGTTACGGATCACCATCAACCACCCGAGGAATTGCCCAAGGCTGAGGCGGTGTTGGACCCGCAACAAAAAGACTGTGGGTTTCCTGAGAAAAACCTGGCCGGGGTCGGGGTTGCTTTTTATCTGGCTATGGGAATCCGAAAGGCGTTGCATGAGCAGGGTCTCTTTAAGGAAGGGCAGGAGATTCCCAATCTCAAATCCTATCTTGACTTGGTCGCCGTTGGCACTGTGGCAGATATGGTCCCGATAATAGGTGTAAATCGCATACTAGTTAAAGCAGGGCTTGAGGTCTTGGCCGGTTCTGTTCGGCCCGGACTTGCGGAACTCAGCCGGGTGTCAGGCATCACCGGCGCCGGGGTAACCTGCGAGGATATCGGCTATCGGATCGGGCCTCGCCTCAATGCTACCGGACGAATGGGGGATGCGGGGCGGGCTTTGGAATTGTTGATTTCGCAAGACCAAGAGGCCGCCAAAAAGCTTGCCCTGGAATTGAACGCTGAAAACGAACTGAGGAAATCCGTGCTTGAGGCAATGTGTCAGGAGGCGGTTGTTCTGGCAGAGGCAGCTGTGAAGGCTGGGAAGAAGGGGCTGATTATTACCGGAGAAGGCTGGCATCCCGGAGTGATCGGCATTGGCGCGGCCCGAATGGTCGAGAAGTTTAATCGGCCCACGCTGTTTTTTGCTATTAAAGATGGCATGGCAAAAGGTTCCGGGCGCTCGGTGTCCGGGGTAAATCTGTACGGATTACTTAAGGAAAGAGATGAGCTTTTTACAGCCTTTGGCGGACATGAAGCCGCCGTGGGGTTGACTCTGCCTGTGGAAAATCTCCCGGAGCTGGAAGCGCATTTTCAGAAACGACTGGGCGAGATCGTAACGGATTCCATGCTTGCCCCAAAGGTTGGCATCGCTTGGCATGAGGAAAATAGCAGTATTTTTGAACAGGGATTCCTACGGATGTATGAAAAGATGGCCCCATTTGGCATGGGAAATCCTGAACCGGTTTTCAGCGCCCAGGGCATGGCGGAGAAACCCCGTGAGGTTGGCGTCAATCACTTAAAGTTCACCGTGCGATTCAACGGTGCGATTCTCGACGGCATTGGTTTTGGTCTGGCCGGGGATTTTCAGGGTCTGATTGAGGGTGGCAAGCCCTTAAATGTGGCCTTCAGGCTTCGCCGTAATACTTACCGCGATAAGACCAGCTGGCAGGTGGAAGCGGTGGATTTTAAGCAATTATCCATCTGATTTTATTTGTTTTTATTTTACTATACATAATATACATTATGCGACGTTGAGTATTGAGGTGAAACTTGAGGCTGGCCGAAGCCCCCTTTCACGAGCATTTTTTCTGTTTTCTTGGTAAAGAATTCCCTGTTAATGAAGCCGATATTTTCGGGTGGATCTGTATCGAACCGAATCACATTATTGAGAGATGGAGATGGTTATGAATCGTGATATCTATCAGGAGCCCTTGGTCAGCCGCTACACCAGCCGCGAGATGCAGGAGCTTTTTTCCGAACGTACCAAGTTTGAAACCTGGCGTCGGTGCTGGATCGCCCTGGCCGAGGCCCAACATGATATGGGCCTTACCGATCTCGTAACCAGCGCCATGCTTGATGAGTTGCGAGCCCATGCCACGGATATTGATTTCGAGGTGGCCTCGGCCAAGGAAAAAGAGATCCGCCATGATGTCATGGCCCATGTCTATGCCTATGGGTTGAAGTGCCCTACTGCCGAGCCGATTATCCATCTCGGCGCAACTTCGCAGTTTGTAGGGTGCAACACCGATTTGCTGCTCCAGAAAAAGGGTCTGCAGCTCGTTAAGAAGAGCTTGGTCAATGTTATCGCCAATCTCGCCGCCTTCTGTCGTCAGCACAAAGGGCTTGCAACCCTGGGGTACACCCATTATCAAGCGGCTCAGCCCACCACGGTTGGCAAGCGCAACACTTTGTATATTCAGGATCTTCTTATGGATCTTGACTACATTGAGCATCTGGAATCGCAGGTTAAAGCGCGTGGTGCCAAAGGTACGGTGGGCACCCAGGCAACCTTTATCGAACTCTTTAAGGGCGATCACGATAAGGTGCGTAAGATGGATGAGCTTGTCGCGGCAAAGCTTGGATTTACCGATATTTTTGCGGTTACCGGTCAGACCTATACCCGCAAGCTCGATATGAAGACCGTGGAGACCCTGGCCGGCATCGGCGCCACCGCCCACAAGTTTGCCGTGGACCTTCGCCTGCTCAGTAACCTCAAGGTTCAGGAAGAACCCTTTGAAAAGAATCAGGTCGGCAGCTCGGCCATGGCCTACAAACGCAACCCCATGCGTTCCGAGCGCATGACCGGCTTGGCAAGAAAGCTCATGGGATTGGTAGGCAATTTCGGCGCAACCTACGCCAATCAGTGGTTTGAGCGGACCCTGGACGATTCGGCCATCCGGCGCATGGATATCCCCCAGGCCTTTTTGCTTACCGATGCAATCTTAAAGTTGTTTCTCAACGTTTCGCAGGGAATGGTTGTCTATCCGAAACAAATTGCCCGCCATTTGGCCCAGGAGCTCCCCTTCATGGCCACGGAGAAAATTCTCATGGCTTGTGTGGAGAAAGGAAAGAGCCGTCAGGAGATGCACGAGGTGGTCAAGGTGCATTCCGTGGCCGCCGGTAAGGTGGTTAAGGAAGAAGGAATGGAAAACGATCTGCTCACCCGGCTTGCCAATGATCCGGCGGTGCCCTTTTCCGTGCAGGAACTCAAGGAGCTGGTCGGTGACGGTAGCGATTTTGTCGGTCGTGCCCCGCAGCAGACCGATGAATTTCTCGATGAGGTTGTTCTGCCTCGGCTTGCCAAGTACAAGGATATCCTCGGCGGGGTTGATTCCGCCCTGTCCGTGTGATGGGTGCTATGTCAAGTAGCTTGGCCAGTTGCCGGATTCGCATTGACCCGGAACAGATCTATTTCCTGAAATTCATCCTTGAGGCCTATGACAATCTGACCATCATGTCCACCGTGGATCGGATCGAGGGGGTGATGGAGTTGAAATATCCCCCTGAGTTGGAACAGGATGTGAAAGGGGTGTTGCAGAGTATGGCCCAGCGCCTCAAGCTGGAATATTTGGATAATTGATAGTCTACGAATGAAGTTCGTCACCCCGGCGAAGGCCGGGGGCCAGCTACTTTTAAGTCAAGTCGTCATGCCCGAGTGCTTTAGTCGGGCATCCACATCCCTGGATTCCCGCCTTCGCGGGAATGACGGTGAGAGCGTAGTAATAGCTAAGGTAAAACATTAAACATGACCCAGCGTCTCTACATAGAAACCTTTGGCTGCCAGATGAATGAGCGTGATTCCGAGATCATGGCCCAGCTTCTTGGCGAGCATTCCTATGTCCAAACCGATCAGCCCGAGCAAGCCGATGTGGTGGTGGTCAACACCTGTAGCATCCGCGGTAAGGCCGCGCACAAGGCCTATAGCTGTTTTGGCCGCTACAAAAAGCTCAAGGCGAAACACCACGACTTTATCCTGGCCGTAACCGGTTGCGTGGCCCAGCAGGATGGCGCATCCCTGCTGGAGCGAATGCCTTATATCGATATCGTCATGGGCCCGCAGTCGATCTACGCCCTCCCCTCTCTGGTGGCGACATTCCGCCGGGACAGAAAATCCCTGGTGGCCACGGAGCTTTCCGCTGATTTTGTCATCCCCCCTTTTCTCCCCAACCTGGCCGAGGGCCCTGCGCATAAACGGTTTATTACCATCATGCAGGGGTGCGATAATTTCTGTACCTACTGCGTGGTGCCCTATACCCGTGGCCGGGAGATCAGCCGGAGTTTTGGCGATATTCTGGCCGAGGCGACCCATCTTGTGGGCCAAGGGGTCAAGGAGATCACCCTTATCGGCCAGAACGTCAATTCCTACGGCCAAAAAAATTGCGACACTACGCAGAGCCAAGGGTTTCCCGAACTCCTCCGTGCGGTGGCCGCCATTGACGGCTTGCAGCGGCTGCGTTTCACCTCTTCCCATCCCAAGGATCTTTCCGAAGAGCTGATGCGTTGTTTTGCCGAGATTCCTGTTCTCTGCCCCCATTTTCATCTCCCGGTTCAGTCCGGCTCAAACAGTATCCTGCAACGAATGAACCGCAAGTACACCATCGAGGCCTATCTCGACAAGGCGGCCAGGCTGAGGGAATACCGACCGGATATCGCCCTGACCACCGATATCATCGTTGGTTTTCCCGGCGAAACGGAGGATAACTTTGCCGCCACCATGCAGGTGATGGAGACGGTGCAATACCACGGCTCCTATTCCTTCAAGTATTCCGACCGGCCCAATGCCAAGGCTGCTGATTTCCCAGACAAGGTCGGGGAAGCGGTCAAGACCGAGCGGCTTGCCCGCTTGCAGGCGCGGCAGGAGGAGATTGCCCTTGCCCTCAAGCAGACAGATATTGGGAAAACTTTGGAAGTTATGGTGGAAGGGGCAAGCAAGTCTCCAGCCAATCAATGGAGCGGGCGGACCGGTGGTAATCAGATCGTGAATTTTTCCTGCGAGGCCAAGCTGGTTCCTGGGCAGTTGCTCATGGTTGCGATTGAGGGTGCCTGCCAGAACTCCTTGCGCGGGAAAATGATTTAGGCCGCAAAATCCATGAAAGTCACGAAATATTCGGGTACGA
>JAPLJG010000093.1 GCA_026388735.1 Deltaproteobacteria bacterium
GCACGGTAGTCAGCATAATCCGAAAGCCCTGCGTTCGGAAAACGGCACCACCAGAAGAGCCGCCGGCACCCTGATGGTGCAGGGGGATATGAAGCAGATGTCTGCCCGTTGGCTTAAGGGTGTGAGCATGCAGGGCTACGGGAGCTCCATGGCTGTGGGGATCGGGGTGCCGATTCCCATCCTGAACGAGGAGATGGCCGCCTATACCGGGGTTTCCGATGCGGAGATCTTCACCCAGATTGTTGATTATTCCTATGATTACTCCCATGGCGTGGCGCGCAACTATGGGGAGGTCAGCTATGCGCAGCTCAAAAGCGGCCAGATCGAGGTGAATGGCAAGATGGTGCCCACGGCGCCGCTTTCCAGCGTGGTTCGGGCGCGGGAGATTGCCGAGACTCTCAAGGGTTGGATAACCGCTGGAAAGTTTTTTCTGGAAAAGCCCATCCAGACTTTGCCGTCAGAGTAAGCGCCGCCAGGGTGGACACTTCTCTATCCAGAAAATATCGGCAGCTGCAGCAAGTATTTTCACGGCACCAGGAGGTCGCCCTCGCCTTTTCCGGCGGGGTGGACAGCTCCTTCCTTTTGTATACGGCCTGTGCGACCTTAGGCCCCTCGTCGGTCCATGCCTTCCATGCCAGGTCTGAGCTGCTGCCGCCCTTAGAGGCAGAGCGGGTTGACCGTACTACTCAGGAGTACGGTTGTGTTCTTCATCTCATCGAGATCAAGCCGTTCAGTTGGCATAAGTTCGTGGCCAATGGTGCCGATCGCTGTTATCACTGCAAGAAAAAAATCTATCAAACATTTTTGGCCGATCCTTTTTTCATCAAGGGCGCAGTGCTGTTTGATGGCACCAACAGTGACGATCTCGGGCAAGATCGGCCAGGGTTAATGGCTGTTTCCGAATTGAACGTGCAAACGCCCTTGGCTGATGTCGGCCTTACCAATAAAGAAATTCGGTTGCTCAGTCGGGAATTCTCCCTGGCAACCTGGGATGTCCATGCCTCCTCATGCTTGGCTACCAGAATAGCGCCACGGGAATCCATCACCAGGGAAAAAATTTTACTGGTGTCCCAGTGTGAGGCGTTGTTGCAAAAAAAAGGGTTTAACGGAGTGCGGGTGCGCCTTTCCGAAGAAAATGCAACCATTGCTGTGCTGCAAAAAGATTTGTGCGAACTGCAAAAAAACCATGTATTTTCGGACATTAAGGATGGCTTTATGTCTTTGGGCTTGCGTGGGGTGGTGCTTGATTTGCAAGGTAGGTAGGACTGACAGGGGTGATTTGCTGCCATAGATCAGTTGAAAAAAAATGCATCGATATGTCATTTTTTTCTTATTTCATCACATTTTTTGTTTGACAGACGGTTTTTTTTGTTTGACAATCACTTCACATAAGTTTAAATCGCCCCTAAGGCAACTGTATTACGGTGCTTGTAGAAGGCAGAGAATCTCTAAATTCACGAGGAGGAAGGAGAGGAATGAATAAGAGTGAATTAGTCGAGAGCATGGCAAAGGCTGGCGGTATCAGCAAGGCTGCAGCAGAGAAGACCCTTGGCGGCATGCTGGCCGCAGTTACCGGTGCTTTGAAGAAGGGCGACAAGGTAACTTTGGTTGGGTTTGGCACATTTTCTGTGACCAAGAGGGCGGCCCGTCAGGGACGCAATCCTCAGACCGGGAAGGCCATCACCATCAAGGCCCGGAAAGTTGCGCGCTTTAAGCCAGGCAGCAAGCTTTCTGAAGCAGTAAAGTAACTGATTTTCATCAGTCGCTGTATCTGTTCAACAGACAAGGCAGGTCCTCCTTGAGAAGGGAGTGCCTGCCTTCTTTTTTTGTTGACGCCCCCCAAAACTATGGGTACATATGCTCCACAATTTTCCCTGTATGGTTCTAGGCAGGAAGAATTGTGGAGCAAAACGAAAATCATCATGTCGGGATGTGGCTCAGCCTGGTAGAGCACGTGCTTCGGGAGCACGGGGTCGGAGGTTCGAATCCTCTCATCCCGACCAGTAATAGTAAGGGTTTCCGGTTGATTTCGGAAACCCTTTTTTCTTTGTTTTTTAGCAACATTTAGCAACATGTGGATCACGGCCAGAAACTCCCGCCCTTTTCCTCCCATGACTTGCACTTCACGCACAGCTCACAGCCTGGCTCGGCTACCCGGCGCTTTGCGGGGATCATCTCTCCGCACTCCAGGCAATGGGTGAGGGATAGTCGCAGCGACCGACAATGAGCCTGCCGGAGAGAGTCTTGCCGAGGAAATCAAAAAGCTTGTTCCTGCTTATGGGCGATTTTCATGATCGGTTCCAGCGGCTTGTATCGTCGTTGTCATATCGGTTGTCCTGATATATCAGGAGCCTTCTGATATATCAGGAAATTCCTGATCAGGATATTCATTCGTCCTCGCAGTATGCGCCTAAAGTTTAAATTATTTCAGTATGATAGTAGCTGGTATCCTGGTAATAACACCATGGCATACATTCTGCTTATTCAAAATAACGGCATGGGCTCTTTCAAATCCCTTTGTTACTTACTGAGCACCGGCGAGGCTGCCGAGAAAGAATTTTTTACTGGTTGAGGTTAACCGGCCGAGCTTGCAAGCTTTCGGTAGCTTAGGCGGCTACCCACGGGGAGGTATAATCTCCGGGTTCCCATCTGCGCGGCAAGTGTTTCCCTCTTGAACGGTTGATGAGGGATGGCATCATAATGCCCGCAAACGGAGAAGATCATATTTCGACTTTGTGGCTGTAAATATTCAACCCCCGTGCGACAGATCATTTGAAATCGGTGTTTTCTGCGGACTTCTTACTACGTCTAGCCCGGACAAGTAGCCCTGGGCTCTATTGTAATCCATTCAAGCTCCGCTGGTCATGGCTGTAGGGAAAAATTATGAGTGAATCAACCGTCCTGGGGTCAGCGGTGTCCTCCACGGTCAAGAATTCAAAACTGCAAGTTTCCTTGAACGTTCGATGCGTAGTTTTGTATACAATGCTGCTGTTTACGAGTCTTCCCGCCATCGCCTTGGCCCAATCATCATGCCCCGGAATTCATGTAAAAATTCTGAACATTAGAAACAGCACTGGAGTTGTCGCTTGCGCGCTTTTTGAATCGTCAGTTGGTTTTCCTGCGGAGTTTTTGCACTCAGCAACCAATATCATGATAATAAAAGTTCGGGATACGCAGGCGCGGTGCGATTTTGAAGACATCGCGCCGGGAACATATGCATTTGTCGCCATTCATGATGAAAATATGAACGGTAAGCTTGACACCAACCTTCTAGGGAGCCCAACGGAAGGGTACGGTTTTTCAAACGAAGCAAAATCCTCGAGCGGCTCGCCCTCGTTCTCAGACGCCAGTCTTCAGTACAATGGGCAACATCTGGATATGACGATCAGTTTGCATTACTGAGTGCTCGTTGTTGGAATATCGGTAGATATTTAATTATGTAAGTTTCAGGGTAATTGCATGTTATAATGACCTCTCCTAATAATCTTCTGTAATGTAACATTGGGATTTTAGAGGGGTAGCGCCTTTTGGGATAACACTAAAACACGAGGCGTAATTGTGTGAAAAAGCAAGTGAAACCACTGGAAAATCCTCAGAACACCCTCCTCTCTTCGTCCCATGCCCCCCCTCGTCAAAAAAACATTCTTTTCCCCATTGTCGGCATCGGCGCCTCCGCCGGTGGTCTGGAAGCGTTGGAGGAGTTCCTGGGGCATGTGCCGGAAAAAAGCGGCATAGCTTTTGTCGTTGTTCAACACCTGGACCCGACCCACCAGGGACTCCTGCCCGAACTGCTTCAGCGCACCACCGGGATGGAGGTTTTTCAAGTCAGGGACGGGATGCGGGTCAAACCGAACTGCGTCTATGTAATCCCCCCCAACAAGGATCTGTCTATTCTGCACGGGGTGCTGCACCTGTTCACGCCGACAGCGGCACGTGGTCTGCGTCTCCCTATCGATTTCTTTTTCTGTTCCCTGGCTGAGGACCGGCAGAATGGGAGTATCGGTGTCATCCTGTCGGGGATGGGCACGGACGGCACGGTGGGCCTGCGGGCCATCAAGGAAAAGGCGGGGGTGACGCTGGCGCAGGAGCCTGCCTTGGCCAAATTTGACAGCATGCCCAAAAACGCCATTGATGCCGGGCTCGTCGATGTGGTAGCCCCGGCCACGGATCTGCCTGGAAAGATTATCGACTATCTCCGGCATGCTTTGGTCATCACCAAGGCCGAAGAGGGCCTCTCTCTGGAGGATAAGGCCCAAAGCGCCCTGGCAAAAGTTGTCGTTCTGCTGCGGGCCAAGACCGGCCAAGACTTCTCCATGTACAAAAAAAATACCATCTACCGCCGGATCGAGCGGCGCATGAGCATCCACCAGATCAGCAAAATCGTCTCTTATGTTCGCTTTTTGCAGGAGAACCCCCAGGAGGTGGACCTCCTCTTTAAGGAACTTTTGATCGGGGTAACCAACTTTTTCCGTGACCCAGAGCCTTGGGAGCAATTGCAAGGAGAGATTATCCCGGCACTCCTGGCTGGCCGTCCGGCCGGCGGGATGCTGCGGGCCTGGTCGGTGGGCTGCTCAACCGGCGAGGAGGCATATTCGCTGGCCATGGCCTTCGTTGAGGCGCGGGAACAGGTCAAACCCACGGAGAATTTCACGCTGCAGATTTTTGCCACAGATCTGGACCAAGACGGAATTGATAAGGCCCGCCAGGGCGTCTATCCGGCCAATATCGCTGCACATGTGTCTGCTGCGCGACTGCAGCGGTTTTTCATCAAGCATGAAAATGGCTACCGAGTCGGCAAGGAGATTCGGGAAATGGTGACCTTTGCCACGCAAAACATCATTATGCACCCGCCCTTTACCAAGCTCGATATCCTCATCTGTCGCAATCTTTTGATCTATCTGGCGCCGGAACTGCAGAAAAGGCTCTTGCCTCTTTTTCACTACAGCCTGAACCAAGGCGGGGTTCTTTTTTTGGGAAGTTCGGAATCCATCGGCATCTTCACCGATCTTTTCGCACCGCTGGATGTCAAGTCGCGACTCTTTCGGCGGCGTGAATCCGCCGTGCTGAATGAACACCTCGCGTTTTCATCGTCGTTTGCCTATCCTCTACCGGGAAGTTCCAAGGAGTTAAAGATATTGAACCCTGCCGCCAATCTCCAGTCGCTTGCGGATCAACTGCTTTTGCAGCATTTTTTCCCGCCTGCCGTCCTGACCAACGACCAAGGTGATATTCTTTATGTCAGCGGGCGGACCAGTAAATATATGGAGCCGGCGGCTGGCAAGGCTAACTGGAATATCTTTGTCATGGCTCGGGAAGGGCTGAGTTTTGATCTGAGAAATGCCTTTCAGAAAGCGCTCCGACAAAAAAAGACGATTATTGCCAATGGTCTCACGGTTGGCACCAATGGCGGTACGCAAACCGTTGATATAACGATCCGTGTGGTCGAAGAACCAGAGGCGCTGCGGGGCATGGTGATGATAGTTTTTGCTGACGTGGCAACGCCCTTGGCAAAGAAAACATCTGCCCGCTCCCGGACCACTCCAGCCGGCAATGCCGGGGTGCTCGAGCTGGAGCAGGAACTTAGGAAGGTCAGCGAAGCACTGCAGGCAACCCGTGAGGAGATGCAATCCTCGCAGGAAGAGCTCACCTCCACCAACGAGGAGCTGCAGTCCACCAACGAGGAGTTACAGTCTACCAACGAAGAGTTGACCACCTCCCGGGAAGAGATGCAGTCCTTAAACGAGGAGCTGCAAACGGTGAACACTGAGCAACAGTCCAAGATGGACGAGCTTTCGCGGGTGAGCGACGATATGCGCAACCTGCTCAACAGCACGGAAATCGTCACTGTTTTTCTGGATAACAAGCTCAATATCCGGCGCTTCACCACTGGGGCGGATAAGCTTTTTAATCTGCTCCCTGGCGATGTGGGGCGCCCCCTTTCCGACATCACCAACGACTTGCTCTATCCCAACATGGCCGAAGAAGCGCGTGAAGTTCTGCGGAAACTTATCTTTTCAGAAAAGCAGATTTCCACCACGGATGGACGCTGGTTTTCGGTGCGCATCATGCCTTACCGTACCATGGCCGACGTCATCGGCGGGGTGGTGATTACTTTTGCGGACATTACCACAGCCAAGACCTTGGAGGCGGAACTGCGCGCGGAGAATGCAAGGCTCAAGGCTTTGTCTGAGGGAGGAGTTAAGTAATGGATCTCGACAAAGAAAAGAGCCTGTTAGTCGCAGCCGAACTGCGTCAGCATGTGGAAGAGCTGGTGCGGGCCAAGATGGTCTCAGCGCAAACACCCCGGAGCGCGAAAGATACTCTGAAGCTCGTCCATGAACTTGAGGTTCACCGGATCGAGCTGGAGATGCAGAATGCAGAACTGCGCAGTGCCCAGGAGGAAGTTGAGTTTTCGCGGAATAGGTATGTTGAACTCTATGACTTTGCGCCTGTCGGCTATTTCACCTTTGATGCGCGAGGCCTGATACGGGAGGCAAATCTTACTGGCGCGCATCTGTTGGGGATTGAGCGGCAAATGCTGGTAGATAAACCCTTTGACCGTTTTATTGTTGCGGAAGAAGGGAGAGAGCTTTTCTCTAAACACCTGGAAAGTGTCTTGCAAAGACAAGGTCTGCAGAGATGTGAAATCAGACTCACGGGAAAAGACGGCTCGGTGTTCTATGCTCAACTTCAGAGTATTGCGGTGGACACCAGCGAAAGCAAGGATGGTTATATCCTTTCCTCACTCGTTGATTGCACGCTTGTCAAGCAGGCGGAAGAGGCGTTGCTCAAGGGGGGTGCGCTACAGAGCGCGATTTTCAACAGCGCCAACTTTTCAAGTATTGCCACCGACGCCAAGGGCGTTATCCAGATCTTCAATGTCGGCGCCGAGCGCATGCTGGGCTACACGGCCGCCGAGGTGATGAACAAGATCACGCCGGCTGATATTTCGGATCCGCAGGAAGTTGTCGCGCGGGCTGCGGCCTTGAGCATCGAGCTCGACACGGCGATTACTCCGGGCTTCGAGGCGTTGGTCTTCAAGGCCTCCCGCGGAATAGAGGACATCTACGAGCTGACCTATATCCGAAAGGATGGCAGTCGCTTTCCGGCGGTTGTATCGGTCACGGCGCTGCGCGATGCTCAAGAGGCCATCATCGGCTATCTGTTGATCGGTACCGATAACACGGCGCGTAAAGCGGCGGAAGAGGCGCTGCTCAAGGCGGGTGCGCTACAGAGCGCGATTTTTAATAGCGCCAACTTCTCAAGTATTGCCACCGACGCCAAGGGCGTTATCCAGATCTTCAATGTCGGCGCCGAGCGCATGCTGGGCCACACGGCCGCCGAGGTGGTGAACAAGATGACTCCCGCAGATCTTTCCGATTCACAGGAATTGATAGTGCGCGCCGAGGCGTTGAGCGTTGAGTTTGCAACCACGATTACACCGGGTTTCGAGGCTTTGGTCTTCAAGGCCTCCCGTGGAATAGAGGACATCTACGAGCTGACAAAAATTCGGAAAGATGGCAGCCGCTTCCCGGCAATCGTATCGGTCACGGCTCTGCGCAACGCGCAAAACGAAATCATCGGCTATCTGCTGATCAGCACCGACAACACCGCGCGCAAAAAGGCCGAAGCAGAGGAACAGCGTTTGCTCGCTATTCAGGAGGAGATGAATCAAGAACTGCAGGAGGCAAAGGAGGCTGCCGAGGTCGCCAACCGCTTGAAATCCGAATTCCTGGCGAACATGAGTCATGAGATCCGTACCCCTCTCAATGCCATCATCGGTTTCTCCGCACTTGCCATGAAGACCGACCTCTCCGCCAGGCAGCATGACTATGTCCGCAAGATCACGGATTCCGGGGTGTCCCTGCTCGGGATCGTCAACGAAATCCTTGATTTCTCCAAGATTGAAGCGGACAAGCTGGAGATGGAACAAGCCCTGTTCACTCTGGACGAGGTGCTGTTAAGTGTCATCGCAGTTGTCGAGCAAAAGGCGGTTGACAAGAATATTGAGTTGCTTCTCGATGTCTCGCCGGAAATCCCCTGGCACCTCGTCGGCGATTCCCTTCGGCTCGGTCAGATTATTACCAACCTGGTGGGTAATGCCATCAAGTTCACGGAAAAGGGGGAGGTGGAACTCATCGTCACTCTCCAGGAGTTGATGGGGGGTAGGGTAAAACTACAGTTCTCCGTGCGCGACACGGGGCTTGGTATTAGTTCCGAGCATCTTGCCAAGCTCTTTCAGGCCTTTTCTCAGGCCGATGGCTCCATGACCCGGCGGTTCGGCGGGACAGGGTTGGGGCTTTACATCTCGAAACGGCTGACGGAGCTGATGGGGGGTGAAATCTGGGCGGCAAGTAAGCCCGGCACGGGGAGCACTTTCAGCTTCACGGCCTGGTTTGACATTGAAAGTGCAGAGAACTCGCCGCCGCTCATCCCTGAGTCGCTGAATCGGATGAAAATCCTTGTCGTTGATGACAATGCTATCTGTCGAAAGAAAATGGTCACGCTCTTAAGCCATTTCCCGGCAAGGGTGGATACCGTTAAGTCCGGCAAGGAAGCCTTTGTAGCGATCAAGAAACAAAATCTCGCCGATCCCTATAAGCTCATTCTCATGGATTGGCAAACGTCGGAGAGGATGGAAGGGGTCGGGGCGGCCCTCCGCATCAAGGAGTATTTGGCGCAGCATGTCATCCCCTCCATCGTTATGGTTACTTCCTTTGGCTCGTCAATAGAACAGACGGAGGTAAGCAAGGCCGGCGCTGATTATTTTTTGCGCAGGCCGGTTACCGCATCGTCCCTGTTCGACGCAATAATCCGGATGCTGACCCCGGAAGAGCGAGGGACTCTCATGGGAACCCAGCGGGACAGTGAAACAAATTACTGCTTCATGGCAGCCCGCATCCTGCTTGTGGAAGACAACGAAATCAACCAGCAGCTTGCCGTCGAACTCCTTGAGTCTGCGGGCTTGACAGTTGTGGTGGCCAGCAACGGTCGGGAGGCGGTGGAGATGGTTACGGCGTCCGGGCAGTCCTACGACATGGTGCTGATGGATATCCAGATGCCCGAGATGGATGGATATGAGGCGACCCGATGCATCCGGTCTGATTCGCGCTTCCATGCGCTCCCTATCCTGGCCATGAGCGCCCACGCTCTGGTGGAGGACCGGCAGAAGACTGTTAGCGTGGGCATGAACGATCACATCACCAAGCCGATTGATCCGCAGGCCATGTTCACGGCCATGAGCCGTTATCTCCGGCAGTTGCCGGCCGGGGAGCAGTCTCTTGCCTCCGGCAGCAAGGGCGCTGTGGAGCAGGTCGTCATCCCCGTCATCCCCGGCGTGGATGTGAAGGGGGCACTTTACCGGCTGAGCGGCAACGGAAAGCTCTACCTACAGTTGCTCGGGAAATTTATTTTGAACCAGGCAGGCACCGCTGCTGCCCTTGAGTCAGCCCTAAGCTCGGGGGATCGCTCCCTGGCGGAGCGTCTTGCCCATACGACAAAGGGGGTGGCCGGCAACATCGGCGCAAAAAAGATCCATGATATCGCGGCGGAACTGTCAGCCTCCATCAGGGGTAACGATTCGCCGGAGTTGACTGGGGAGATACTCCGGCGTTTTGCCGAAGAAATGGCCAATCTTGTGAATACCCTGAGACTGGTGCTGGCCGTGCCAAGCGATGATGGAATACAGGCATCAGCAGCTGTCGCTGCGGATACGATACAGGTGAAAAACATTCTGGGGCAACTGTTCCATTATATCAAGGAGAACGACGGCAGGGCGGAGTATTACCTGGGTAAATGTCAGAGAGAGCTGGTGGGACTTCCTCATGCGGAGATGGAAAAGCTCGGGAACTGCCTCGCAAATTTTAACTATGAAGAAGCCCTTGTTAGTCTCAGTGCTCTTGCGGAAAAGATTGGTATTAGCCTGGATTATGAAGACTCAAGTGATGACAACTCATGAGACCGTCAAGGTTGAAAAGAGGGTAACTATCCAGCAGCACTCCATCTGCGTTGTCATCGGCCTGCTCGTGTACCATCAGTACACTTCTCAGGCCTCTTCCTAGCATCTGGGGCACTGCTGAACAGTTACAGTTTCGTGGTTTTCGTCCGACTCCGGCATTTAAGCTGGATAGTTACAAAAGAGGAAGATAGGTATGGATGCAAACCTAGAACGTAAGACCATTCTTATTGTAGATGACACGCCGGACAACATCAGCATTCTCAATGCTGCCTTGATGGACGAGTACACTATCAAAGTGGCGATGAGGGGTAAGAAGGCCATCGAGATCGCCATGACGACCCCGATTGATATCATCCTCCTCGACGTTATGATGCCGGAGATGGACGGGTTTGAAACCTGTCGACGACTGAAGGAAGAGGCGCGGACGCGTAGTATCCCGGTTATCTTTATTACGGCGCGGGGCAAGATTGAAGACGAGGCGCAGGGCCTTTCCTGCGGCGGCGTCGACTACATCACCAAGCCGATCAGCGCTCCCATCGTGCAGGCGCGGGTGAGGACTCACCTTGCGCTTTACGAGCAGAACCGCATTTTGGAGGACAAGGTGCAGGAGCGGACTGCGGAGTTGACCAAGGCAAACGCACGGCTTTCCCGCGAAATACAGGACCGCAAGGTGGCGGCAGACTCACTCATGGAAGCGCTCACCATAATCAAGCAATTAAAAGAACAATTGCGGGAGGAGAATGTTTATTTGCGGGAAGAAATTGACCTGATCCACTCCCATATGAATATCGTGGGCAACGGCGAAGCGATCAGGGCTGTTTTGAAGCAGGTAGGGCAAGTGGCGCCGACAGAGGCTACAGTCCTGATCCAGGGGGAGACCGGCACAGGCAAGGAGCTGCTCGCCCGTGCAGTCCATGACCAAAGCGGGCGCAAGGATCGGCTCATGATTACGGTCAATTGCGCGGCCTTGCCGCCGACCCTTATTGAAAGTGAACTGTTCGGCCGCGAGAGGGGCGCTTTTACCGGAGCGCTGTCGAAACAGATAGGGCGTTTTGAGCTGGCGGATGGTTCCACCATTTTTCTCGACGAAATTGACGCCTTGCCCCTGGAGCTTCAAGCCAAGCTGCTTCGGGTGCTGGAGAGCGGTGAATTTCAGCGTCTGGGCAATCCCAAGACCGTAAAGGTCAATGTTCGAATTATTTCGGCGACGAACCGCGATCTTGCCGAGTTGGTTAACGCAGGCACTTTTCGGCAAGACATGTACTACCGTTTGAATATTTTTCAGATTACGGTGCCGCCTCTGCGCGAGCGTCGGGAAGATATCTTGCCGCTGGTGTGGTCTTTTGTGCAAGATTTCAGCAAGAGCATGAACAAGCGGATCGAATCCATCTCGCCGAAGAGCGTTCAAGCCATGCAAGCCTATCCCTGGCCAGGCAACGTACGGGAACTGAAGAATGTTACCGAGCGGGCGATGATTGTCGCCACCGGATCTGTGCTGCGCATAGTGTTGCCAAAAATTGTGCCGTCTGCCTTAAGCCCGTCCGGGACTCTTGAGGATATGGAGAGACTCCACATTGCCGATGTGCTGGAGGCAACCGGCTGGCGGGTGAGCGGCAAAAATGGGGCGGCAACGATTTTAGGCCTCAACCCAAAGACGCTTGAGTCGAGAATGCAAAGATTGGGCATCCAAAGAACTGGGAGAATTGATCCTGTTATGAAATAGTGGGCATTATGTAAGTTGGCTAGGAAAAAATGGAGGGCACTTCTTTTAAATTTTGGAGAAGGAGGGGCGCTATGGGAGGCAGCAAAAAGAAGAATTTATCAGCGGCAGGTGTACTGCGCAGCCAAGCGGAAAAACAGTTGCAGGCGGAGGCAGGGAGCCAGCCTGATGCTCCCGAGAATTCGGAAGTGAACTTGTTGCGGCTTGTTCATGAACTCAAGGTCCAGCATGTCGAGTTGGAGATGCAAAATGCAGAGCTGCGCTGCGTGCGGGATGAGCTTGAGCTGTCGCGGGATAAATACGCCGAACTGTACGATTTTGCCCCGGTCGCCTATTTCACCTTTGATAGCCTGGGCGTGATCCGGGAGGTAAATTTTGCCGGTGCGCAACTGCTTGGCATGGAAAAGGAGCAGTTGCGCAATAAGTCATTTGTCAGTTTTATGGTTGATGCAGCAGGGAAGGATATTTTTTTAACGCATCTCAATAACATGGTGAAAAAACAGGTTGTCCAGAGATGCGAGGTCATCTTCAGAAGCAATAACGGCAGGGTGATCCCCGGGCAATTTCAGAGCAGCGTCATGCATAATCTTGAGCATAATGATGACGAGATCTTTACCTCGATTACGGATATCACGGTTCACAGGCAGTTGGTAGCGATGATGCATAGAGAATATGACACCATGGAGTTAACGGTTCATGAGCAGACGGAAGAGTTGGTCAAGGCAAACGAGCGGCTCTTGCACGAAATAGAGGATCGCAAGGTCACGGCGGATTCCCTTCGGGAAGCGTTGACGATAATCAAGCAATTAAAGGAACAATTGCGCGAAGAGAATATGTACCTCCGGGAAGAAATTGATCAGATATATTCAAATTGCAATTTTGTCGGCGATAGTAAGGCTATTAGGGCTGCATTGAAACAAGTAGGGCAGGTCGCGCCGACAGGGGCGACGGTCATGATCCAGGGGGAGACCGGCACCGGCAAGGAGCTGCTCGCGCATGCGATCCATGACCAGAGCGACCGCAAGGACCGGCTTATGATTACGGTCAACTGTGCGGCCTTGCCGCCGACCCTCATCGAAAGTGAACTGTTCGGCCGTGAGAAGGGCGCTTTTACCGGTTCGACGGCCAAGCAAGTAGGCCGCTTTGAGCTGGCGGATGGGTCAACCATTTTTCTTGATGAGATTGACTCCTTACCTCTGGAGCTTCAGGCCAAGCTGCTTCGGGTGCTGGAAAACGGTGAGTTTGAGCGGTTGGGCAACCCCCGAACCATAAAGGTCGATGTCCGAATCATTTCGGCGACGAACCGCGAGCTTGACGAGTTGGTCAGTGCGGGCAGTTTTCGGCAAGACCTATACTACCGTTTGAATATTTTTCAGATTACGGTGCCGCCACTTCGCGAGCGTCGGGAAGATATTGTGCCGCTGGTGTGGTCTTTTGTGCAAGAGTTCAGCAAGAGCATGGACAAGCGAATAGAATCCATCTCGTCGAAGAGCGTTCAAGCCATGCAGGCCTATTCCTGGCCGGGCAATGTAAGAGAATTACGGAATGCCACCGAACGGGCAATGATTGTCGCCACCGGACCTGTGCTCCATTTAGAGCCCCCCCCCCCCGTCCGGGACCCTTGAGGATCTGGAGAGACACCACATTGTTGATGTGTTGGACACAACCGGCTGGCGGGTGAGCGGCAAAAACGGGGCGGCAATGATTTTAGGCCTCAACCCAAAGACGCTTGAATCAAAAATGCAAAGATTAGGTATTCAAAGAAATAGAAATAATTTCTGACATATCAGGAGCCTCCTGATATGTCAGGTGACAGTAGATCGCAAGAGATATCCCCCTCACCGCAGTTTTCGCATAAGTTCCAATGATTTCAACATCATTGGAATTTATGCGCCGGTAGTAACACTCATGGCACACATTCTGCTTTAAACAATCGATAGAAAGAGCACGGCGCATTTCTTTTTTGTTGCGATAGCGGCATCGAAAAGATGCATTGGAAGTTATCAAAATGATTGAAAAATTGTAGTTGCTGTTGCAAGGGGGCGCTTGCTTTTTGTTTGGAGTTCAAAGAGTTTCTCGTCAGTTGATCAGTTCGGTCAGTTTATTAACGGGGTAAAACCTAAAAGGAGGTCAATATGGAGTTTGTTATCGCTGTGTTGGTTGTAGCTGTATTGGTGTATGCGATTATGTACCTGGTGTAGTAGACGTAAAAAATATTTTACAAAGGAGAATAAAATGGGATTCCTAATCGCAGTATTGGTTGTTGTTATTTTAGTAATTGTCGTAATGAAGCTCGTATAGAAGTCATGTTGATTCATGTGTGTATTTTCTAGTACCTTGTAACTCTTAATATTTCTGGAAAACGCCACTCCCCCTGCGGGAGGGGTTGGGGGTGGGGGTAGCTACAACCTGCTGATATAATGGCAACTTCCCCCTCTCCCTAACCCTCCCCCGCAAGGGGGGAGGGAATTATTTTGATGTCTGATTAAAAAGTTGCAAGGTACTAGATTGGGCAGGGCCTCTCCCCGAGTATTGGTCGGGAGATTTTTTATCGGGGCATTGTGGGGCAAGAAAGCGGATTCGGCAGCGATGTCGTCAGGAAAATCATTGATGGAGTCATAACCAGGGCTTGTCATAGAGTTGCAATTGCCATCGGGAAGGCAGAAAAATACAAACAATTTAGCTGCCAGATACGCTAAGCACCCGGAAGTTTAGTTGTGGCAAAAGGAGAAGTGAAATGCTTGAGACTATTGCCGTCATCCTGGTTGTTCTCTGGCTTTTTGGGTTTGTCACTTCGTATACCATGGGCGGATTTATTCATGTTCTGTTGGTTATCGCGGTCGTGGTGGTTCTGGTTCGTATCATTCAGGGGCGCCGTCTATAAAACCTTTGAGTGATTCTATGCCGCGATGCTTTGGGCAAATAAGTCCCATTGCTTGTGGCATTTATTTTTGTCGGTCAATCCCGGATGCACTGTCTGTGGGTGATTTTTAAATCAGGAGGGGGCGAAATGAACGCAGTCAAGATTGCGGCAATCCTGTTCATCGTATCCGGGGTTCTGGCTTTGGTGTATGGCGGTTTTAGTTATACCACCGAAACCCACGAGGCCAAGCTGGGCACGATCGAGTTGTCGGTACAGGAAAAGCAGAAAATTAACGTTCCAGCTTGGGCTGGCGTGGTGGCGATCGTGATTGGTAGCGGTCTCCTGCTGTTAGGAAACAAGAAGAGCTAGCTCAATTAAGATAGTCCCGCTGAATGGGACAATAAAAATCATTCCAGGAGATTTGCCATGATATTCCGACTTAAATCCGTATCCCCTCCCGTTACCCTTTTGCTTGGGTTTCTTCTTCTTTTGACTGGTTGCGCAACGACTGGCTCTGGTCGCGCTGAAAAAACCACCGCCAAGATGGAGGTCGTGGAAAGCGAGATACGGCAGGCCATTGTGCAGATCGATGCTACAGGCCTTTCGTTGGAAAAACTCATTGTGCCAGGGTTGTCTGATACAAAATCAGCTTTTGCAGCCTATTCGGATAACGTGGCCAAAATGGAGCGCGTGGGGGAAAAGCTGATCAAGCACACCGATGAAATGAGCGTCCGGGGTAAGGACTATTTCACCGAGTGGGAGAAGCAGGGGAACACATACAACAATCCGCAGATTCGGGTACTCAGTGAACAGCGGCGATCTGATTTGAATACCGTATATAGAAGAATATCTGAGTCCAGTATCGGCGTGAAAGGCTGGTTTATTGCCTACCTGCGCGACATTAAGGAAATTCACGCCTTCCTCTCGACGGATCTCACCGACAAAGGACTTAAGTCCATTACTCCTGTTGCCCAGAAGGCCATAAACGATGGCACCGTTTTAAGGAATGCGGTTGTGCCTGTGTTATCCGCGCTTGACGGTGCTAAACGCGAAATGGCGCAAGGCGGCAAGGATTAAGCGAAGGGCGGTGTGTTTCGGGCCTCCTACAATAACGATGCATTCGTATTGTAGGAGGCCAGTGGCTTAGTTTCCGGGGGGGGGCTGTAGGGGAACATTATTGTTGTCCTTGTCGGTAAGGGTTTTGGGTGGGTTCTTGTTCAGGGTGCATGGATTTATCGCGAAAGCCTAAAAAGCGCTGAACCCAATAACAAAGGAGATGTTTTATGGGCTCGAAAGAAGCGTACAAACAGAAGATCGAGGCAGAGGTGGAACTGGCCCAGGCGAAATTAGCTGAGTTGCGTGCCAAGGCGAAAAGTTCTGTCGCTGATGTCCGCATAAAATATGCCAAACAGATTGATGATCTTGAGCTAGGCGTTGGGACCACGAAGGTCAAACTGAAGGAGCTGGGCGAGGCAAAAGATGACGTTTGGGAGAATCTTAAAGCCGAAGTGGAGAGTGCTTGGGGGGCATTGCGCGATGGTGTTCGAGATATCGCGGCCAAGCTTAACAAATGAACGTGTCCCCTCTGGTCGGATCGCTCACCGTGAGCCTCTCGTATAACTGGGAACCAGAGGCACTTCATCCATCAGAGGGGGCGCCGAACATCGCGATCCATCTCAAAAAATGTATGACCACTTCGAGCTATGATGAAAAACCCTGAAGATATAGCAAAGAATTTTCTTGGCGTGCCCTATGAATCATTGGACGAACTTACCCAGAAGGTTGCCCGGCATGTTGCTGGACGAAAGCACATCGCCAGAAACACTGCAAAGGAATTTGAGGCGCAAGCAACTCTGGGTCAGCGCGCAGCAGATGCGGTTGCAACCTTTGGCGGATCTTGGACATTCATAGCTATCTTCGCTGCAATCTTGCTAGTCTGGATTGGCTTGAATTCGTTTATCCTTGTCAAGCATGACAATATTTTTGATCCCTATCCTTATATTTTACTGAACCTTTTTCTCTCAATGCTGGCGGCCATCCAGGCCCCGATAATTTTGATGTCGCAGAACAGGCAGGCTGAAAAAGACCGGATTCATGCGGAACATGATTATGAAGTCAATTTGAAGGCCGAACTTGAAATCATGATGCTCCACGAGAAAGTGGATTCGTTGAGGGAAAAGCAGTGGAGCGAACTATTGGCAATCGAGCAGGAGCAGCTAAAATTGCTGGGGGATTTGTCGATTGAAAAGAAAATTGCGACGGTATGAGGTCCGGGTCTCACTGCGCACCGATTAGCGTTGTCACGCCAGGTGGAACGAGTAGTACAGGAGAGAGTAATGAAAACAGGAGTGGGTTTGTGGGTTGACCACAGGAAGGCTATCATCGTGTTTGTTACGGAAGAGGGTGAGGAAATACGAGTGATACTGTCGCAGGCAGAAAAACAGCCCTATCATTCAGGGGAGTCACCTCTTAAGGGTTTCTATGCCTCACGGCAAGTGCCAGCCGAGTATAGTAGTAAGCGAATTTTCACCGGAC
>JAPLJG010000110.1 GCA_026388735.1 Deltaproteobacteria bacterium
GTGTTTTGGATCAAAGTTTCCACAAGCATGAGTCTCCTCCCAGATACCTAGTAAGTTTCGCACCTTCTAAGTAACTGATGAGGCTCATGCTTTTCAACTATTCAACAAAATTCCTCGCACCGATTCCCGAAAGGAACCATTAATTCAGGCGTTAGTGATTTTAAATGTACCGAGCTGAACGAGAGAGCCTATTTCGCTTACTACATGCCGCGAGTCGTTTCGAGTCTCGTCTGAGTAAGCGTGCGAATAAACAACGACATGGATTTTTCATCCGTAACTTTGTCTGGTTGTTCCAGGCCATTCCGTTTTGTATTGCAGGCCTTGCCGCCATCGCGAGAAAGTTTTTCGATGCGTCAAAAGATGTGGCTATTGTTGGCCTCGCCCTTTTGTTGCTGTCGTACTTGGCTACATTAATACACCCATTCCTGATCGCTTGGATAAACCGTCGTGCGTTTATCGCAGCAATTAAAGACCCGATTGGGCTTCTTTTAGAAAATGCAAGTGCTGCCACGGCAGTTGACGCTAGACTTCTTCCGCGTTTGGTGCGCACCCCCATCGAACACCTTGAGTTGTTGCTTCTCGAACTAAAGGCCGAAAAGGAGTTCTTTGAAAGGCGTCTGTCGCTTGTTGTAGGTTCGATTGAAAAAATTGGCCTCGGTCCGGGACTTCTCGCCGCAGGAGTCAGTCTCGCTAATATAAAGACGGATCAATCCGATTGGATCGGTGCGCTCGCATACGCAATGCCAGTGTTGTATGCGTTTGGGGTTGCCGCTCATTTTCTACTTATGCGCTTAGACCGGTTTGTGAAACTTGCGGAGTTGGCGGTTGCTCGCAAAAAATCGCAAGCAAGTCCTTCCATCGGGTGATTTCAAATATTAGACAAAAGGAATATCTATGCAAATCTCAAATATTCCACCGGATTTGGACAAATTGCTCACTAGGCTTAATCTAAAACAGCCCAAGAAGTGCTTTATGAATTGTTATATGGCGGTAATGAATACTCTTTCTAAAAATGAATTTGATATTCACTACGTTTTAGGCACCGTAACTACATCTGACGGACATGCTGTCGAACATGCATGGATCAAATGGAATGGTGAATACTACGATCCCACACTAGAGCCACAGGGTTTCCATAAGAGTAGTAACTATAAGATTGAAAAGGAGTTCTCGTCAGAGGAAATCAGGAGTTTGCTGATCGGTGCATTCGACATGAATCACATTAAAGATATGATTGAGGGGCGGCGCCCACACTGTCTATTGGTGAAAACAGGTTCTGGGATGTATGAATTCGAAGGCGCATGACAATGCTATGTGCAGGAAGCTGGCTTGTCTCGGCAGCAGCTTTATTGCACCCCACCTATTTTTTCATTGCCGCAAATCCTCAAGCTGAAAAGGCAGGGGGGTAGCGGTCTTGTCCAGAAGCTCCCGGCAGTAAGCGCAGGCGCGGCAGTTCTTGTCACAACCGCTAAGCCGGGCCAAAAAATCCGCAGGCAATTCTTCATTGGCCACATGCAGCCGCTTGGCCAACCACTCCATGGTATCCATCAAATCCAGCAGATTCCCCTCATACCTCCGGCTCGCATAGGCCCGCACCACCCGTTGCAGAAAGGCGGGTCCCAGGGTTCTGCCGCAGAGCTTGATCACCTCCACCATTCCCTCATAATGATGCAGATCCTCGGGCCGGATAAAGGGCGACTTGAACAGCTCCGCCGGGTGCGCGGTGAGTTCCCGGATGCAGCCGAGTTCCTGATTGGCGGCATGGGTTTCGTTGGCGATAAGTCCCGTGTTGGCAAAGGCGATCTGGGCGTCGTGGGTCAGCTTGAAGGGGCAGCGGTCCAGGCAACCCTCGTTGGCCAGGAGGGTTAGCTTGACTTCGGGGAAATGGCGGCGGCATTGTTGGGAGATTGCCGCCAGCTCCGGCAGGTTGCGGTTCAGGGAGCGGTCTAGATTGAGTTTGGCCGGGGGCTTGAAAGCGGTGCGGGCGACGGTGTCGCAGTATGCCTGAATCTGCGCAAAGGAGTCCAGCATGCAGTTGACCCCCGGCACTGCCTCAAGCTGGGAGCAGGTTTCCGGGCTGGTGTCGCTCAGGGCCTGCAAGAGGTAGAAATCGACAATGGTGATGCCGTGGAGGGTGCCTGCCGTGAGCAGGGTGTCCAGCGCTGTGATGATTTTGTGCAGGGCTGCCTTGTCGCCGTAGAGTTGGGGATGGTGGAAACGGCTGTTGAGGAGGGCGTATTTTTTAGGGACTGGCAGTCTGGCAAGGGACGCGGTCAGGTCGGCAAACTCCGGGGTGGTGCCGGGGCGATGGCGGCCATCGGGGATGTTGTCGAGATACAGGCTGAAATGCACGGAATACAGCGCAGGCTGGAGATCGGCAAGAAATTCCATGTAATGCGGGTCGGGCAGGAATGGGACATCGAGCTGGAGCATAGGGGTTCCCCGGCTGGCGCAAGGTTCTGGCAATGGGATACGTCTGCGTTTACTGTACACCATTGTTCCGGTCGGGGCCAGTGGCGGGTGCTCCACCTGTTTTCAGGCCGGGCCGACAATAGCCTGGATTTTATACCCCCATTCCGGGTAAACTGTGCTTAAGGTCAGCCGTTTGGGCCTTTATCCTTACGCATCGGAGGGGCAATGCAGGCAGAAAAATGGGAAGAGGCGTATCTGGCGCAGAGTCAGGATGCCGCGCTGGGGCGGATGTTCCGTGGGATCATCCATAATCTCAGCGGGGTCATCCAGGTTTTTTCCCTGCACACCGATCTCTCCGGGATGATGCTGGACAAGGCGATGGCGGTATTGGAGCAGATGCGCCAGACCTGTCCGTCGCCCGAAGTGGATACCCTGCACGATCTTCTTTCCCGTCGGGCAGATGCCCTTTCCCAGATGCAGAGCAGGGTGCGGCAGAGCCAGCATATCTTGCAGCGGACCCTGATTTTGCCGGAGTTTCGGCAGGTTCCCGGCGGCGTTCCCTATACGGTCAATTCGGTTATCGAGACCGAGGTGGAGTTTATGTCTGCCGATTCGACCTTCAAGCACAAGGTGGGTAAGAAAATTGTCCTGGCCGAGGCGTTGCCGCCCCTGACGCGTTTTCAACTTGAGTTGCACCAGATCATGCATATTCTGCTGGCGAATGCCCTGGAAGCCGTGCAGGGTATGGAAGGAGCGGAGGTCGTGGTCGAATCCATCAAAGAAGGCGAGGGCATCGGGGTGCGGGTGCAGGATAACGGCCCAGGGCTTTCAAGTGAGGCGGCGGCGCATCTCTACGAACCGTTTCATTCGACGAAACTAGGGGAAGGACATCTCGGCCTCGGGCTGTATTTGGCAAAAACACTCATTTCCCGTTGCGGTGGGGAGATTTCCTGCGAGAGCAGCCCCGGTTGCACCAGCTTCCGCCTGTTTGTTCCCCCGGAGGCCATGCAAGCATGAGGCAGACCAGCGTAAAAGAGGGTAAGGCCGTCACCGGAGGCAGTTGTAAGCCCGGCACCCTGTTTGTGGTGGCCACCCCCATCGGCAATCTGGAAGACATTACACTTAGGGCCTTGCGCATCCTCAAGGAGGTGGACTTGATCGCCGCCGAGGATACCCGGCACACCAGAAAGCTCCTTACCCATTTCGATATCCATACCCCGCTCATCAGCTACTATAAGGAAAAGGAGGCAAGCCGCGCCCAGGAGATTGTGGCTCGGCTGCTTGCCGGCCATCAGGTGGCCCTGGTTTCCGATGCTGGCACGCCGGGCATCTCCGATCCGGGCGGGATTTTAGTGCAGAGCGCCCAGGTGCATGGCATTGCCGTGGTGCCGGTTCCTGGGGTTTCCGCCTTGGCGACTCTTCTCAGCGTTGCCGGCCTGACCGAGTCCTCCCATCTTTTTCTCGGTTTTCTTCCGGCCAAGGGGACTGAGCGGCGCAAACTGCTGCGGGGGCTGAAAAATGATGTCCATCCTCTGGTATTTTATGAGTCGCCCCGGCGGATCACCGCAAGCCTTGCCGATTGCCTCGCAGAGCTGGGGGATCGGCAGGCGGTAATCGGTCGAGAACTCACCAAGATGCATGAGGAGATTAGCGCAGGCGAGCTGGGGCAACTGCTGGCCGGGCTGAAGGAACGGGAGGCCATCAAGGGAGAATTTGTGGTGCTCATCGCAGGGTTGCGCGCCTCGGCGCCACAGCGACCGGATAATCTTGAGGATCTGCTGCGCTGGTATCGGGGGCAATCCGGACTCAGCCTGAAAGACGCGGTGGCGAGCATTGCCAAGGATCTCGACCTGTCCCGCTCCGAGGTGTATCAAAAAGCCCTGGCGGTGTGGAAGGAGTAACATAGATGCTACAGAAATTGATCTATCTCGCCGTGGCCGGGGCCTGCGGCACTCTGGCCCGTTACGGTTTGGCCGGGTTGGTGCAGCGGGTGGCCGGGGCAAGTTTTCCCTGGGGCACTGTTTCGGTGAATGCCTTGGGGTGCCTGCTTTTCGGCTTGATCTGGACCATGACCAGCGAGCGTTTCGTCGGCACCGGCGAGGTGCGGATTATCCTGCTCACCGGTTTCATGGGCGCCTTCACCACCTTTTCGACCTTTGTCGCCGAGAGCGGAAATCTTCTGGCCGATGGCCAGTATTGGTACGGGTTGGGCAATATCTTGTTGCAGAACGGGGTGGGGCTGGTGCTTTTTTTTGTGGGGATGGCGTTGGGCAGGTTGATTTAGGCAAATTTGCTTGCCAAGCAATCTCCGGAGCTAGAGGAATACGCTGTATGCTTCTGTTCATTTTCTTTGCTTGCCCAAAGAAAACGAACCAAAAGAAAAGGCACCCTGTGTCCCTTGTCCCGCCGAAGGCGGGATGCCCTGCGCTCCTCGATGCAGCCGGGGCTTTGCAAACTCGGCTTTCGCCTCAAACAGTGCAAATCCCCTTTTCGGCAGCCTCTCCGGTGCTCGGCGGCGGGCCAATGGGATTTTGACTGCATAGGAAAGCACAGAACTTGATTGAGATTGCTTGGTAATCAGAAAAAAGGAGACATGGCTATGGAACTTCCCTCGGAAGCGGAATTGCTCCGCATCTTTATCGGCGAAACAGCCAAACTCGGCCAGCGTCCGCTGTACGAACTCATCGTCGAAGAAGCCAGGAAACGCGGCCTGGCCGGGGCCACGGTCACCCGGGGGATCATGGGCTTTGGCAAGAATAGCCGCATCCACACGGCTAAGATCCTGCGGCTCTCCGAAGACCTGCCTGTGGTCATCGAAATCGTTGACCGGCCGGAACGGATCGCCGCTTTTCTCCCGGACCTGGATGCCATGCTCGACAAGGGGATGGTCACCCTGGAAAAAGTCCGGGTGATTGCCTACCGGAACAAGGACGTGAAGTGATGGATTGAGATTCTCCCGAAACGGAGGGGATGTATGCCTCGTCAGGTTGATCATGTCGCACTCATGGATTTTGTACACAAGCGGCGCAAGGCCACGGGCGGCTATGGCGCCACGCCGCGTTTGCCCGCCACCATCCAAGACACTTTTCAGGCCGTGGCCATTACCCTGGTCCTGGGCCAAGACCCGCCCACCCCCCAATCAGAGCCTGCGCTGGCCGAATATCTCGCCCGAATGCTGGCCGTGCCCTGGCTGGGAATCGACACCACCTTTCGTCTGCTGATGACCTGCCGTATCTGCGGGATTGCCATGGATGCCGAGCGGGTGCGCGCCCATCTCGCCGCCTGCCTGACTCGAGACGCTTCCCTTACCACTACCTATTATGTGAGCCGAATAGCCAGGGAGATTCTTGGGGAGGAGCCGGACTCCCGTGGTCCTGGCCGGTCTTTGCTGCTGCCTGCCTCTTGCGCGGTGGGGGATGTGGCCAGATTTTTGTTTGTGAAAAAGATGGATGGTCAATCGGTGGCGGGTGCGGGGGAGCTGGCCGGATGGCTCCAGCGCACACAGAACGGTGATGGCGGGTTCGGCTTTTTCCCGGGCACCACCTCATTTATTGAGAATTGCCACGCCGGTCTTGCGGGCTTGAGCCTTTTGGGCGCGAGGCCCATTGAGTTGGACAGCGCCAGGGCGTTTATCATCAGCTGCCAGACCGGAAGAGGCGGCTTTGGCCGGAGTCCGAGGGCCGCGCCTTTTCTTGACGCATCCTGGTATGGGATCGCCAGCCTCTGCCTGCTTGCGGAGATGGAAAAGCGACCTGCTGGGGTCTTGCCGGAGATTTCAAACCAACTGAGCCGATTGATCCTCTCCGTTTAAGCCGTTATAAGCACGGCATAAGGAGCCGTAACAAGACAACGTAACGGCTCCTAAAAAAGAAAGGACCAGATATACTTGCCTGCCGTGAAAAGCAGGCACACCACCAAAATCCATTTGATGAATTTGGCCGGCACGAATTTTTGCAGCCGCGCCCCGCAATACATCCCCGCGAAGCCGCCGATCCCGAAGAGAAAGCCCAGAAGCCAATCCGGGGCGATGACCATGCCCGGAAAGTGGGGGGCAAGAATCTGGTAAAAGATCACCCCGGCCACCGAGGTGACAAAGGTTCCCATCAGGGCCGCGCCGGCCACGGTATAGACCGGTAGGCCGAAAAAGCTGACCAAAAACGGGGCGATGATTGCTCCGCCGCCGATGCCATACACCCCCCCCACCATGCCGACCACAAGACTTAAAGCCATGAGGCCCACGGCGTTGACCGTAAAAGTCTCCCCGTAAAAATCGTAGACGAGCCGGGTTGGCGTCCATTGCCGGACGGTGACGCAGGACGAATGCTCACAAGAGGCGGGCGGTTTGCTGCCGCTTGCCTGGGCTTGTTTTTTGTGTCGTTGATGGAAGCGCTCCTCGGTCGTGGGCGTGTCCCCATTTTTCTTGGTAAACGCCAGATCCTTGAGCAGTCTTCCCCCCATATAGAGAAGAACCAGTCCCGCAAAGAGCTTGAAGTTTTTCGGGTCGGGCAGGTATTTGATCCGAACGATGGCTCCGACCAGCACGCCGGGCAGGGTGCCGATGATCACGATCCAAGTCAGGGGCCAGAGCATCCGGCCTTCCTTGATGTAGCGGTACACGCCGCTGGGGATGGCCACGATGTTGAACAACTGGTTGGTCGAGCTGACCGCCGGACTGGTGAACCCCAGCACGCTGACCTGAAAGGGCAGCAACAGGAAGGCCCCGCTTACCCCACCCATGGAGGTGACAAAGGAGCTGGTAAAGGCAACCAGCGGCGGCACCAGCGGGTTGACGTCGATATCGGCAACAGGGAAATACATCAGCGGTTCTCCTTGGCGGATGTGTTTTTCAGGACGGCGTCCACCACCTGGCGGACCTCGGCCAGGCATCAGCGGCCTGCGGGGTTTTTCTCCGCGCATTGGCAGCGGCCGTCTTTTTTTTCGGAGGCAATGCGCTCCATGATCAACGAGCGGCCATGCTCCAGAATATCCTGGCGCAAATCCTCTTCGGTAAAACCAAAACAGTAGCAGATCAGACGTGGCATGAAAGTCCTCCGATGGATACGGGCTAAGCAACGGCGGCAGGTAGGCACCGGTCATCCGGGCAGGATGATGTTCTTTCTATACCGTATGGGAGATTGTTTTGTCCAGATCGAGATGTTGCTTAGACGAGTTTGATAAGCCAGATCATGTGCCGACCGCCGTCTTTATATTCCAGCGTCGGGACATTTTCGGCAATTCCCAAAGAATCATGCCTGTCCCACCGCACCCATAAGTCAAGCAGCGGCTCGATTGGGGTGAATCTGGGCAACCAAAGCTGGTTTTTTGGTCAGCCACAAAGACCGAGGCAATGTCGAGGGCTTGGACGTGATGTATGCCTTGATTTGGTATTGCGCAGGGCGCCTTGTCAGCGGCCGTAATAGGAAATCAGCGAGGCCTTGGCCAGGGCGTTTTGGTTGAGGTAGTAGCCGATCATGGCTGGCGGCGAGGTGCTGTCCAGCTCAAGTTTCTCTACTTTAAGCGCATAGACGGTGAAGACGTAGCGGTGGGGTTTGTCGCCCACCGGCGGGCAGGCGCCGCCAAAGCCGGGTTTGCCGTAATCGGTGACGCTTTGTATGCTTCCCTTGGGCGCGAGTTCTTTGGCCGGGTTGCCCGCATCGGCGGTCAATTGCGTGACCGTGGCCGGGATGTTGAAGACCACCCAGTGCCACCAGCCGCTGCCGGTTGGGGCATCGGGATCATAGATGGTGATGGCGAAACTCTTCGTATCGTTCGGCGCGTTTTTCCACAGGAGCTGGGGCGAGATGTTCTTGCCGGTGCAGCCAAAACCGGAAAAGACCTGCTGGTCTGAGAGTTGGCCGCCAAGATCCTTGCTGGTGAGGGTGAAGTTATCCGCCTGGGCCAAAGGGGCGGTCAGCAGTATTGCCAGGGTTGCCAGGAGGAGTTGCTTGTGCAATGCGTTGAGAGTCATGGTTTTTCCTTTTTGGTTTTGATGGCTGTCACCATTATGGGTTATTCGCATACCGTTTGGCAATAGCTTACACGGCAGCCGGCCAGGCAGCCCCCCATGGTTTCGATGGCGCCCCGGAAGCAATCGGCAACGCAGGAGTGGTAATCGGAGCTGCATATGGTATCGCATTTTGGTGGTGGCGGCAGCCCGCCGGGCGAGTGCCAAGTACCACCGCCCTGACCAGGGTCCACGTCGTAATCACCAACCAGCGTGAGTCTTGGCTGGTCGGCGACTTTAGGGGCGACCGTGTCGTCCACGGCGCGGGCAGCATGTGCCAGGCCATGGATTGGCGGAAAAACAAGGGCCGCAAGCAGAAGTGGAACAATGAAGCGGCGTGTCGGCATCTGTTTGCTCTCCTTTTTTTCCCTAGTTTTTTCCTTTGAGCACTGCTACCTGCGAAACCTCCGTTGATCTGGCAAAGTCAGCCGGGGCGACGAAGCCGCGCGGATCGTAGTCGATTTCGATGCCGATGGATTTGTAGCACTCGTAGGCGTATTCCGAGCAGATGTATTCGCGGTCTGGCTCCAGGGCCTTTTTGTCCTTGGCGGAAAACGGGAAGTGCGATGCCATGATTCTGGCGGCGATCTTGGCGATTTCGTCCGTGTCGTAAGGATAGCCGAAGAGGTCCACGGCAAACTGGCCGAAGCGGGTCAGCGCAGCGGCTTTGGCCTTGGTCTGAAAATCCTGGTGGCGGGCAAGGATCAACCCGCCCGGATAGGGATTGCCTTGGGAATCGTAGTCGGAGAGGTACTTACTGAGCGGCACGGTGCGCACGCCGAGCGGCTCAACGCTTTCGAGCACCATGATGCGGTCGATGGTGTCGAGCCGCATCACAAAGCCCACGTGGCTCCAGATGCTTTCGGTGGCGCTTTGGATCATCTTCGAGAACCAGGCGGAACCCGAGCAGAGCAGGATATCTCCGGTTTGAATCTGTTGGCGGAAGGTGTCGTAGTTGACGGGCTGGTCTTTGGGAAAGCTCTTGACGGCAATGGCCATAACGTGGTCCCCCTCGTATGGATTGATAAAAGACTTCTCCTTCGTTGGGTAGCGGAATCCATCTCGGTTGTCAATAGCCTCGCAATTCAGGGAAGATAGTTAGTTTTTTGCAGGCACCAGATCGATGATGGTTACCTCCGGCGGGGCCAGGAAGCGGATGGGCGGACCCCAGGTGCCGGTGCCTCGGCTCAGATAGAGAAGGCCGCTGTTCAGCGTGGTGAGTTGGCCTGCACGCTGGGGATAAAAAATCCAGGTGAGCAGGTTGAAGGGGAATATCTGGCCCTTGTGGGTGTGGCCGGAAAGCTGGAGATCGAAAAGCCCCAGGCTGTTTGGGGCAATCGCAGGCCGGTGCTTGAGCAGAAGGGTGAAGTTTTCCTTGGGCTGGGCAGCAAGAAGATCGTGTTCCGACTTGGCCTGCTCGTTGCCGAATGCTCTGACTGCCGGGTCATCCACCCCGACAATAGTGATGCCGTCGACCACCACCCCCTGCTGACGCAGAATGGTAAAGCCCGATGCCTTGGTAAAATCCAGGGCGTCTTGGAGCCCGGCGTAGAACTCATGGTTGCCGGTGATGGCGAATTTGCCCAGGGGCGGGTTGATTGCCGCCAGTAGCCCGGATTCCGTGGTGAGGTGGTTGAGCTGACCGTCGAGCAGGTCGCCGGTGGAGACCAGGATGTCGGGCTGTGCTTCCTGCACTTTGGCAAGAATTTTTTGGAGCTTTTCCTCACGAACAATGAGCCCAAGATGCACGTCCGAGATCTGGGCGATGCGTATCCTGCCGGTGCCGGCCGTAATCTTGGGGCTGGCGATCTCGATGTGTTCCAGGCGGATATCCGCTGCCTCAAACAACCCGTAGCCGTACACGGCAAAGACCAGTATCGCCTGGGTCGCAAACAGTTGCCGGGGCGATATCTGCGCCAGGGTCAGCTTTCGTTTCCGGATTTTTTCCGCTGCCAGGATGGCGTAACGGCCCGCGTCAACTGCACCGGCAGCGGTCAGGAAAAGAAAAAGCAGCCCCATCCAGCTGAAACTTGTATAGGCCCAGAATCGGGCGCCTGTTTCGATCCCAGCCCGTTCGGCCAGCCGGACCAAGATCGGCGCCGCGATCATGGTCGTCATGAACAGGACTAGGCAGAGATGGGCTTTCCTGCCGGGGAGAAAGGCCGCCCGAATCTTGCGCAGGGCATAGTAGTGGACCAGGGGATAGATGGAGAGATAAAGAAGCAGGAAACGGATCATGCTTTTTCACCTAAGTCTGCTGTGCGCAAGGGGCTGCCAGGAAGAGTGGGTGATAATGTCGCTCGTCTTTCCCTGGCAGCCTGTGCCTCACTTGCTGCCGGTCACCTCGGCATTTTCGATAATCACGCCGTAGCGGTATCCCGCGCCGAAGTCGCGGTTCCGTGAAAGATTTCCTTTGATGGTGACCACCTTCCCAACCTCGGGCAGCGAATCGGTGGTGACCACCAGGTCGTTGGTCCCTGTGGCCTGACTGCCTGTGCCGTCTTGCAGATGCAACCAGTTTTTGCCCATGATACCGCGACTGACCTTGATCACCTTGCCCTGGACCGCCACCGGCTTATTCGCCAGGGCATCTTTCTTTTCAAAAATCTCGCCCACGGTCTGGGCATTGGCGCCTTCGGCCTTGCTCACCGTAATTGCCTCGGACGGAGTTGAAGGTGCGGCTGGGGCTGGAGCAGCAACGGGGCCGACAGGGGCAAGTCCTTCTGAAAACACGATGCTTTCGAATGACCGATTTAACGAGGTGCTTTTGAAATTGTTCATCTCCATGCCCGGCTGGCAGGCGATTTCACTGCCCACTGTGATCGCGCTCTGGGGCAGGGCCACCCAGGTTTTGGCTCCGCCTTTTTCCACCAGGACATAGGTGTAGCCGCCGCTGTTCATGGTTTCAAGCACCTTGCCGGATACTCCCTGCATCGACTGGTCGTCAGGCCCACCCATTCCAGCTCCGGCGTTGGCCTGAAGAGGATTCCACAGGAGCAGGGAAGCAACGAGCGCCAGACCGGTAAAAAATGTCATTTTTTTGCTTGCATTCATCGGGTGTTACCTCTGCGTGAATATTTTTCTTGGAGTGCTTTGTTGGCGGCAGCCTGGGCCAATCCAGCAGGTGAATATTTGAACTGTACTGTAAGGTATTTTGCAGAATTTGCTCGTAATAATGGCATGTCCTATAATTGCCCTGATCTTGCAGGGTAACTGGCAACGGATTATCTCGTATTCTGTCTACCCGCCTGAAATACGCAAGGTGATGATGAACGAGGTCCTTCTCCCCGTGACGAATCCATGTCCAAGCTGCTCTGGCTGACCCTGACTAATACCTTGAGAAAATGGACGATGCCGAAAAAAAACTGGAAAGTCGCTCTGAACCAGTTTAGCATCATGTTTGAAGAGCGGTTGCCAACAACGTAAGCCCGAAGATGTTATTTGGATAAAATTTTTTATGGGCCACGATTTGCTGAATACGTCATTGAACACCTGATGCTTTAGCTGCTTAATTAGGTCACTGAGGACAGTGAGTGCAATACATTACATCTTCGAAAAAATCCAAGGATCAAGCCCCGAGTTCTTCCCTTACGCTGGATGATCGTGTGGCCATCGAGCAGATGCTTTTGTTTTGTAAGCAAAAGCATCTGATTGTCGCCATGGCGGTTACTATCCTTTGCGTGGCCCTTTTTTTCTGGAAAAGTGCGCCAGTTAGCCATTTGGTACTTCTTCTGGTCTTTACGCTTATTGTTATGGCGGTCCGTTTCCGTACAATTACTGAATTTCCCAAACTCTCGCCCCTTCAAATTAATATTCACGCCTGGAAAAAACGATTTGCCAGAACGGTGTTTTTGAGCGGGGGTGTTTTTGTTTTGATGGAAATCATCGGCTACACGGCATTGGATCATTCCCGCTGGGGATTCATTGATATAGCGATAATCGCGGGATGCGGGGTAGGATTGGGTTCCACGTCCATTATTCTAGGGCTTTATCCCTATTTCGCGTTCTTGCCTTTGCTCGTGATGGCGGGGTTCCATATCGGTGCCGGTGCAGTTTATGATTTTTTTGTCGTATTTGCCACCGGTATCGCATGGGTGAATTATTCTGCCACATCCAGAAAAATCGGAACATCCATCGAGCAGTCCTTGCGTCTTCGCATTCAAAATGAAACCCTGACAGCCGCCGCTGAACAGCAGCATCACCATATGGCAGCCATTCTCAATAATTTGCCGGACGCCACCTTCGCCATCGACAGCAACGGCATTGTCACCGCTTGGAATCAGGCCGCTGAAGAGATGACCGGTGTTAAAGCCGCGGAGATCATCGGCAAGGGCAATTATGAATATGCTGTGGCTTTTTATGATGAACGCAAACCAATCCTCATTGATCTGTTATCCGAGGCTGACAGTGAGTGCCAAAAAATATACAGCCATTCCACAAGGCGGGGAGACACTCTTACCGGAGAGGGTTTTTTTGCTTCTCGCGGCCTGTGGTTCGAGGCCAGTGCCTCGCCGCTGCGCGACGCCTTAGGCAACATTGTCGGCGGGATCGAAACGGTCCGGGACATCACCGACCGCAAAAATATCCAAATCGAGTTGGAGGCATCCAAGCATAGGTTGGCCGACATCATCGATCTGTTTCCGGACGCCGCCTTCGTTGTCGACAAAAACGGCGTCATCACTGCCTGGAACCGTGCAGCCGAGCGGATGACCGGCACCAGGGCATCCGATATGATCGGGAAGGGGAATCGCGAATATGCGATACCCTTCTACGGTGAGCGGCGTCCGATCATGATTGATATGGTCTTGTCTCCCGCCCAGAAGGACTACGAGAGATACCAGTATGTCCGCCTTGACGGGGATGTCCTCTCCGGTGAAGCGTATATCCGCCCCAACGGCAAGGAGCTTTGGATCCAGGCCTATGCCACCTTGCTGCACGACGCCCAAGGCAACGTCATAGGTGCCATCGAGACTGTACGCGACATTACGGAACACAAGCAACTTGAGGAAGAGTTGCAGGCATCGGAACGTCAACTGGCCCAGATCATCGAGCTGCTGCCGGGAGCAACTTTCGTCATCGACAGCGCCGGTATCGTCACCGCTTGGAATCGCGCGGCCGAACAGTTGACCGGTGTTGCGGCCGCCGATATCATCGGCAAGGGCGATTACGAATATGCCCTGGCGTTCTACGGGAAACGGCGGCCGATTCTTATCGATCTGGTCTTCCTGTCGGAACATGAACTGCTGCAGAGCACATACAGCCACGTTCGGAAAATGGGTGATACACTTTTCGCCGAGAGCCATGTCACCATGCCTAACGGACGCAATGCCTGGCTCCAGGGCAGTGCGGGGATACTGCGCGATGCGGACGGTAGAATCACCGGGGCGATCGAGGTGGTTCTGGATCAGACGGAGCGTAAAGAGTTCGAAGACGAACTGACCGCCGCCCGGGAGGCAGCGGAGCGGGCGTCCCAGGCCAAAGCGGATTTTCTGGCCAACATGAGCCACGAGATCCGTACGCCGATGAATGCTGTTATCGGTATGTCGTACTTGACCTTACAGACAGAGCTTACTCCCAAGCAGCATAACTACGTCCAGAAGATTCATCGCGCTGCCGACAATCTCCTTGGCATCATCAACGAAATTCTTGATTTTTCCAAGATCGAGGCCGGCAAGCTTTCAATGGAGACGATCGGCTTTCAATTGGAAGATATCATGGACAACCTGGCCAACATGCTCGGTATCCGGGCGGAGGACAAGGGGCTGGAACTGCTCTTCAATATTTCCCCGGAGATTCCCACTGCACTTATAGGTGACCCGCTGCGCTTGGGGCAAGTACTCGTGAATCTTGGCAATAATGCCCTGAAATTCACCGAGTACGGAGAAATCATCGTCGGCATTGAACCCGTGGCACTCACCCCCCAGGAGGTGGAATTGCATTTTTGGGTCCAGGATTCAGGAATCGGCATGACCGAAGAACAGCAACAGAAGCTCTTTCAGTCCTTCAGTCAGGCCGATAGCTCAACAACCCGTAAATATGGCGGCACCGGTTTAGGGCTTGTGATTTCCAAAAATCTCGTTGAACTGATGGATGGTGAAATCTGGGTGGAGAGCGAATACGGTAAGGGCTCAACCTTCCATTTTAATGCCAGGTTCGGTCTCCAGGCCGAACAGGTGCCGCGGCGCATGATCCGCGCCGATGAATTGGCCGGGATCCTGGTATTGGTTGCGGATGATAGTGCCGCTGCCCGGGAGATTTTGGCCACCATGTGCAGAACCTACGGCATGGAGGTTGAAGTGGCTACCGATGGCCGCCAAGCGCTGGAAATGATCACCTTGGCGGACCGGCAAGCTGCGCCCTATGGCCTCGTTCTCATGGATTGGAAGATGCCCGCCATTGACGGGGTCGAATGTATCCAGAAGATGCGGGAAGCGGGACTTGCCCATGAACCGAAGGTCCTCATGGTCACAGGTTACGGCAGGGAGGATGTGCTCAACTCCGCAGAGAAACGAGGCGTGCCCGTGCGTACGGTGCTGACCAAGCCGGTGACCGCTTCCGCCCTGCTGGAGGCTATTGGCGAAACGCTGGGCAAGACGATCATTAGTCGCGGACGAATAGCGGCAAAGGCTTTGCAGCAGAGCGAAGCCATGCGCAAGCTTCGGGGGGCGCGGTTGCTGCTGGTGGAGGATAACGAAATGAATCAGGAGCTTGCCATGGAACTGCTGGGGAACGCCGGCGTTGAGGTCGTGCTGGCCACGAACGGCCAGGAGGCGCTTGATGTGCTGGCCGTAGATGCCCAATTTGATGGGGTGTTGATGGATTGCCAGATGCCGGTGATGGACGGCTACACCGCAACCCGCCAGATACGCCGGAATCCGGATTGGGCGACATTGCCGATCATTGCGATGACCGCCAACGTCATCGACGGAGAGCGGGAAAAGGTTCTTAGCGTGGGCATGTGCGATCATATCGGTAAGCCGCTCAACGTCAATGTCATGTTCGAGACCCTCGCCCGCTGGATCGTGCCGGCCAACTCGGCTGATCCAGCGTCGGATGCAGACACGCAGCCGATGACCGAAACACCCCCCGCGATGTTGCCGAATCTGCCAGGAATCGACATGAATGCCGGACTTGCCACCACCATGAACAACCTTTCGCTCTATCGGAAGTTGCTCGCCAAGTTTCGTGGCAGCCAGGGCGACTTTGCCGAGGCTTTCGCCCTGGCGCGGCGGGATCCGGATGCCACGGCAGCGGCCCGAGCGGCACATACCCTTAAGGGAACCGCCGGTAATATCGGCGCAAAGGAGGTGCAGCGTGCTGCCGGTCAATTGGAATACGCCTGTCGCGATATGGCCCTACAGGACGAAATCGACCGATTGTTGGCTGTGACGCTTGATGCGTTGCAGCCTGTCATCGCCGGCCTGGCAATCCTGGATGCAGAGATGGCGGTGGCCGAGGCCGCACAGTTTGACACAAGGGAACTGCAGCCCCTGATCGAAAAACTGCTGGCGCTGCTGGAAAACGATGACCTGGCGGCCGGTGATGCCGCCGAAGAGCTTGTGGCGGCAACACAAGGAACGCCTCTGGCCGAGGAGGTAAAAAAGGTAGCTCTGGCCGTTGCAGGCTTTGATGTTGATGCCGCCATTGAGGCCCTGCGGGGCATCATCGAATCAATGAAAAAGAGGTAATCAATGATACCTTCCGATTCGCCGAAACCATCGGTCCTCGTCGTAGACGACACGCCCGACAACTTGACTCTTATGTTTAGTTTGCTCAAGGAAGATTACACCGTCAAGGGAGCCAGCAACGGGGAACGGGCGTTGAAGATTGCGCGGAGCGAAAACCCTCCCGACCTCATTCTGCTTGATATCATGATGCCGGGTCTTTCCGGTTATGATGTCTGTCGGGCATTGAAGTCAGATCCGGCCACGGGCGACATTCCAATCATCTTTCTGACTGCGATGAGCGAAATGGAAGACGAGAAGCTGGGGTTGGAAATGGGAGCCGTTGACTACATCACCAAGCCGGTCAGTCCCCCCATCGTTTTGGCCCGGATCAAGACGCATCTCGAGAACAAGGTAGCTCGCGATTTCCTCAGGGATCAAAATACCTTTTTGGAAAATGAGGTTGCCAGGCGAATGCGGGAAGTGACGGCAATCCAGAATGTGACGATCCTGGCCATGGCGTCCCTTGCCGAAACCCGCGACAACGAAACCGGGAACCACATACGGCGCACCCAGCAGTACGTCAGGGCCTTGGCTGAGAAACTTAAAACGCATCCTCGTTTTTCCGCCTACCTGACGCCACGCCAGATTGAGATTCTCTGCAAATCAGCCCCGCTTCACGACATCGGCAAGGTCGGGATTCCCGACAGCATCCTGCTCAAGCCCGGAAAATTCGAGCCGGAAGAGTTCGAAATTATGAAGACGCACACCACCTTGGGCAAGGAAGCTATTGAGCGTGCCGAAATCGAACTCGGGATGGAGGTAGAATTTTTGTCCTGCGCCAAACAGATCGCGGCCAGTCACCATGGAGCGGCTATCCTCAAGGATTATACGGTGACGCGATTCCCATTTGCGCCCGGTTAATGGCCCTGGCGGACGTTTTCGATGCACTGATCAGTCGTCGGGTATACAAGGAGAGTTTTCCTCACGAAAAGGCCTTGGAAATAATACTGGCGGAGAAGGGAAGTCATTTCGATCCGGATGTAACCGATGCTTTTGCCGCTATTGCCGATGAGATGAAGGCTATTGCCGGACGGTTCGTCGATTTGAAATGAGACTGCACAGGTAGGTTTTTCCGCATCAGGAGAAAGGCGGTACGAGGCGAATCGGGTTGTGGCTGGAGGGACTGTGATTGAAATGGCGGCACTGAAGCCTTCCCATCCCCATCTGTGTTAGCCCCTCGCCTGTTGTCCCACGCATTATCCATCCTCAATTGCCTGGGGATTATGCTTGTCAAGACGCGATAAACAGGCTAAATATAACCGCTTTTTAACGATGTTTTTTGTGGAGCAGCACGGCAACCGTGCAGACCCCAATCAAGGTGGCAGGCCTGTGAAAGAAGTTCAGGATCACTACTTCAAAAAGGCCAAGAAGGAAGGCTATCCCGCCCGCTCGGTGTACAAGCTGGAGGAGGCCCAACAGAAGCACGGGTTGCTGAAAAAGGGCGACACCGTGCTGGTGTATGCGGCCCAGGCTGTTGGTCCGCAGGGGCTGGTGGTTGGGGTTGACCTCAATTTTGGGCAGATCAACACCAAGGGCAACAGCGGTAAGTTTACCTTTCTGCACGGCGACATCATGACCGCCGAGGTGCTGGACCGGGTGCGCGCCATCTGCCCGGAGTTCGCTGTGATCATCAGCGATATGGCCCCGCGTACCACCGGCAACAAATGGTCGGATCAGCAGCATTCGCTAGACCTTTCCCGGCGGGTTGTGGAGATCGCCCAGGAGATGTTGCAGCTAGGCGGCAATTTTTATTGCAAGGTGTTTGAGGGCGAGGATTTCAAGGCGTTTGTGGATGAGGTTCGCCCCCATTTCAACCTGACCAAGATCGTGAAGCCGAAAAGCTCCCGTCCGGAAAGCCGTGAGGTCTTTGTGCTGGGGATGGGATTTAAAGCTGAGTTGAGCAGCTCGCCTGCTCAAACGAAACTTATACCCTCTGGGCATAAGAAGATGAATAGGGCAGAATGATCAATGCAGAGGGCGAGGGTAAGGCCGGTTTTTATAGCTCTGCATTTTTAATTTTTAACCTCAAGGAGTAAACCATGTCCGGACATTCAAAATGGGCCAATACCAAGCATCGTAAAGGCGCCCAGGACGCCAAGCGCGGTAAGATGTTCACCAAGCTTGCCAAGGAAATTGCCGTGGCTGCCCGCATGGGCGGGGGCGACCCCGAGGCCAATCCCCGGCTGCGTGCCGGCATTGTTTCGGCTCGGGCCGTGAACATGCCCAAGGACAATATCGACCGGGCCATCAAGAAGGGGATCGGCGGGCTGGAAGGGGTGAACTACGAGGAGATCACCTACGAAGGCTACGGGCCAGGCGGGGTGGCGGTGCTCGTTGATTGTCTCACCGACAACCGGAATCGGACCGTGGGCGAGGTGCGCTTCTTCTTTGGCAAGTCCGGCGGTAACCTGGGTGAGACCGGCTGCGTCTCCTACATGTTTGACAAGAAGGGCTCCATTTTGGTGGAAAAGGGAGCGATTGACGAGGAAAAGCTTCTGGAACTGGCTCTTGAGGCCGGAGCCGAGGATATGGTCGATGACGGCGAGATCTTCCAGGTGGTGACCGCGATTGAGGAGTTCAACGCGGTGCGGGAGGCGCTGGAGAAAGCAGGTGTCGCCTTTGTCGAGGCATCCCTCACCATGATTCCCAAGAACACCATCGAGGTTGCCGAGGAAAAGACGGCCATCTCGTTGATGAAGCTCCTCGATAACCTGGAGGATTTTGATGACGTGCAAAAGGTGCACGCCAATTTTGATATCCCCGATGAACTGATGGAAAAAATTTCCTAAGCTATGATCCCAGGCAAAGCCAAGGCAGGGGCGGAAGTAGTCCGTATCCTCGGGATTGATCCCGGTTCGCGCGCCACCGGCTACGGGGTGATCGACCGCCAGGGCCACGCCCTTACCTTTGTCACCTGCGGGGTGATCCGGACCTCGGAAAAAAAGCCGTTTCCCGAGCGGCTCGAAGAGATTTACGACGGCATCCGCGAGGTCATTGCCGCCCATAAGCCGCAGCTGGCCGGGATTGAGGACATCTTCACCGCGATCAATCCCCGCTCGGCCTTAAAGCTCGGCCATGCCCGCGGGGTGCTCATCCTGGCCGCCAGACAGCATGGCCTGCTTCTGGAGGAGTACAGCCCCACTGTGGTGAAACAGGCGGTGGCAGGGTATGGGCAGGCCCCGAAGGAGCAGGTGCAGCAGATGGTTCGGGTTCTGCTCAAGCTCGTCGCCTCGCCCAGCCATGACGCAGCCGACGCTTTGGCCGTGGCCATCTGCCGGGCCAGTCATTGCAACAATCTGCCCCGTTGAGAGAACCGTTCACCTGATCGGTTTTGCGCCAACAGGCTTTTTGCTTCTCTTCTGGCTAAAATTCTTCCATAATAGACACCATAATGATTGCCTGCCTGCGAGGACTGCTGTTTCAGAAATTACCCGAATCCATCATTGTGGACGTGGGCGGAGTGGGGTACGAGGTTTTTTTTCCCCAGGCCGGGCAGGCCAGGTTGCCGGGGGTGGGGGAGGAGGTTTTTCTCCATATCCAGACGGTGGTGCGCGAGGACGCCTTCAACCTCTATGGTTTTCTTGAGACCTCGGAAAAGGAGATGTTCCAGTTGCTGAACACCGTCTCCGGGATCGGGCCGAAGCTGGCCATGCATATTCTCGCCGGAATCTCTCCGCTGGAGATGGCCCGCGCCATCCTGCACGATGATCTGGCCCGCCTTACCCGGTTGCCCGGAGTGGGTAAGAAAACAGCGGAGCGGCTCTGCTTGGAACTGAAAGACAAGGTCCAGTTCGTGCCCGAGGCGTTGTCTGCCTCTTCGCCCGGTCTTATTGTGCCGGGCGAAGACGAACGGGTCCACGATGCGATTTCCGCCCTGCTCAATCTCGGCTATCCTGTGGTTCGGGCCAGGGAGGCGCTGGCTGTGGTCCGGCAGCAAGCAGGGGCCGAGGCCTTTGCTGCCATGCGGCTTGAAGAACTGCTCCGGCAAACCTTGAGGGCCATGGTGTGAATCACGAAGAACGATTGGTTTCACCTGTGGCTGATCTGGTCGAGCCGGTTGATCATGCGCTGCGGCCAAAATTGCTTGACCAGTACATCGGCCAGGAGCAGCTGAAGAGCAATCTCGGTATCGCCCTCAAGGCCGCGCAGGCCAGGGGTGAGGCCTTGGACCACGTTTTGTTGCACGGCTTTCCCGGCCTGGGCAAGACCACCCTTGCCTACGTCATCGCCAACGAGATGGGCGCCAATATCCGGGTCACCTCCGGGCCGGTGATCGAGCGGGCCGGGGATCTGGCCGCCATCCTCACCAGTCTCCAGGAAGGCGATGTGCTCTTTATCGATGAGATCCACCGTCTCAACCATGTGGTGGAGGAGATTCTCTACCCGGCCATGGAGGATTACCAGCTGGACCTGATCATCGGTCAGGGGCCTGGGGCGCGCAGCGTCAAGATGGATCTGCCGCGTTTCACCCTGGTGGGGGCGACTACCCGCACCGGTCTTTTGACCCCGCCGTTGCGGGATCGCTTCGGCATGGTGTTGCGCCTTGACTTTTATACGCCCGACGAGCTGGTGACCATTGTCAAACGCTCGGCCCACCTCCTGGGCGTGCCCATGGACGAGGGCGGCGCCCTTGAGATCGGCCGCCGATCCCGTGGCACCCCAAGGATCGCCAACCGGCTCCTGAAGCGGCTGCGGGATTTCGCCGAGGTCAAGGCCCAGGGCAGCATCACGGCCCAGGTGGCGGATGAGGCCCTGAACATGCTGGGCGTGGATCAGGAGGGGCTGGACGAGATGGACCGGCGGATTCTTTTGACCATCATCGACAAGTTTCAGGGCGGCCCCATTGGTCTCGAAACCCTGGCCACCATGGCCTGCGAGGAGAAGACCACCCTGGAGGATGTCTACGAGCCCTTTCTTATCCAGATGGGCCTGCTGATGCGCACCCCACGGGGCCGAATGGCAACCCAGGCGGCCTATGAGCATTTCGGCAGGCCTTTTACCCGCAGGCAGGATGCGGACCCGTGCAACGGCGAAGCGGCCACTCTGCCTTTTTAAGGCGGCAGGGCAGGGAAACAAGGAGAGGCGCATATGATCGGAAAAAAACTGACAGTCCGCGACATCGTCGACATGAAAAGCGCGGCGGACAAAATCGTCGTGCTGACCGCCTATGATGCCGGCTTTGCCCGTTTCCTGGACAAAAACGGAGTCGAGATTGTCCTGGTCGGCGACTCCCTGGGTATGGTGGTCCTGGGCTATGAGTCCACGGTGCCGGTGACCATGGAGGAGATGCTGCACCACGCACGGGCGGTGAAGCACGGGGTGGAGCGGGCGCTGCTGGTCGGCGACATGCCTTTTCTTTCGTATCAGGTTGATCTGCGGGAGGCTATCACTAACGCTGGCCGTTTCCTGAAAGAGGCGGGCTGCGATGCGGTAAAGCTTGAGGGCGGCCTGGAGATCTGCGAGACCGTGGCGGCCATGGTTCGGGCCGGGATTCCGGTGATGGGCCACATCGGCCTGACCCCGCAGACCGCTGGAGCCTTGGGCGGCTACAAGGTGCAGGGCCGTGATGCCCAATCGGCCCGGCGACTGCTGGCTGAGGCCAAGGGGCTGGCCGAGGCCGGGGCCTTCGCCATTGTCCTGGAGTGCATTCCCGACAAGCTGGCCGCAGCCATCACCGCAAGCATCGCCATCCCCACCATTGGCATCGGGGCCGGGGCGCAGTGCGATGGGCAGGTGCTGGTCATCAACGATCTGTTGGGCATGTTTGAAAAATTCGTGCCCAGTTTCGTGAAGCGCTACGCGGATCTGGCTCCCCAGATCGCCGGGGCCATTACCGCTTTTCGGGATGAGGTCAAGGCCGGCGTATATCCGGATGCCGAGCATAGTTTTGTCATGCAGGGTGAGGTGGAGGATCTGCTCAAGCAGGAAAAGGGTTGATCTCGTTTTGCCACCGATGTTTTCGTGCTGTTTAAGGGCTATCATTTGACGGGGTGGGGTGCAGACATGACGGAAGGTTTAAATCGCAGACAGTCGGTTCGGGTTACGGACAGGATTATGCTGGCAATTCATCCGGTTTCCGCGGAGAAGATGCAAGCGATTGCCAAGGATTTCCAGCAGGGCATTTCTCCCTACAATCAGGAAGGGCTCGCCGATATCCAGATGTTCATCGGCGCCCAGAGCGCCCTGGCCAGCTTGCGGGAACGGGATGCGGATCTGGCTGATTTTTTACAGCACCTGGACCACAAGATGAACATGATGCTCAAGCAGGTCAAGGGGGGAGAGAGCCCCCTGGACGTCCTGGTTATGCGCAAGGCCAACATCAGCGCCAATGGTATTGCCTTCTGTGGCGATGCTCCGGCCAGGCTGGATGAGATTGTCGAGATCCATCTTGTCCTGCTCCCGTCTTACACCTACGTGTATTCCTTCGGCAAGATCATCGCCTGCGATCCGACCCAGGAAGGGGAAGATCCAGATTGCAAATTTCGGGTGGCTCTGGAGTTTACCTTCCTGCTTGATGAAGACCGGGAAAAAATTATCCAGCATACCTTCAAGCAACAGAGTCTGGCGTTACGCAACCGCAGGCTCAATCCTTGATGGCGTCGCAGGCTCGCTTACCTGTATCTGACGATTTTTGCTTAGCCATCCTCAATCGTTGAGCGTTTTCTGAACCATGCGAGAGATTGACAGCAACGAGATCTGCAAGGCCGTTCGTGATCTGGCCATTGCCGCAGCCCATGAGTTGGAAGCGGATATCCTGGATGCCCTGTTTGCCGCACGGGATCGGGAAACCGGGGAACTCGCCGGGAATATCCTGAGCCTTCTCCTTACCAATGCCGACATTGCCAGTCGGGAACGGATTCCGGTGTGCCAGGATACCGGCACCGGCATCCTCTTTCTCGAACTCGGTCAGGAGGTCCATATCCAGGGCGATTTGAACGAGGCGTTGCAGGAGGGGGTGCGGCTTGGTTACGAGGAAGGCTATCTGCGTAAATCGGTCTGCGATCCATTGACCCGCAAGAATACCGGAACCAATACCCCGGCCGTCGTCCATCTGGAAATGGTTCCGGGC
>JAPLJG010000086.1 GCA_026388735.1 Deltaproteobacteria bacterium
AAGACCCAGCCCCGTGCCCTGGCCCACTTCCTTGGTGGTATAGAAGGGCTCCATCGCTTGGTTGACATGTTCCGGGGCGATCCCTGCCCCTTGGTCGGTAATTTCGATCATTACTTCCGAGCCCTGGCATCGGGTGCCGAGGGTAATGAGTCCGCCTAGCGGCGAAGCGTCCATGGCGTTTAAGAGTACATTGAGCAGCACCTCTTCGACCTTCACCGCCACCGCCATGACCGGCAGCAGGGGCAGCAGCCTGGTTTCGATGCGGTAGTTCTGGCGGCGGCTGCCCAACAGGGTAAGACTGTCGGTGATCAGTTTGTTGAGATCGACGGGAACCAGGATTTCTTCCTTCTGGCGCGAGAAATGGAGCAGCTCACGGGCGATGCGCGAAGCGCGGTCGATGTTCCGTTCGATGGCGGCGAACCGTTTTTCAAGGCCTGCTTTCGGAGTTGCCCCGTTTTGGATTTCTTTTTTGAGCAGTTCGACATTCAGGGAGATATTGGTCAGCGGGTTGTTGATTTCGTGGGCAATGCCCGCCGCCAGTTTCCCGACTGCGGCGAGTTTCTCCGTCTGGGCCAGATGAAGGATCTGCTGCTCCAGGGTTTTTCTGGTTTCAACATTGAAGACGTTCATGGCCCTTACTAGAAAATAGGTAATCAGGGCGGCGATCAGACTCCGGAAAATCTCCACCGGGATCGCCAGAAAAGGAACCTGGGCATGGGAAGGAATCACCCCGGCCAGGAAGGCGTAGAGAGCAAAACTGATTCCGGCCCAGCGGAGATGCAAGGCCACCGATGGACTTAAGGTCTCGACCACCCGCCCATGCCTGATCAGGGCAAAGGCGGCGAGAATCCCGCCCAGGTTGCCGATGCTCAGCCTGGCGAGGATATCTGCCTGCCTGATGGTCTGGAGATCCATATTTTCCCAGGAGAGAAACAGGTACATCCCCAGAAAAACGAGGAGAAGAGGGATAAGAACCCGGAGCCATTGCCAGCGGATCTTGGGCTGGGAGCGGAGCAGGGAGATGGCGAAATGATTCAGGAAAAGAAAGGAAACGACCAGGGTAAGCAGTTTGAGGTAATGGATGGGGAGCAAGAGGGCGGCGTTGTGGTAGCCCAGCCGCAGATAGCATTCGAGCCATTCATGCAGGCCATGGCTGAAGCCGAAAATGGCCAGGGAAGGCAGGCTATCGGCCAGGCGCAGCTTGCTTTCCGACATGTCCTTGACTGCAATGGCAAGCCCCAGGAAGATGAAGGTCAGTCCGTAAAAAAAATAGAGCAGAACTCCTGTGGGACACTGGCTGGCTGGCATGATTTTGTTGCTGTTCTCCGGTTGGCCGCGTTGCCGTTTCTCCCCCCGTTGTTCGCCGAAAACGGGGGGGCTTTCTTAACGCATCCTGTGTCACCCCATGCCTGTATAATGAAGGCTTAGCCAGCTTGTGTCTGGGCCTCTTCCTCTGTATCCAGGTGGATGGAGCTGATCAGCTCGGCTGGGATACGGCTGCGGATTTTTTTCACCGTGGAAAGAATGGAGTGGACCGGATAGTCTTCCCGGGCCTCCTCGCTCTTGTCCAGGTAAGAGGTGAGGATAAACTTTTTGTTTTTGACATCGAACTTGTGGGTCCAGTTGATTTCGATGGTTTCAGGGTTCTCCTCGATCTGCACCGCCAGTTTTTCCCCGTTTTGCGCCACCTGGATGGCGTCCATGTCCGTGACCTCCAAGAGCCAGGCGTCGCCGCTGGTGGTGGAGAAGAGAACGAAAACCCCCAAGGCCAGGATTGCGGCTTTCTTGGCGCTGGCGCTTTCCTGGATTTTTTCGACTTCAATCTTTACCGAAGGGAGCGCGGGTCTGGTTGGGGCGTTGGCGCCGGTTGTCAGGCAACATTTTTTGAATTTTTTGCCGCTGCCGCAGAAACAGGGGTCATTTCTTCCTATCTTGATGGCCATATGGAGTCTCTCTTAGTGACTGTGTGGGTTCAGGGATTGTATGAAACTGTGCCACTATGCCACGCCCGGCATGGTTTGTAAAGTCGTGGATGCATCTTCGCCGCCGGGTGATGTGGGGTTGTTTTTTTGCGGTCAGTGTGTCGGGGCCGAGTCCATCCGGACCATTTTTTCTTGATCGCAGTAATACTGGACCAGCTGGGAGAAGACATCGTCGCGGCCGGTGTAGATCTTGGTGTTGCTGTTTAAGATCTGCACCAGGGCCTCGCCGTAATCGTCAACCCCGATGATATTGTCGGCAATGAGGCTGTTGCCGCATTTGCCAGTGAGCAGGGTGTCCATGTATCGGTTGACGTTGGCCCAGTACACCTGGTTGTTGCGGAAATGGGTGTCCTCGCGCTTTGCCTTGTCGATGTTTTTGTCCATCATCTCCTGCAGTTCCTGCTGGAAGAGGTGGTTGTAAATGCGCCCGGCAATTTTGGCGGGCGCGTTGCCCGAGGTGCCCACGCTCTTGAAGCCGCCGGTGTTGGTGGTGACGGAGATAAGCATGGTGATGGTCCGGTCCTTGTGGGTCTGCCGGTCGCGGTATGGGTTGAAGTGGCTGATGAACAAGGCGGACTTGTTCATCGGCGCGGTGCCGGTCTTGCCGGATACCAGATTCTTGTGATGCTTGAATTCGGTTTTCATGGCCGAGCCGGTGCCGCGGTTGCAGACCTCGTACAGGGCGTTCATCTCCGCTTCCCGTTCCTTTTTGGATTCGAAGAGCGGGATCTTGGCGAACTGCGCGTCCTGGTCGCGGTCGTAGATCGTCTTGCCGTTTATCTGGATTCGGCGCACAAAGGAAGGATCGCGGTACTGGCCGTCGAGAAAGGCGTTGTAGATGCCAAGCCATTGTTGTACCGACACCGCCGAGGCGCCGATGCCGAAAGGCCAGTACTTGGCGTCTTCCTTGCTGTAGTCCAGGCCGACCTGGTCAAAGCCTTGGAGCATGGCGCTGCGGAGCAGGGGGTTGGTGTAGAGCCTGGCGAAGATCGTGTTGATGGAAATTACCTGCGCTTCCAGCAGGTTGTATTCCTTGCCCATGGGCCGGGCGGCGTCGTAGTTGTACCAGTTGCGGGGCAGCCAGGTCTGTCTGCCGGTGCTGGCCACATATTTATATTCAATGGGCTTGTCGGCAAAGTGGTCGCTCATCTTGGTATTGTTGGCCACCATGGAGTAGTAGGCAATGATCGGTTTCATGGTGGAGGAGGGCGTGATCTTTGCCTTCTTGTTCATGATGTCGATGATCACGGAGTCATGGTTGCCAGTCTTGCTGGCATTTTTGTCGGGCGCGTTTTCGCTGGGCTCCGGCGCCTCGTCCTCCTCATCCTCGTCCTTTTCGTTGTTCCTGGTTTGCAAAAACTCTTTGCCGCCAACATAGGCGACGATCTCGCCCTTCTGGTTGACGGCAATGAGGCCGACATTGATGTTGCGTTGCAGGTATTCGAGAAAGCTGTTGAAATCGGTGTAGGGCGGGGTAAGGCCTCGGGAGGTGTAGCGTTCCTTGTCCCGCTGCCAGGTGGCCTGGTTGCTGGTGGAGAGGATCTCTTTAAAATAATTGCTCTTGAGAAATTCGCCGATGATTTCCTTCATCTTTTCGATCAGGGCCAGGTCCGTGCCGGTCTCGATGGAGACCTCGCCCTTTTCGTCAAGCAGGAGCTGGGAGCCGGTAACCTCGCGGCCATTGAAGGAGTAAGTCCGGGAAGAGACTTCCTTGATGACGTTCCAGGAGGTCCACTCCTCCTCGCCGTATAGCGGGGAGCGGAAGTCGCGGAAACCGATGCGGCGGATGGATTCTTCATCGGTCAGCAGCCAGCTGCGGTACTGATCGTCCGGGATTTCCTTGCGTTTCCAGAGATGGGTGAGGGCGAGATTGATCTTGTTGATGGCGCTTTTGGCATGGCCCTGCATGGCCGGGGTCAGATCGCTGAAGTTCTTGCCGTTGACGATTTCATAAAAGGCGACCTGGCGATTGTGGTTGGGGATAAAGGAGCCGATGGTCACCAGTTGCTGCATGTTGAGGGCAGCCAGGTCTTTCTTGAAATAGTTGGTGGCGGCGGCCGGGAAACCATAGATATTGGCGCCCACCGGCACGGTGTTGATGTAAAAGTTGAGGTTTTTTTCCTTGCCGAATTTGGCCACCATCATGTAGGCGATGATGATCTCTTCCAGCTTGTTGGCGATGGTTCTTTTCTCGTTGCCCAGGATTTTCTTGGCGTTTTGCATAACAATGGTGCTGGCGCCGCGGGGATCGCCCTGGAGGGTGTCCTTCACCGCGCCCACCAGATTTAGCCAGCTGACGCCGGGGTGGATCAGAAAAAGATTTTCATACCAGGTATTGCCGGGGTGGGGCATGAAGTAATGGTCCTCGCAGGCCAGCAGGGCTTTTTGGGCGGCGGCGGGGATCTGCTGGGTTACTTTGCGTTTCCCGTAGGATTTGATGATCGCGCCCCGGCTGTCTTTGATGTCGGCGGAGTGGGCATAGGTTTCCAGATCATCGGGCAACCGCTCGATGGGGGCGGTGTCATAAACGGAGCGGGCAATGAGTACCTCGATGATGTGCTGGGTCGGGCCGGGGAGGTAGTTGAGGATGAATAGCGCCAGGCTCAGCAGGGTGCCCCATTTGAGAAAACGTGGCAGCCAGTAAGCAGACCAGAACAGGACGCGATTGAAGGGGTTTTGCCAGGGATAGGTGTGGCTGCCGCGCTTGTCGTCGTCCCGCATCTCCAGGTACTGGCGGTACCGGCCGCTCAGGCTTTTGCTTTTGCTGATCTTGCGGATGATGGATTTTTCGTCAAGGCCCTTTTTGACATCCTTGTCGGAGAAAATATGACGGTAGGCCTTGTACTTGATGGCCTGTTCCCTGGGGTCGAAGATCTTTTTCTTCTCCTGAGCATCGGGCTTGCCCGTTGGTTTGGGCGATTCTGGTTGCTTTGGTTTGTCCACGGGAAGTTATGGCCTCGAATTTTTCTATATGGTGTGCATCGTTGGGGGATTATTCCTCGGAGTCGGTAAGACTCTGTTCCCCCATTAGGCAAAATGGTATAATACCCCATCTGAATATTTTTTACAGCACTGCTCTTGGTCCTGTCGGAATTTATGATGAATTCGTAAAAGGAAAAAACGCAGATCCGTAACGCAGAGACAACGTGCGATAAAATATTCCCCGTCGCCGGTTGCTTTCTGCTGTAATAGCTGTTTTTAGCGATTCGAATAAATATATGAAGTATTCTTTCATTTTGGTCGATGACTGTTGTAGCTGTTGCCGTAGGCCCGGTTTGGCATGTTGCGGCGGCAGGCAGGTGAAGGCCAACTTTTTTGTTCTGTTGAGGATGCTGGATGATTTTCTACTGCGATAAATGCAGATATTCCGTAGAGGTTGAAGACCGCCATGCCGGCAAGGCCGTGCCTTGTCCGAAATGCAAGCATACCGTTGTCGTGGGTAAAAGTTCGGCTGTGGCGGCAAACGATGCTGACCGGGCCATTTTCTTTTGCAACAAGTGCGGATTCCAGAAGATGGTGCCGTCGGCCATTGCCGGCAGGAAGGTGCCTTGCCCGGAATGCCATTCGGAAAAAACCGTTATTCGGGTTGCCGACCAGCGGGGCACCGGACGACCATTTTTTGCCAGGTTCGGTCTGGCGCTCACCGCGGTTGCGGTTTCCGCTCTGGTGGGAGGCGGGGGGTATTTCGTTTTGGACAATGGCGGGAAATGGTTGTCCTGGTTTTCCGCTATTACTGCCCCGGTTGCCTCCACCCAGGAGACGCCGTCGGAAGAAAAAAGCGCGGCTTCCGTGACCACAGGCGCTGCCGATACGCCCCGGTTTGCGGGCAAGGATTTTCATGGGGCGAATTTGGCCGGCAAGAACCTGCGGGGCCTGAATTTTCAGAATGCCAATTTTGAAGGTGCGAACCTGCGTGAGGCTGATCTGCGCGGGGTGAATTTCAGCCAGGCAAATCTGCAGAATGCCGATCTCCGGGAGGCGGATCTTCGGGGGGCCATTCTGGTTGGCGGCAGGTTTCGGAAGGCCGATTTGTCCCAGGCCAAGCTGGGTGGGGCAAACCTGACCGATGCCGATCTTGCCAGGAGCAATCTCCGGGGGGCGGATCTTCAGCAGGCGATCCTGGCGGGCGTTATTCTTCTGGAAACGGATTGCAGCGAAAGCGACGCACGTGGCGCTGATTTTTCCGGGGCGACTTTTACGAAAACCAACTTCACCTCGGCAAATCTCAGCGATGCAAAGCTGGGCAATACCAATCTCACCACTGCCTTTCTCCAGGGGGCGAAGCTTTCCGGCGCCAGTCTCAATGAGGTGGACCTGCGTCGCACCAATCTGCGGGGAATTGCCCTGACCAAGGCAAATTTAAGCAGGGCGAATCTCGACGGCGCCGACGTGCGTGGGGTGAATCTGGATGGGGCGAACCTTTCCGAGGCAAGCCTCAGCGGAACCAACTTGGGCGAGGCCCAGTTGAATGAGGCGGTTATGAGCCAGACCAACCTTAATGGAGCAGTCCTCAGTGGGGTGACTGCCGAAAAGGCCAACTTCCGGGGGGCCAATCTCACCAAGGCCAGCCTGGTTGGGGGAGAGTTTTCCGGGGCGAATTTTCAGCAGGCCAATCTCACCGAGGCCAACTGCGAAAAGGCCGTGATGGAACGCGTTGATCTGACCGAGGCCAACCTCACCGGCGCCCGCTTGTCCGGGGTTGATTTCGGCGTTCGTACCATCATGGTCAAGGCGAACCTGACCAATGCCGATTTGCGCAAGGCAAAGCTGAATATGGTTGATTTGACTGGGGCGAATCTGAACAACACCAGCCTCCAGGGCGCGGATCTCACCAGGGCGAAGCTGAACCATGCCTATCTGAATCGGGCGGATTTGAGCAATGCCGAACTGGCCAATGCCAATTTTAGCAATGCCGACCTCAAGGGTGCAAACCTGTCCGGGATCAACCTGACGGTGGCCAAACATTTCGATATCAAAAACCTGCGCGAGACCGTGTTGAGCGATGCCAAGTTGATCAGCCTTGACCTGCGAAACGCCAATCTCATCGATGCCAATCTGAGCAAGGCTGATCTTTCCAATGTGGATCTGGCCAACGCCGACCTGACCAATGCCGTGCTCACCGGGGCCAATCTTCGGGACGGCGATCTGCGCTGGGCAGACCTCACCGATGCCGATCTTTCCCACGCCATTTTGGTCAATGCCAACTTAAATGATGCCGATCTGAACAGAACCAACCTGGAAGGCGCTGATTTGACAAAAGCCACGTTGCAGAATACGAAAAATGTCAAAAGGGCCAAGAAAATCAATACGGCAAAAGGGTTCAAGGCCCCTGGCCCGGAGAGCAGCCTGGGCGCGGTGCCTGCTCCGCCCGGCGGTAAAGTCGCCATGGCCGGGCACGAGAGTAAGGAATCGGAAGTGTCGCCAGGTGCGCCCCGCCCGGTGAAGATCTGGGCCTTGCAGGTCGAGAGCGCAGGCCTTGTGCAGCAACCGTTTCAGCAGGTTGCCGAACTGAGTACCGCCTATGAAAATATCAGCGATATCGAACTGAATATGAAAAAATTGCAGATGTTTGCCGGGGGGGCGAACAATATTACCGGTAAGCCCGGGGCCACCCTGGGTGCGCTGTATTCGGTGAATTTTCTTCCCGTGGACCAGACCCTGCCCTTGGTTATCCAATGGTACGGGCCGGAGGGAAAGCTGATCCGTACCTCAAATCAGCAGGTCAGGTACATGCAGCGTCAGGTCGAGGCCCTCACTATCACGGAAAAAATGCAGAACATCTATGGAACCTGGACGGTCCAGTTTTTTCACCAGAACCGGAAGATCGGTGAGCAGCACTTTGAGGTCAAGAAGGGCAAGCAGCTGGAGGTTCGTCTTTCCCCGGAAGGCGCGGTTATGTAGGCAATTGGGCCTCTGGTTACAGGTCTCCCGTGTCCTCATCGTCACTGCCGAGAGCCTGTTGGATGGTTTCGGCCATGGTGTTGATGGTCACCGGCTTCCAGAGGATTGCGCTTATCCCTTGAGCTTGGGCCTGTTCCTTGCTGATGGCCTCGCTGTAGCCGGTGGCCAGGATAATTGGAAGATCTGGGCGTAGTGTAAGGCATTGTTGCGCCAGTTCCAGGCCGGTGAGTCCGGGCATCATCTGGTCAGTGAGCAGAAGGTCAAAGGCCTGGGGGGCTTGCCGGAAGCAATCCAGGGCATCCTGGCTGTTGCTGAAGGCGGTTACGGTATGCCCCAGTTTCTTGAGGATGCTTTTTCCCAGCCTGATAAGCATTTCCTCGTCGTCCACCAGCAGGATTCTAGCCTGGCAGGAGACGGCCCCGGTTTCTCCCCAGCCGGTCAGGGCGGCGGAAAAGGCTGCTTCCACCTGGGGGAAATAGATGTCAAAGGTTGTTCCTTCGTTGACCGTGCTTTTCACCGAGATTACGCCCCCGTGGTTTTTCACGATGCCATGGACAGTTGCCAGGCCAAGTCCTGTTCCTTCCCCCTGTTTTTTTGTGGTGAAATAAGGGTCGAACACCCGATCCAGGGTGGTTTCGTCCATGCCGTGCCCGGTATCAGAAACCGTCAGCCGCACATAGTTGCCCGGTGTGAGTTCTGTCGGCGCCTCGCTTGCCCCCTCATTGATCACGATATTTTGCAGTCGGACGATTAGGATGCCGCCCTGTTGCTGCATGGCGTGGTAGGCGTTGGTGCAAAGGTTCATGATTACCTGGTGGATCTGGGTGACATCGGCGAGGATCGATCCGCAATCACCGGCTATTTCCGGGCGGATGTCGATGGTGGAAGGAATGGTGCCGCGGATCAGCTTGACTGCCTCTTTGACCACGGACTGAATCTGTAGAGGCTGTCTTTTGAATTCCGCCTTTCGGCTGAAGGTCAGGATCTGCCGGATGAGATCACCGGCTCTGCGGCTGGCGCTGATAATCTCGGCAAGATTGAGGGAGAGATCGCTGTTCGGATCAGCCTCGAATTTTGACAACTCCGCGTAGCCGAGAATGGCGGTGAGGATATTGTTGAAATCATGGGCAATGCCCCCAGCCAGGGTGCCGATGGCCTCCATCTTCTGAGCTTGGAGTAGCTGATCCGCCAATCTTTTCTGGTCGGTTATATCCCGGAGCACCTCCACTGCCGCGATGATCGCGCCCTTGCTGTCGCGGACCGGACTCACGCCCAGTGCAAAGAACAGATTGTCCCGCTCGGTGGTTTCACTCATTTCAAACCAGTGGGGCGCGCCGTCTTTGATGCAGCTCAGCAACCCGCAGTTTTCGCAGGGAGTCTCCCTCCCGTGGTAGGCCACGTGGCATAGCTGTCCCGTGCAATTGCCATAGCGCCTGGTGAGGACGGTATTCTGGAAGAGTATCTTGAAATTACGATCATGCATGGAGAGACCATCGCTCATGGCGGAAAAAACCGCTTCCAGGGTGTTCTTTTCCTGGGAAAGCCTTTCCTCGGCAAGTTCCTGGTTGATGATGGTCCGCTGGAGTCTGGCATTGGTCTGGGTCAGTTCGGAGGTGCGTTCTCCCACGATTTTTTCCAGGCTGTCGCGGTATTGTTCCAGCTCCCGCTCCGCTTCTTTGCGGGCTGAGATGTCGCGTAGGATGGCGCCAAGGTACGGCTCGCTGTTTTCCTGGGCGACGGCAAAACAGCTTATTTCCGCGGCAAGATGGCTCCCATCCCGTCTGACCAGAATGGTTTCCTGCGGGGCGACGTTTTTTCCTGCTAAAATTCGGTTCCAGAGTCTGCTGAGGGCGGAACGGTATTTGGGGTGGATGATTTCGGTGATCGGTCTGCCCTGTAGTTCTTCTGCCTGGAGACCGAGGAGTCTGGTCAGGGCTGAGTTGGCAAAGATGGTTTTTCCCAGGCCGTTACTCAAGATGATCAGATCTCCGGTGTTTTCCGAGATCATCTGGGAGCGGATCTCGCTTTCCCAGAGAGCCATTTCCGCCTGGCGCAGTTGCGTGATATCGGGGAGAAAGGCAAGCACGGCAGGCCTTCCTTCCCAATCGATGATTCCGGCGTTGATTTGCAGCCATTTCGCTTCTCCCCTGACGTCAACCACCCGGAACTGATAGATGCTGGGCACCTCTTCGCCATGAAGTCTCTGCATGGAGCGTTGGATGACCATCTCACGGTCTTCTGGATGGATAAAGGTGTGAAAAGGCTGTGTACGGTAGGCCTCGGCGGAATGGCCGGTTACTTCAAGGGCCCGGCGGTTGAAATATTTGATCATGCCATCCTGGAGAACAAGAATGGCTTCGTTGGCGTCTTCAATCAGACGCTGGAAACGGGTGCCTGTTCGCAACGCGGTGATGTCTTCCCGACTCACCACCACATGGCGGACATCCCCGTTTTCGTCACAGACCGGGACATACTGGGTCCGCAGGTAAAAGGTCGTGTTCGGCCGGCTCTGGAACGTGTAGCCTCGGTCAGGACTTATGTAGGTGTTTTTGTCCTGCATCGCTTGGAGAAAAGCGGTGCGGTCATCGGGGGGGATGGTGATTGCCTCGTTTTCCCCTATGGTATTTTCCGGGAAAGAGGGCAGGCTTCGGGCAGCGGTGTTTGCCAGAAGCAGAGTGCCGTTCGGAAGGTAGATTTCTGTGGGGACCGGGAGATTCAGCAGGATTGCGTACAGGTCGGCGTGGTCCTTTTCAGGATTAGGAGGAGTCTGGCTGCTTTGAGGGGAGGTTGGAATAGCCATCGGTTTTTTTCACTGCCGGATTGTGGGCGTTGCCTGTGTTTGCCGTTTGTGGAACAAGGGAAAAAAGATCGCTGTGTCAATTGTATAGGAATATGAAGCGTGGTGGAAAGTTTTTTGTGAGAAAGAGAAATTTTTCGCTAGGAACTGTGGGGCAATAACGGTTTGGTAGTGCAAAAAAAAGGGGCGCAGCCAATCGGCCACGCCCCTTTGGGGATGCTGTTTTTTTACCGGGCGCTAGATTTCTTCGGAAAGCGCCATGACCATGGCACCCTTGGCCGTGGTGTTGAGGGGATCTTCGGCAATTCTGACCTCGGAGATGTCGATGGGCAGGTTGAAATCCTTCAGCGCCTTCTCGAACTGCTCCTTGAAGCCGGTGGGCAGGGCGGTGCCGCCGGCCAGCACGATGGGGATGGGTTTGGCAATCTTCGGAATCTTGTCGGAAGAGTGGAGCACGTCTTGCAGGCTGTGCAGCAGGGTGTGGATCAGGTCGTCGTAATAGATGTGCAGGGCGGTCTCGATCCGGTTCTTCGCAGGCTTGGCCAGGCGGAAGGAGCTTTCCTTGATGGTTCTGACCTTGGTGGCCGGTTCGCCCACCGAAACCCCGACCATTTGGTCGATGTAGTCGCCGCCTTTTTGGATGCTGTAGGTAATGACCGGCACGGAGAGATAGGCCAGGCAGATGTTGCACATCCCGCCGCCCATGCTGATGCCGATGCCGGTGAAGTTGTCTTCCGCCAGCTCGGCCATGACCGTGGCCAGGCCCTCGTTGATGGAGATCGGGTTGTAACCCAGGGTGGCCAGGTACATCTTGATGATGGATTCGTGGTAGATCACCGACTGGCCACTGTCAATCGGGGTGCCCGGCATACTGAAGCAGATGATCTCGCCGGGGTTTTTGGGCCGTTTGATCAGGGTGCCGATGATGGCCTGGAGCACATTGATGCCTTCGTCCTCACGGGCGGAGAGCAGACCTTTCTCCATGGTGCGCCGGGTGTTGGTGTTGAACATGTTGGCAAAATTCTCGGCCGAATAGCCGAGGATGTAAAACATGTCACCCTTTTCAAAAAAGGTCACCTCGTTGTCCACCAGAATCTTCTTGGTGAATTTTGAGTAAGGGATGGTAAAAAATGCGTTGAGCTGCTTGATGGTGTGGATGTTCTTGCCCTTGTTCTGGGCCATAACGATGTGGCTGGTGCCGATATCGAGACCCACCGGGCCCTTGGGGCGTTCGGCATCCTCGCCGGTCTCCTTTTCGCGGGAGACTACGGTTTTTTGTGATGCTTCAATGGCATTATCAATGTTTCCCATTTCTTCCGTCATCCTTTTCCTCCTTGTCCTCTCTTCCTCGCCTGATAGCGGGTTTTGCCACATAAGCCTGCCAGTCTGTTACCGATGTTCGTTTGTTTTGCCTGTATTGTCGAGTTCTTTCCTGCGTTTTCAGGAAAAAATTTGTATTATTGCGGAAAGTATATGTCAAGCCGTTGTCGTTTTTTACAAGACTGGAGAGTATTGTACTTTCGGAATTTTAAAAATTCTACATTATTTTCGGACTGTTCAGCATTCTTCTTGAAGAAAAGCAAAAATATTTTTCCGGGCACGGTGCATATGTTGCGCGGAAATGTATGCCAAACCATTGTTTGGCGTGGAAAAACAGCAGTGCCAACGGCGAAGGAACAAGCCCCAGTGACAAGGGAAAATATAGAAAACCTGCATTACCCTGCCGAGTTGCCCATCGTGGCGCACCGGCAGGAGATTGTCGCGGCGATCCGCACCAGCCAGGTGGTGATCGTTGCCGGGGATACCGGTTCCGGCAAAACCACCCAGCTGCCCAAGATGTGCCTTGAGGCCGGTCGCGGCGTGCGCAAGCGGATCGGCTGCACCCAGCCCCGGCGAATAGCGGCCATTGCCGTGGCCGAACGGGTTGCCGAAGAACTTGGCGAGCAGGCTGGGCTGGTGGGCTATAAGATCAGGTTTAAGGATCAAACCAGCCGGAATACCCGACTCAAGTTCATGACCGACGGCATCCTGCTGGCCGAGGCGCATCACGACGGCAATCTCTCCGCCTACGATACGATCATCATCGATGAGGCCCACGAGCGGAGCCTCAATATCGATTTTCTTATCGGTCTGCTCAAGCAGCTCCTTGTTCGCCGCCCGGATCTCACGCTCTTGGTCACCTCGGCCACCATCGACACCTCCCGGTTTGCCAAGCATTTTGGCAACGCTCCGGTGATCGAGGTGTCGGGCCGGACCTACCCGGTGGAGATCTGCTACCAGCCCTTGGATCCGGAAAAGGAGGAGGAGGGGGAGCAGAGCTATGTGGACCAGGCGGTTCAGGCGGTCTGCGATCTGCGCCAGAATGAAGGGTCTGGTGACATCCTGGTCTTTATGCCCAGTGAACGGGATATTCTGGAGACGGTGGAATCGCTTCAAGCCAGGCTGGGTAATGCGCCGGGGCAAGCCGCGCCCGTGGTGCTGCCCCTGTTCGGCAGGCTGTCGCCCGGCGATCAGAAAAAGATTTTTCAGCCGGTAAAAGGCCAGAAGATCGTGGTGGCCACCAACGTGGCGGAAACCTCCATCACCGTGCCCGGCGTCCGCTATGTGGTGGATACCGGCCTGGCGCGTCTGGCGAGCTACAATGTTCGGGCCCGGACCAGCAAGCTGCCCATTGTCGCGATTTCCCGGGCGAGCTGCGACCAGCGCAAGGGCCGCTGCGGCCGGGTGGGGCCAGGGGTCTGCGTCCGGCTCTATGCCGAGGAGGATTACCTCAACCGGCCCGAATACACGCCGCCCGAGATCCTGCGGACCAACCTGGCCGAGGTTATCCTGCGGATGACCAGTCTCAAGCTGGGCGATCCGGCCAAGTTCCCCTTTCTTGATCCGCCTTCGGGCCGGGCCATCCAGGACGGCTATGCCCTGCTCACCGAGCTTGGCGCCCTGGATCGGCAGCGCCACCTTACCGCGCACGGCAGGCTCATGGCCCGGCTGCCCCTGGACCCGAGGATCTCCCGGATGATCATCGAGGCCCGCGACCACAACGCCCTGCGGGAGGTGACGGTCATTGCCGCAGGCTTAAGCATTCAGGATCCCAGGGTTCGGCCCGTGGACAAGGAGGCGGCGGCGGACGCGGCCCATGCCCGGTTCGCCAAAACGCCCTCGGATTTTCTTTTCTTTCTCGCCCTCTGGGATGGTTACCATGCCACCTTTGATAAGCTGCAAAGCCTTTCTCGGATGCGCAAGTTCTGTGTGAGCCATTATCTTTCCTTTTTGCGGATGCGGGAGTGGCGTGATATCCATGAGCAGATCTCCCAGGTGCTTGCCGAGGAGCCCGGTTTTGCCATCAATACCCAGCCCGCAGCTCCCGAAGCCATCCATCGGGCGATCCTGAGCGGCAACCTCAGAAACATCGCGGTGAAGAAGGAAAAGAATCTCTATCAAACCGGGGGAGGGCGGGAGGTCATGATCTTTCCCGGCTCAACCCAGTACGGCAAGACCGGCGACTGGCTCATGGCCGCCGAGATGGTGGAGACCTCGCGTCTCTATGCCCGGACCGTGGCCGAGATCAACCCCGAGTGGATCGAGCCCCTGGCCGGAGAGTTGTGCCGTTCGTCATACTCCGAAGCCCACTGGGAAAAGGGGCGGGGTCAGGTGGTGGCCTTTGCCAAGATCAGCCTGTTCGGGTTGGTTATCGTGCCGAGTCGCAAGGTCAATTTCGGCCTGATCAAGCCGGAGGAGGCGCGGCAGATCTTTATCCAAGCCGCCCTGATTGAGGGTGAGCTGAAGGGGGAGTATCCTTTCCTTGCCGCAAATACCGCCTTGGTGGCTCAGCTTCAGGACATGGAAGACCGGCTGCGCCTGCGCAGCATCATGGTGGATGATCAGGCGCTCTTTGATTTTTACGAGGAACGTCTTGGCCCGGAGGTGCGCGACCAGCGGAGCCTGAACCAGTGGCTGAAAGATCTCGAGGCCAGGACCCGGCTCGTCATGACCGCCGATGATGTCCGTCAGCAATTGCCCGAGGCTGCGGCCCTGGAGCAGTTTCCTCTGACCCTGGCAGCTGGGGAGTGTGAGTTGGCCCTGTCGTACCGGTTTGCCCCAGGGGAGGAGGATGACGGGGTGACGGCCCGGATTCCCCCCGGTTTGGCGCCGCATCTGGGGCAGGAGCTTTTTGAATGGCTGGTGCCGGGCATGCTTGCCGAAAAGGTGGTCTTCCTGCTCAAGGGGCTTCCCAAGTCCCTGCGCCGCCAGTTGGTGCCCATTCCCCAGACTGCGGCGGAGATTATCCGGGATCTGCCTTTTGGCCGAGGTTCTTTGTACCGGGCTCTGGAGCAGGTGATCGCTGATTCCTATAAGCTCAGGATTGCCGGGCGGGACTGGCCCCTGGCCGATCTGCCGCCCCATCTCAGGTTTCGCTTCTCTCTGCTGGACGGGCAGGGCGAGGTTGTCACCGTGACCAGGGAGTTCAGCGAGTTGAAAGGCAGGTCGATAGGTCAGGCCGAGGTCTTTAGTCATACGCAAATGGCCGATCTACAGGCGCGCTGGGAACAAAAGAATGTCACTGCCGCTCAGTTTGGCCAGACGCCTGCTTCCCTGCCGGTGCCTGGGGCCAATGGGGCTGTGCAGGGCTATGTTTATCCCGGCCTGTACCTTGATGAACAACAGGGCGTGGGGCAGCGTCTTTTCATGGAAGAAAATGAGGCGCGACAGAGCACTCGGCAGACGCTGCTTCGCCTGTACTGCAATGAGTTTGCCCCCCAGGTTAAGTCGTTGCGCAAGGATTTGACCATCCCCCGTTCCCATTGGGCGCTGTATGAGGGGCTTGCCACCCACGAGCAGATCAACGAAGACCTCTGGCATTTTGTCTTGTTTCATGTGTTTGATATCCGCGACGGCCTGCCGCCCTCTGCCGGACAGTTTGCCGCTAAGGTCGAGGAGGTGCGGGGGCTGGGACTCTCGTTGCTTTGCCGAGAGATCTTTGAGGAGGTCGTGCGGGTGTTGCAGGAACGGCGGGCAACCCTGGACGCCATTGCCAAGTTCTCGGCTTTGCCTGGCAAGCCGAGTGGGGCAGGCCCCCAGGCAGAGCGGTTTGCCGAGTACCACCGGCAGGTGTCGCTGATTGTGCCGGAGGATTTTTTGCAATGGGTGGCCAGGCCGCGTCTGCCGGCCATGTGCCGTTATCTGAAGGCCCTGCGGATCCGGGTTGAACGGGCCCAGGTTTCCCCTGGCAAGGACGCGCTCAAGGCGCAGCAGGTCGCCATCCATGAAAAGCGCTATGCCCAGGCCGCCAGCGGGGAAAACCCGACGGCGGTCCTCAGGGAACATTTGCGGGAATACTGGGAGATGATCGAGGAATTCAAGGTGTCGCTTTTTGCCCAGGAATTGGGGACAGCCTATCCTGTTTCGGAAAAGCGCCTTGAGAAAAAGTGGCGGGAAGTTGAGCCGCATCAGTACTAAATTCGCCTCTGTTTTTTTAGGGGTGTATTTTTTTCGGTGTTAAAAAGCTCGGATTTTTGCTAGGTTAATGTTTTTCGTGTGCTTGCTTGTTTTTGAAATCCGTGGCGTTTTGTTGTGAGGGGGGTCAGGCGTGTTCTTGCCAAACTTGGATATCCAGGAATTATTCAATGCTGTACAAACAGGGCTTCTACTCTGCGGCCAGGACTGCCGGTTTGTCTTGGCCAATAGTGTTGCCCTGGATTTTTTCAACAGGGCAGGGCGTGAGCTGGCCGATCAATCCTGTCACAAGGCGCTATTCGGTAACGATACGCGGTGCGATGGATGTCCGGCCAGCGGGGAAAATCAGCCGGGCAAGCGTCAGTCCCTTGCCCTCAAAGGCCAAGGCGGAGACGTCTATCTGAAGATTTTCTGCCAGAGGTGGCAGGGGCAGTATCTGCTTACTATTCACGATGTAACCCAGGAAATCACTCTGCTCCGACGCAGCGATCTTGACCGGAAAGAGTTGCAGGCCAAAAATATTCTCCTTGAACGCCGCCGCCGTCTGAATCAGGAAGAGCAGGAGTTTTTGTCCCAGCTCATGGATAATCTTCCGGAAGCCCTCCTTGCTGTGGATGAGGATTTTCTGGTGAAGCGGCAGAACATGGCGGTTCTGGACCTGTTTCCCAGTCAAGACGGAACCCACTGCTATGACCTGTTCGGCCACCGCGCACCATGCCCTGAATGTCCTGCTCTGCGTGGTTTTAGCGAGGCTAACGGACAGAAGAAAAGCCATGAAGCAGATGGGCGGGTCTATACGGAGATATTTTCTGTTGCCCCCAATGGCAAAGGGGGGCTGCTTCAGTTTCGGGATATCACGCGGCAGGTCGATCTGATTGGCCAGATTCGTGCCCGGAGGGAAGAAATTGCAAGCAAAAACAAGGTGTTGTCTCTTCTTGTTGATTTTGGAATCTACCTGCAGAAGGAGACCGGGATCAATGAGGTCGCCGGATATTTTATCGACGCGATCTTGCCGGATCTTCATGCCGGGGCGGCGGGCCTCATAATCAACGACATCCGGGCGGGCAATATCTGGCTCTCCTACCAGAGCGGGATGTCCACCGCAGAGTGGAAGACCGTCACCAAGGCCTGTATGGCAAGGGATCTGCAGCAACCCAACTCCGATAGGCTTCTTGCCGATACGGTTCTTCCTTGGCGGCAAAACACTCAAATTCCCCTGGTGGGGGCGCAGGGACAACGGGTGGGGCTGGTGCTGTTGGAAGGACGTCTTGAGCAGGAAGAGCTGGACATTCTCCGTCTGGTTACGGAGCCGTTGGGCGCGTTTTTTCAAAACCAGCTTCTTTTGCGCCAGCTTGAGGAAAAGGCGAACAAGGATGCTCTCACCGGGCTCTTCAACCGTGGCTATTTGACCCAGGCCCTGGAGGAGGAGGAGGAGAAATTTCAAGCGTACGGAATCCATCATGCCCTGGTGCTGGGGGATATCAATCAGCTCAAGAAACTCAATGATCAGTACGGGCATGAAATCGGCGATCGGTTGATTGTCGCCGTTGCCGAGGCCCTGCGGAATACCCTGCGCAATACCGATATCGCGGCGCGCACCGGCGGCGACGAATTCATTGTCCTGCTCACCAACAGCACGGACGAGGATGCGGAGCATTTTATCGAACGATTGCAAAGCCTGGTATTTGCCGATCTCAGCATTCCCTTGCCGGATGGTGGAGAATTCCCGGTTACAGTCAGTCTGGGCAAGGCCGGCACGGACAGGCATCCTCCCGAAGCTTTGGCCAAAGAAGCGGATAGGCAGATGTATGCCGCAAAAGAGCGGTTTTACGCCACAGCGTCGCGTTACCGTTAATCCGAACCGTGGATGTTTTGCCGGGAGCATGGAGGTGTTTGGGGGGAGAACAGGTCATTGCGGTTGCTTTCCCTGTGTTCTTCCGGTAGAGTTTNNGTAGAGTTTTCAAGAATTATAATTGGTTGCCAGGGTTAACCTGTTGATTTTTTATATTTTCTTGATAAGTACGCAAGGGCGGTATGGCAAAGATCGATAATTCACATTTTGAAAAAAATATAGCTTCCTTGGTGGAGATCACCGATGCGTTGTTGCGCGGAGATTACAAGGGAGATGTGCCCGAGATTGACGCCGAGGGCGTGCTTTCATTGCTGGCCAAGAAGATCAACGCCATGCTGGTCAACATGAAGACCGTGCAGATTCCCTTGGCCAATGCCGGCGAACAGGCACCTTTTGTTTTGAGTCATGTGCAGGATGTGGTGCAGCTCATGGCACAGTCCACCGATGCCGTTCTTGATAAGTCCGATAGGATTCTCCTGCATGTCGAGGAGCTTGAGAACATGCTGCGCCAGACAGGCGGGGATAATGCTCAGGCCCTGGCGGCTATTGTCGAGATGAAAACCGCCATGTACGATATCGTTGCTTCCCAGTCTTACCAAGATGTTGCCCGGCAGAAGATGGAGAGAATCGTCGTTGAGCTCAACCAGATTCGGGACTGGCTCATCGAGGTTCTGGTGATTTTCAACATCAAGAAGGATGGTTCCCAGGAAAACCTCGATAAAAAGAAGGAACTGCTACGCGGAGTGCATGCCTCCAGCTCGCCTTCTTCCCTCAAGCAGGATTTGGTCGACGATCTCTTGTCCGAGTTTGGCTTCTAAATCTTGTAACTGTCCAGCAGCACCACATCTGCTTTGTCATCGGCCTGCTCGTGTGCAATAGCACACTTCGTAGACCTCTTTCGCGCATCTGCGGCACTGCTGAACAGTTACAGGTGGTGGGATGTTTGCGTTTGCTTTAGTTTTAGAATAGGGCGTTGCCCCCATCGTATTGCCGTCTTAGACACCATCTCCCTCATTCAGCTCTTTATTCCCTTCTTCTCGCCAAATTGCAGTTCCGCGTCCGAGGCTCTCACATAGACGGGCACCGCCGTTGCCGGGTCCAGGAAAGAACCCTGCCGGAAAAGCTGCCAGGCTGCGGAACCAATGCTGGCTGCCCTGGCAAAACAGATCTCCGGGGGAGCAAGTAGGGCGGATTCTCCTAGCAGTTCCTTGAGCATCTGTCCGTACAGGGGCAGACCGTCGCCCACCAGCACAGTGGGGGTGGTAATGAATTCCGGCAAGCGTTGGGGCTTGATGACCATGGCCTCGGTGGTTTTCTCCGGGATTCCTTGCGGGTTACAACGGTACAAGGCGGTGTAAATCTCGCTTTTCCGGGCATCAATTACCGGACAGATGGGCAGGGAGGAAAAGGGAAACTGGCTGGCGAGTCCGGTCAGGGTCTCCACCCCGATGAGTGGCTTTTCTGCGGCCATGCACAACCCTTTGGCGGTGCTTAAGGCGATGCGCAGGCCGGTAAAGCTTCCAGGGCCAAGGCTGACGGCGATGGCTCCGATCTGGGGCCAGCTCAAATCACACTGGGCAAGGAGCCAGTGTATCCCGGTCAGCAGGCTGCGGGAGTGGGTGGCGGGGGTGCTGAGGGAATACTCGGCAAGGCAACGGTCTTCCGCGACCAGGGCCAGGCTGCCGCAGGTGGTGGCGGTTTCCAGGGCAAGAATAACGGGACCAGCTGCGGAAGAAGGGGGCATTGCCTGCCTCAGCCCCCGTTGCCGAGGAAACGGAAATCGTTGTAGAAGACAAAGAGCATCAGGGAGATAAGCAGCACCAGGCCGATGGTCTGGAGACGTTCCCTGGTTTCCACGCTCAAAGGCTTGCGGCGGATGGCCTCAACGGCGAAAAAGACGAGATGCCCGCCATCCAGAATCGGGATGGGGAAAAGATTCAACACCCCGAGGCTGACGCTGAGCAGGCCGGTGAAATGCAACAGGTTGACCCAGCCTGCCGCCATCTGCTGCCCGGCGATCTGGGCGATGCGGATGGGGCCGCCCAGTTCGCTGGCCGGGACCACCTTCTGGATGATCTTGACAATGCCCAGCAGGGTAATCTTGATCAGGGTCCAGGTATGCAGCGCCCCGGTTTGCAGTGCTTCGACAGGGGAAATATGGATCAGTTCGTCGGCCACCCGGATGCCGAGCATGTAGCGGGTGTCAATCACTTCGCCGAAGATGTTTTTGTCCTGTTCCATTTTCGGTTGCCCGGTGAGGGTCAGGGTCTGGTCGCCCCGTTGGACCATGAGGGTCACTGGATTTCCGGCGCTGAGCTTGATGAGGCGTGCGACATCAGCCCATTCCTTGACCGGGGCGTCGTTGATGGTGAGGATAAGATCGTTTGGCGTGAGTCCGGCCTTGGCTGCGGGCGAATCCACGGTGACCCCGCCGATTCTGGCTTCATTGACCGGCTGGGAAATCCCCATGACCGCAAAGATGGAGGAAAAGAGCAGGACCGCGAAAATGAGATTAAAAAGCGGGCCGGCAAAAACCACCAAAAAGCGCTGCCAGATGGCCTTGTGCGAGAAGGAAAATTCTTCCTGGTCGCTGGCCACCTCGTCCGTGAGGCTTTCGCCGTACATCTTCACATAGCCGCCTAAGGGGAAGGCGCTCACCAGGTATTCGGTGTCGCCTACGGTGCGGCCAAAGACCTTGGGGCCGAAGCCTAGGGAAAACTTGAGCACCCGGATGCCAAACAGCTTGGCGCAGATAAAATGGCCGAATTCGTGGATGAAGATCAGGGGGCCAAGGACGAGGATAAAGGCAAGGATAGAGGTCATAGTTTCTTCATCTGGTTAAGGTTGTGTGTCCGGGCGGGAGTTCGGGGCTGAGAACGTCTTTGCCAAGGCGCTGTTGAGTTTGCATCCGCAGGGCCTCAATGATGGAGGCCGCCTGCATCCGGGCGGCAAGGTCGGCGTCAAGGATTGCGGTCAGGCTGGCTGCCTCTTCCCTGGGCAACCGGTTTACTGTTTCCGCAACCACCAGGGCGATTTCCGGAAAGCGGATGGTGCCAGCGAGAAAAGCCTCAACCGCCACTTCGTTGGCGGCATTGAGCACCGCTGGCAGGCTGCCACCCCGTTTACACACCTGATAGGCGAGTTTCAGGGCCGGAAATTTTTCAAAATCAGGGCGGGAAAAACTTAAATCCGTAGCCTGCGCCAGGTTCAGGCGCGGCAGATTCATCCGCAGCCGTTCCGGGTAGGACAGGGCGTAGGCAATGGGGATGCGCATGTCCGGCACGCCCAGCTGGGCGACCACCGAGCCGTCGACGTATTCCACCATGGAATGGACAATGCTCTGCGGGTGGATGAGCACCTCGATGTCTTCGACCCCGATATCAAAAAGCCAGCGGGCTTCGATGACCTCCAGCCCTTTGTTCATCAGGGTGGCGGAGTCGATGGAGATCTTTTTTCCCATGTCCCAGTTGGGGTGATTCAAAGCCTGTTCCGGGGTGACGGCCCAGAGGTCGCGCTCACCCAAATTGCGGAACGGCCCGCCCGATGCGGTGAGGATGAGCTTGCTGACATCCGCCCTTCTTCCGGCCTCAAGTGCCTGGGCAATGGCGTTGTGTTCGCTGTCAATGGGCAGCAGGGTTACCTTGCAGCGTTTCACTGCCTCCATGACCAGGTGCCCGGCCATGACCAGGGTTTCCTTGTTGGCCAGGGCGATGTTTTTCCCGGCCTCGATGGCGGCCATGGTGGGGGTGAGCCCGGCGGCACCAACGATGGCGGAAACCACAGTATCCGCGCTAGGCAGGGTGGCAACACCAATATTACCCTCTTTGCCGACCAGTATTTTCTCAGACCAGCCCGGAGGTAGGCTCTGGGCCAGTTCGCCCGCCAGTTTTGCATTGCCGATGGAGACCATTTCCGGGTTGAAGGCCTCGATCTGCTCACGTAACAGGCGGCCATTGGTGCCGGCGGCCAGCCCTACAATGCGGAAGCGTCCAGGAAACTGACGGACCACCTCCAAAACATTGCGGCCGATGGAGCCGGTTGAACCAAGCAGGGAAATGTTTTTCATGGGTTCTTCTGTTCTCTTTGAAAATGACCTTCAGCCGGGGTGTGCAATCGTAGCTTCACGGGAAACACAATCCTGTTTGAAGATACAGCAGATAATAGAGCACCGGCGCGGTGAGCAGCAGGGAGTCGATGCGGTCCAGCAATCCGCCGTGTCCAGGCAGGAGACTGCCGGAATCCTTCACGCCAAAGGCCCGTTTGATGACCGACTCCGAAAGATCCCCGGCCGCGCCGAGGCAGCCCAGCAGGAGAACGATGAGACAGATCCAGACCAGACCTTGCTCGGGCAGGAAAAAGTGTCGAACAAGCAGGGATGCGCCAAGGCTGCCGACCAAGCCGCCGGCAAAGCCTTCCCATGTTTTACCGGGGCTGATGGCGGGGCAGAGCTTGTTTTTGCCGAATTTGCTGCCGGTATAAAAGGCGGCGGTGTCCGAGGCGGCGGTGATGGCGGTAAGCAGCAGCAGCCAGGCCCGGCCTTGCGGCAGAGCCATGAGCAGCACCAGATACGCGGTGCATAAACCGAGGTAGAGATAGCCAAATCCTCCCCGGCTGATAACGTCGTAGGGTTGGGCAAAATTGGCGTAGCGGGAAATGGTATGGAGCAGGAGGGCGACCAGGGCAAGGGTCAAGCCGCAGAGCACGCCGGTGGCTTCGCCGGAATAAGCGCCGATCAAGGGTAACAGGCCGAAAAGGATAAGGGGCACTCTGGCCCTCTGGCTGAGGGCGGGCAGGACAATGGTCAGATACCCCTGCCAGAGCGGTGATGACCAGCCAGAATAGCGGGAAAGGCCCTAGGAAAAGAAGAAGCAACCAGGCCGCGCTTGCCATAACACCGGTAATGATTCGTTTCATGCTGATCCTGTCATAAGCGCGTTCTGCGGCCTATGATCAATGGTCGTGTGTCTGTTCCGCCTGCTTGCCTGTTTTGCCAAAACGCCGCTGCCGTTTTTGGAAGTCCAAAATGGCAGTGAGCAGATCCTGTTTTCTGAAGTCCGGCCAGAGGATTTCCGTAAAATAGAGCTCCGCATAGGATGCCTGCCAAAGAAGAAAGTTGCTCAGCCGGGTTTCACCGCCGGTGCGGATCAGCAGGTCCGGGTCCGGCAAGCCTGCCGTGTAGAGGTGCTGTTCCAGAACGGTCTGGTTAATCGTCTCGGGGCTTAGAACTCCATCCATGCATTTCCGGGCGATTGCCTGCACGGCCTGGGTAATTTCACTTCTGCCGCCATAGCTCAAGGCGAGATTGAGGATCAGCCCCGTATTGCCTGCGGTTTCCCGGATCACCCGTTCCATGACCGCACGGACTTCTTGGGGGATGCGATCTTTTTGACCAATGCAGCGCAGGCTCACATTGTTGCGGACCATGGTGGTCAGCTCGCTTTCCAAAAAGGTCTTCAGTAGCCCCATGAGGGCCTGCACCTCAAGGGGTGGGCGTTTCCAGTTTTCCGTGGAAAAGGCGTATAGGGTAAGCACGCCGATATCAAGTTCCCGGGCGGCGCGGACGATATCCTGCACGGATTCGACCCCGGCCCGGTGGCCCATGATGCGGGGTTTGCCCTGTTGCTCGGCCCAGCGGCCATTGCCATCCATGATGATGGCAATATGGCGGGGCAGGGCTGCGGTATCAAGCTTGGGCATGGGGAACATTGTCTCGACTTTCAGCGGATTACAGCGTGCAACCGGCTGAAGCAAGGGAGGGCCGGGAGGCGATAGTTAAGCCGTTGTAATCCGATAATATCGTCAATTGGATAGCAAGAACGGCATAAGGAGCTGTAGCGAAATAATCAGGAAAGCATTTATTTCGCAACATCTCCTAAACCGCCATGACCTCTTTTTCTTTTTCAGCCATGATCTCATCGATCTGCTTGATGAACCTGTCGGTGGCGTGTTGGGCCTCATCCTGCATTCTGAAGAAATCGTCTTCCGGGATTTCCTTGTTGGTTTTCTGTTTTTTTAGGGTGTCGATGGCCTCGCGCCGCAGATTACGAACGGCCACCCGGTGCTCCTCGCTGATCTTCTTGACGTTTTTTACCAGCTCTTTGCGCCGCTCTTCGGTGAGTTGGGGGATGCTGATCCGGATCATCTTGCCGTCGTTTGAGGGGTTGAGGCCCAGGTCAGAGGAGAAGATGGCCTTTTCGATGGCGGGAAGGAGCTTGGCATCCCAGGGCTGAATAACCAGCATCCTGCTTTCCGGGATGGTCACGGCGCCGACCTGATTGAGCGGCATCGGTGTGCCGTAAGCCATGACCTTTAACCCGTCGAGCAGGGCGGTGGTGGCCCGGCCGGTTCGGACCTTGGTGAGATCGCGTTTGAAGGCCTCGATGTTTGTCGTCATTTTTTCGGTTAGACCGTCGATAATCTCATTCATTGCCCTCTCCCTGTATCAGCGTGCCGATCTGTTCGCCGCAGATGGCCCTTTTCATATTGCCGGGGATATTCATGTTGAAAACCATGATGGAGGTGTTGTTGTCCATGGCCAGGGAGATTGCCGCCGAGTCCATGACCTTGAGGCGCCGCTGGAGAACCTCGCTGAAGCTGAGCCGAGAAAACTTGACCGCCTCCGTGTGCTTGAGCGGGTCTTTGTCATAGACGCCATCGACCCTGGTGGCCTTGCAGACCAGATCGGCATTGATTTCCAGGCCACGGAGCACAGCGGCCGTGTCGGTGGTGAAGTATGGGTTGGCAGTGCCTGCCCCGAAAATCACCACCCTCCCTTTGCGGAGATGGTGTACTGCCTTTTGCTGGGAATAGGGTTCGCAGACGGTGAGCATGGGGATGGCGGAGAGAACCCTGGCTGCGATGCCGTTTCTTTCCAGCGCGTCTTGCAGGGCCAAGGCATTGATAACCGTGGCCAGCATGCCCATGTTGTCGGCTGCGGCCCGGTTCATGCCGGAAGAGGCCCCGGCTATCCCCCGGAAGATGTTACCCGCCCCGATAACCAGGCTGGTTTCCACCCTGAGGTCTACGAGAGTCTGGATCTCGGCGGCGAGATAATCAAGTACCTTGGGGCTGATGCCGAAAGCGGCGTCGCCCATCAGGGCTTCGCCGCTCAGCTTCAGAAGAACTCTTGGATATTTGGCTTTGGTCACAGGCAGCTCATCCGATGTGTTGGTAAAACAGCGTTATGCGCCAACCTGAAAACGGGCAAAGCGTTTGATGTTGAGGCCCGTGCCAAGCTTGGTTGCCACGTCCTTGACCAGATCCTGCACCGAGATGTCTGGGTTCTTGACGAACTTTTGCTCCAAAAGGCAGCTCTCGGCAAAGAAGCGATCCATCTTGCCGCCTACCATCTTCTCGGCGATGTTCGCCGGTTTGCCGGAATCGATGGCCTGCTGGATGAAGATGTTGCGCTCCCGTTCCGCCAGGTCTGCGGGAACCTCTTCGCGGTTGATGGAAACAGGGTTGGCTGCGGCAATATGCATGCAGATATTCTTGGCGAACTCGGTGAAATCGGCGCTCTTGGCAACCGAGTCGTTCTCGCAGGCTATCTCGACCATGACGCCCAGCTTGCCGCCGGCATGGATGTAGGTTTCGCTCACACCTTCGTTGAATTTGGCAAAGCGCTTGACGCCGATGTTCTCGCCGAGTTTGGCCACCAGCTCGTTGAGCATGTCCTGAATGGAGAGGGCGGGATTTTTAACGAATTTTTGCGCCATGAGGTCGGCAGGGGAAGCAGGCGGCGTAGTCTCTGCCACATGCAAGACGACATTTTTGGCGAACTCGATAAAGGCGTCACTCTTGGCAACAAAATCGGTCTCGCAGTTTACCTCAACCATGACGCCCAGCTTGCCGTCGGCCTGGATGGATGTTTCCACCAAGCCTTCGCTGGTTGCCCGGCCAGCACGTTTCTGGGCAACAGCCAAGCCTTTCTGCCGGAGCAGATCGACAGCCTTTTCCATGTCGCCGCTGGTCTCGGTCAGGGCCTTTTTGCAATCCATCATACCCGCGTTGGTTTTGTCGCGGAGTTCTTTTACCATCTGACTTGTAATATTCACGGTTCTACCTTCATGTTCTGTAACTGTCCGGCAGTACCGCATCTGCGTTGTCATCGGCCTGCTCATGTGCACGAGCACACTTCGCAGACCTCTTCCTAGCATCTGTGGCACTGCTGAACAGTTACGTTTTTTGGTTTATGTCTTTCTGGCCCCGAGCTGGATAGTTATCATGCCCTTGATGCCGTCTTGTTCACATAGATGACACCATTTTTTTACTACAAAGGCCTAAAAAAAGCAGGTTATTCGTCGCCTTTTGCGGCCACGGCCTTGGCTTCGATGTCTTTGTCGGTGGCAGCTTGGTGCACCGCGGCAAGTTTCTCCTGGCCGCTCAAAACGGCATCCGCCATTTTTGAAGCGATCAGCTTGATGGCGCGGATGGCGTCGTCGTTGCCGGGGATCAGATAGTCAATGCCCTTGGGATCACAGTTGGTATCGATCAGGGCAACCACCGGAATGCCGAGGCGGTTGGCCTCTTCGATGGCGATTTTTTCCCGTTTCGGATCAATGAGGAAGATGGCGGCGGGCAGCCCTTTCATGTTCTTGATGCCGCCCAGGTTGCGGTCCAACTTGACCGCGTCTTTCTGGATCTGGAGGGCTTCTTTCTTATGATAGTGATTGATGGTGCCGTCTTCCTGCATGGCTTCGTATTTCTTCAGCTTATCAACGCTGTTCTTGATGGTCTGGTGGTTGGTCAGCATGCCGCCGAGCCAACGGTTGTTGATGTAGTACATGCCGCAACGCTCGGCTTCTTCCTTGATGATGTCCTGGCCCTGGCGCTTGGTGCCGACAAAAAGCACGGTGCCGCCCTTGGCTGCGGTCTTGGCGATAAATTCGTAGGCCTTGTTGAAAAGGGGCAGGGTCTTGTCAAGGTTGATGATGTATATCTTGTTGCGGGCGCCGTAGATGTACGGCTTCATTTTCGGGTTCCAGCCACGGGTCTGATGGCCAAAATGCATACCGGCTTCCAGCATTTCCTTCATGGTAACGTAAGACATTGTACTTCTCCTGTTGGTTTTGGTTTTTCGTCCACCCCATCGCTCCAACCCTAATCTGGGCACCAGAGGAACATTTTCAGGGGTGTGATTATTTTTGAACCCGAATTTTTTAACATCCGCGCTGATTTTTTGCAAGTAAGAAGAGGGGGGCTGGTCTTTTTTTCAGTGCGGACCTGGCCAGGGAGAAATTGTTTGGCGTAGATGATTTGGGTCAGAAGGGGTTAACGTTGGTGGCTGACTTAAGAAAAAAACTTGACGCCTCCGGGAAAAAAAGCAAAGGTCCCATCTTCACTTCAGCAACATTTCCCAGGAACAGGTATGACGAAAACAATCAGCCAGCTGTGGCCTAAAAAGATATTGATCCGCTCTACCAACTGGATCGGCGATGCCATCATGACCACCCCGGCGGTGCGGACCATTCGGGAGAATTTCCCCGCCGCCGAGATAACCATTTTGGCCTACCCTTGGGTTGCAGATATCTTTACGGCCAGTCCCCATGTGGACCGGGTCATGCTCTATGAGAAGAAAGGCAAGCATAAGGGCTTGGCCGGGATGTGGCGGTTGGGGCGGGAGCTTGCCGCCCAGCGGTTTGATCTGGCCATCCTGTTGCAGAATGCCTTTTCCGCCGCAGTGCTTGCTCTGGTGGCCGGAATACCGGCTCGAGCCGGGTACCGCCGGGATGGTCGTGGCCTGTTGCTGAGCCATGGGGTCACCATTAAAAAAAGCACCAGGGAGCGGCATCAGGTCTATTATTACCAGGAGATGCTTAAGGACCTTGGCCTGGTGTGCGGTCCCCAGGAGCTGTTTCTTGCTCTACCGGATTCCGCCAATGTCTGGGCCAGGGATTTTCTTGCTGCTAAGGCGGGCAGGCCGGTGGTCGGCTTAAATCCCGGCGCGGCCTATGGCCCGGCCAAGCGTTGGCCAGCAGAGAGATATGCCGGGCTGGCCAAGCGTCTGGCCGAGGAGCTGGGCGCCACCCTGCTGGTGTTCGGCACATCTGCCGATACCGAGGCTGCGGCGGAGATCGGCGCGGCAGCGCCTGGGCAGGTGCATGATCTCACGGGCAAGACCACTCTGGCCGAGGCCATGGCCCTGATCGGGATGTGCGATGCCTTTGTTACCAACGATTCGGGGTTGATGCATGTGGCTGCTGCCCAGAAAACGCCGCTGGTCGCCATCTTCGGTTCCACCGACAGCGTGGCCACCGGGCCGTTTTCTCCCAAGGTGGAGGTGGTGAATAAACATCTGCCCTGTAGCCCGTGCATGAAAACCCATTGCCCCCAAAACGATTTTGCCTGCATGCTGGAGATCGGGGTGGATGAGGTGTATGCGGCAACCTGCAAACTTCTGGAAAGCGAGGACTGACCATGCGACCGGCCGTATTTCTCGACAGGGATGGCACCATCAACGAGCAGATGGGCTATATCAACCACATCACTCGTTTTGTCATGCTGCCACGGGCTGCAGCTGCTATCCGCCTGCTCAACGAGCAGGGGATTCCGGTGGTGGTGGTCAGTAACCAGTCCGGTCTGGCCCGGGGTTATTTCCCGGAGAGCCTGATTAAAGAGGTGCATGCCAAGATGAATGGGGCGTTGGCCGAGGCTGGCGCCCATGTGGATGGGATTTACTACTGTCCACATCATCCCGAGGCCAAGGAAGAGCGCTTCCGCCTTGCCTGCGACTGCCGGAAACCAAAGCCGGGCCTGTTTCTTCAGGCGGCCCGTGAGCTGGACCTGGACTTGGCCCGCTCCTACGTGGTGGGCGACCGCTGGTCGGATCTCAAGGCGGCGGCGGCGGTGCAGGCCAAGGGGGTTTTGGTGCTCACCGGCTATGGCCGGGGGGATTACGAGTATATCGGCCCGGCGCAACAGGTGCAGCCGACCCATGTGGCGGATGATCTCTATGCGGCGGTGCAGTGGATTGTGCAGGATATGGCGGGGTGAGGGATTGGAGAGGGAGAGTGGGGCTATTGTTGAAATCGCAACAAACCGCGATTACAACGGTTATTGTCGGGTAACTTTTCGATTTATGTTGCGGACCTGTGACCTTTTTCCTTTTTTGCGAGTCCGTTAATTATTCGTGCCGTTTCTTTTTCTCGGGGAATTCGTATATAACCTCATTTTTTTTAATAAGGCCGAATTGCCGCCGTGCCACATCTTCCAGATAGACCGGGTCGTGTTTTAGCTTGTTGATTTCCTGCCGCAGGGCGGTATTGGCCTCGCGCAGCTGTTCATTCTGGGCCAGGATCTCGTTGAGTTCCTTGGCAACCCCGTAGTACTTCAAGGCCCCGTATGGGCCAAATACCGACCAAGCGCCGACCACCGTAACAATGAGCACACTGTACAGCAGCACTTTCTTGCGGTCAGTCTCTGAAAGGTTCGCTAGCATGGCAGCCCGTTGCAAAGGGTTTGTCCCTGTTGAGCCTGGGATTTGATAAGTTTTTTCTCTTATTATTTCTGTTAGATAGCACAGATGCGCAGTTCATGCAATCGGTGAGTTTTTTGATCGGCAATACGGAAGGGCTATTTTTCCCTATCATTGCACCTGGCAGATAATCTTGTCCAGCAACCGGCAAACCTGTTGACCGGAAGAAATGCGCCTGCTTACGCGATCCGCAGCAGTTTCAGCACAATGATCCCCACCTCGTATAGCATATAGAGGGGGATGCCCATGAGCATCATATTGAACACATCGGGGGTTGGGGTGAGGAGGGCGGCGATGATGCTGATCACCAGCACGGCGTAGCGGCGATTTTTTTCAAAGAATGATCTGGGCAGGATTTTTATCTTGGCCATGAAGATCATGAAGATGGGCAGCTCGAAGATCAGCCCGAAGGCGAGGACAAAGATCGAGACAAAGGAAACAAACTCGCTGATGGAGATCACTGGCCTGAGCTGTTCGGTCTGGAAATCGAGGAGAAAGTCGATGCCATAGGGCAGGGTGACGAAATAGCAGAAGGCTGCCCCGCTGTAAAAGAGAAAGCAGGTGAAGAGCACGAACCAGAAGACCAGGAGACGGGAGAGTTTGAAGGGCTTGGCCAGGGCGCGCCAGAGAAAATAGCTGAGCATGGGCATGATGGTAAAGATCGTCATGGCCAGGGAGACGGTGAGATGGGCGAGAAAAGGCTCGGCCACCGTGAAGAAGGCGAGTTTTTGGTGGAGATGGCTTTGGATTGCTGCCAGCAGCGGGCGGGAGATGCTGTAGAAGCCGACACAACCCGAAAGCAGGGCAAGCCCCACGGCCAGGACAGCCCTCCGCAGGTCTTTGATGATGATGGCGAGGCGTTGGGTGGTGGTGTCCACGGTTGGTTGCCTGGGCTATTGGGAGTTGTCGGGGGTGTTGCGGGGGCTGCCGTGGATCTCTTTGTCCAACCGTTTGAAAAAGACCTCCATGAACTCATGCCGCTCGGCAGCCAACCGTTTGCCTTCCGGGGTGAGCATCTTGTCTTTTATCTTGCAGAGTTTCACCAGGAATTCCCGATAGGCCGTGTCTTCGGTGGAGTAGGATCTGGTTTTTTTTACATCCACACCCCGGTTGTGCAATCGGGCTCCGACCTGGCCGGCAAAGAGAAAAGCCCGGCCAATGCCGATGGCGCCGATGGAGTCCAGCTTGTCTGCATCGAAAAGAATCTTGGCCTCCAGGGTCTCAGGTATCTTTTTGTTGCGGTAGCGGTGTGCTTCGATGCAGTGAATGATTGCGTCTTGCATCTCCTGGGAAAATTCCAGGCCCTTGAGAATGGTGCGGGACATCTCCGCACCCTTGGTGGCATGGCAGATCTTGCCTCGGGAGAGCATCTCGTGGCTGCGGCCGATGTCGTGGAGCAGGGCTGCGGCGCTCAAGATATCCAGGCGGGCGTTCATCAGCCGACCGATATGGAGGGCCAGGTTGTGGACCCGCTCGGTGTGGTCCGGGCCATGGCAGCCGCCTTCGGCCTGGCAGTATTCGTGGGAAATGGCCAGCAGCTTCGCGGTGAGTTCCCGGCCCAGGGGTGGTTCGCCCTGCAATGGCCCGGAAGAGAGGCTAGCCAGGGGCGTGTCAGCGTTGGGAGAGGACATGGTCCAACCACCTGATGCCGAGACGGAGCAGGGCAAGGTCTTCCGTGCCAAGCTCCTGCCGCTCGCTAGCCGTTATGGAGATGGGCAGAGCTAGGGTGCCGTCGAGGAGCAGATTCCGAAAGGTGTCCAGGCTGTAGAGAAGCAGGAAGATCTCCTCTTCAAGCTCCACCGGCGGATGCCCATCTTTCAAGCGGGGATGGTGGAGGATGCCAAGGAGTTCATCGTTCATGGCATTGTAGGTGGCCAGGTCCTGGTCCTTTTGCCAGGCGGTGATGTCCTGATGCTCGCCTTCGCTGAACCCTTTGCAGTGCGGCTCGTTGAGGAGGACATGCATCTCATGCCGGTCGCCGTTCGGGGTGGTGAAGGCCCCGCGTCCCAGGGGATAGGTCCGGCAGGCGCCGGGGCGGTCGGCATAGACGCGGCAACCGGAGGTGGTCACAAATGGGCAGCTGGCCCGACCATCATCCACCATGCAGAGGAAAACCTGGGAAAAGGCGCTGCCCTCAGTCTGCTCAACGAGCGCATACTGGTCAAGAAAGGTTGAGGGGGCAAGCCCCAGATGTCTGCTCAAGCGGAGGACATCGTAGGGGCTTAAGGCCAGCTCCAGTTCCCGGCAACAATCAGTAAAGCAGGCAACGCCGGGATGGCAGCGGAACCGGAAGGTCTCGTCCGGCGTTAGGGGCCGGACATGCTCTGGGGCAAGATCGGGGCGCATGACTAGGCGGTTTTACCACGGTGCCAAAGGGTGAGCAGCGGGCTGGCCACGAAGACCGAGGAGTAGGTGCCCACCATGACCCCCACCAGCAGGGTAAAGGAAAAGTCGTGGATCACCGAGCCGCCCAAGGCATACAGGGCAGCGAGCACCAAGAACACGGTGAGCGAGGTGACGATGGAACGGCTCAAGACCTCGTTGGTGCTGGTATTGATCAGGGGGTCGGTGATGTTCTCAGGATCGTCGCTCTTGCGCTGGTTCTCGCGGATTCGGTCGAAGATGATGACCGTGTCGTTTAGGGAATACCCGGCCAGGGTCAGGAGCGCGGTGACGGTGAGCAGGGTGATTTCCATGTTGAGCAGCCATGCAAGACCGAGCACCGCCAGAACGTCATGGAGCGTGGCCAGGGTGGCGGCAATGCCGAAGCGCAGATCAAAACGTAACCCCAAGTAGACGATAACGCCCAACAGGGAGATGACTACGGCCAGCAACGCCTTTGAGCGCAAGGTGTCGCTCACCGAGGAGCCGATCTCCGACTGGTTCTCCACAATAAAATGCTTGTCCGGGAAATCGGTGTTCAACTGGGCGGTGACCGTCTCGGAGACGTGGCCCACCACCTTTTCGGTGTTCTTGATCTTGACGATCAACCGGTTTTCGCCCTCGACCTTTTGCAGTTCGACGCCTTCAAGATTTCCCTTTGTCAGGGCTTCCCGCACCTCGCTCAGGGAGAAGGGTTGGGTGGACTGGTACTGGAGCAGGGTGCCGCCGGAGAAATCCACGCCCATGTTGGCTTGGCCACGGATAATCTGGACAAAGGCCAGACAGCCGATGAGTGCGCAGGTGCCGGAGATGGCAAAGGTCAGATTTTTAATCCGCATGTAGTCAAGCTGCGGATTTTTGAGAAACAGCATAAAGGAAAGCTTCTTGATCTTCCATTTGCCCTGCATGGATTCGTAGAACAGCTTGGAGGCAAACAGGGTGGAGAACAGATTGAAGATGATGCCCAGGGAGAGGGTGGCGGCAAAGCCCTTGATTGGGCCGGTGCCGAAAAGAAACAGGGCCAGGGCGGTGATCAGGGTCGCCACATGGGCGTCGATGATGGTCCAGAGCGCCTTGGCGAAACCGGCCTCAACCCCGGAGCGCACGGATTTGCCAAGGGCGAACTCCTCGCGCATTCGTTCGAAGATGACGATGTTAGAGTCCACCGCCATGCCGACGGAGAGAATGATACCGGCAATACCCGGCAGGGTCAGGGTGCCGCCCATCATTGCCAGTCCGGCAAAGAGCAGGAGGATGTTCAGGACCATGCAGAGGTTGGCGATAACCCCGGAAAGCCGGTAATATACGGCCATGAAGATCACCACCAAGAGGGTGCCAAACAGGCCGCTCAT
>JAPLJG010000015.1 GCA_026388735.1 Deltaproteobacteria bacterium
CGTCCAGACAGGACGGCCCAACAAATCTTCGTACTCAAGCCACAGCGCATTGCCGAACAGCGGTACGTACTCGCCCCGCAACGCCCGACGCAGTACCTCTCGCGAAGCACCGCCGCCCGAGCGCAAGCCAGACACAAACACATTGGTATCGATGACAACAGGGATCATATTGATAGTATATACGCTATCACAATGAGCCGCAATAGCCTGGAGCAAAAAACAAAAAGAGGGAAGGGCTTGCGCCCTTCCCTCTTCACTTTTCCTCGGTACAACCCTTTCTAAGAAAAAATCGCTTAGAAGTTCGCCTCAAAGGTCAGGTATACCTGATCCATTGATTCGATAGCGGGATAGAACTGGGCAGACAACGGATCGTTCTTGATATCTTCGATCTTGGTCGGGGTGCCGAGCCACATGCCGCTGTAGGTGTAGTTGTAGTCATAATGCTGGTAGCCCAAGCGGATAAAGGCCTTGCCGTACTTGGAGATAGCCTCGCCGCCAGGGATGTCGTAGATGCCGTAGATTTCATAGACATCACCACGGGTCGCCATCTTGGAGGAATACATATCATCATGGCCCGGAGCAAAGGCCAACCAGTTCTTGGTGCCGTGGTTGTACTCTGCGCCGATCTTGAAGGGGCTGTTCGGGATATCATACCGGCCGCCAACAAGGATGCTATACCCGTCCTTGGCTTCGAGATCAGACCAGAAATCGCCCAACAGGGTGATGCCCATCTCGTCCGTGGCTTTGGGAACCGTGTGACTCCAGCCAACGGTACCAAAGTAGTTCAGGTTCTGGAACTTATCCATGTACACCGCAGCGGTCTGGAAGATATTACCCATGTTCATCCGGTCGAGCATGGTGTTTTGCAAAACGGTAGAGCGAGAAACAGTGTCCAGATAATGACCGGTGGTCGGGTCATACGTGAGGGAACCGTCCGCGATACCCCTGACTGCCTGAGCCTTCTCAAGCGGGTTGGGGAAGTAGGTGTCGCCCGGCACGTTGAAGATGTTGAAGGCGCCGAAGGACTGGATGTTGAAGAAGCGGCTGCCCTTGCTGTACACATCCCAGCTCAACCCGGCAAAGTCCACATCGCTGATTCCGGTATTCTTTTCCTGGGGGCCATTCTCAAAGCCACGGCCATAGCAGAAACGGATTCGGCCAGGGGCGTCGGTCAGGCTGCCCAGGTTGTTGTAGGCATAGCCAAGGGAAATCCCGTCAAACGGGTAATCCATGTAGGCAACCGGGGTGGCCATCCGCTCATCGCTGTTCATGCGGATATGGGCAGGAGGACCGTCGGTGGTGGGCCGACGACCAACGGAGAACCATACCGGCGAGCCGCCGATGTTGTTCCAGTTCATGAAGGCCCGGTCAAGGACCAGCTTGTTGTCGCCGGGCGCACGGCCTGCGGTGCCGTCAAAAGACCGGCTGTTCAGGAAGTAGGGGCTGTCGGTATTATGGATGCCGTTAGAATCCGTTTCCGGAGTGGGGGAGTCCTGCATGCCCCAAGCCTTGTAGCCCACGATCCGGGCCTTGACCTCGACATCCTCGGTGGCCTTGGCCCGCAGGTTCAAGCGCATCCGGGTGGTGTACAGGGTGTCGTTCTCATAGGTGGCAGCAGGGGTCGGGAGATAACCAGCGCCGCTCGGCCCATACATGGAGGCGAAGATGCTTTTGCGGTCGGCAGCAGACAAATTCTTCATTATACCGGCAAGAGTTTGCGGGGTGCTCATTGCCCCCAGCAGTTGACCAACCGTAAGACCGGCGGTAGCATATTGCTGAACCAAAGCTCCGGCATTGGGGTTGGAGAACAAGGCAAAGGTATCGGTCGCCTGCCGGGTGGTGAGACCTGCGCCCGTTGCAGCTGTAATGAAGGCTGCTTGGCCACCAGCCAAAGCAGGACCAAGATTCGTCAGCAGTTGGGTAACAGTCGAGTTAACGGTTAAGCCAAAGTTGGCCAAAGGCACTGTACCGCCAGGCCCGTTATTACTAAGAAAACCATGAGTCCCAGCTATATCAATAAAATCGTATATGCCGGTAGCTACATTGTTGGCGCTATAAAAATCTGCTGTATCTGCCTTGTGAAAATCCGCCCGGTTCCGGATATCGCCGGACCACTGAAAACGGGAAGCCAGGTCCCACTTCTCAGATTTTGCATCAAAATCCTCGAACTTCGAATCCTGGGCGGTTTTGATGTCCGCCATCTGTGCCTTCAAGGCATTGAGTTGCTTGGTCAGAGCATCCATCTGGGCCTGCATGTCCGAGGTGGCGGCTGCACCGCCCGCACCTGCGGAAGCCATGGCAGGCAGAGCCAGAAGACCGGCCAGTGCCAATGTCGAAATTTTTTTCACCATCCCATTTTCTCCTTAAGAAAATATTTGGTAATTCGGGGTGAAAACTCCATCCCCTCCCTCTCGGTGGCATGCGACGTCCACATGCCCCCTAGTTACATGCTCCCCCCTCGAAGGTGGTAGCAAGATCGTGGATTTAGTTTTTAGCTGATAGCTATCAGCTTACAGCTCCTTGCAAAAATCCCCTCCCCACCTGCGGGGAGGGCTACCATGATATCGGCAGGTGCAACTTCACCCACCCCCTGACCCCTCCCGTCAAGGGAGGGGGATTCACTTTACAAGCCTCGGCCTGCGTGGCAACTCCCCAATAAATACAAAGAATTGTACTTTGTTACCGCAGTATGACGCCATTGTCAAAATAAAAATGTATAAAATGTGAATACCCCTTCAGAAAAAAACTGAGATTTATCAGCCCACCGCAGTCTGCTTGCTCAATTTCCCCTGGCAAAAATGCTTCTTTCCGACAACCGCCAGGCGCATCCTCTTCTGCCACGCTATCTTCCCAGTTGTTCGTAAAAAAATCTTGCCAGCCCTGTGTGCTATGTATTAAAGGATGAGGGCGTTTATATACCCTTCGACAGGCTCA
>JAPLJG010000064.1 GCA_026388735.1 Deltaproteobacteria bacterium
AGGCCTCAACAACAAGGCAAAAGTCATCATCCATAAGGCCTACGGTTTCAAAACAGCGACAAACTATATCAGAAATCTTTATCACTGCATGGCGAATCTGCCATTACCGAGAACCATGCATACATTTGCGTGACGAACCTATTTTTTACAGATTAGAATTTTAGATTATAATCCGAAGGACCCTATTGTCTCCCCTTTGAATGTTAACCAGAAAAAAGGAGCAAGATGAAAGTCCAAATTGAATCAATCTTCCCGTCAAGTGAATCCCCGCGCTACCTGTTCGGCAAGATCGGCAAGAAAAGCACTGATGAATACGTGGTGTTTTCGCCAATGGATAATGGGTCGGATTTTTGCTTCGATCTAAACGACATCGTTAAATTTGGCAAAGTATCCCAAGGTCCGGTTGAAGCAACAAATGAAACCAAAAACAAAACTGCCTTGGTTGGCATCCACGACATTTGTATTACCAAAGATGTAATCAGGGTGCGATACGATGCGCAATTCCCCTGAAATCTGTCTGTAACAATCTGTTTCAGTTCTTGCGCCTCCCCTTTGCATCGTGCAAGGCGGCAAGTAGCCCCAGTACTTGATCCCGTGTATTTTTCGGCTGATTGAGGATGAGGACAAAGCTGTCCAACCCTCGCTCTCCGGCAAAATATCCGGCATACCCGTACACTCCGGTCATGGTGCCGGACTTGCGCAGGCAGTTGTTTTCAAAGGGGAGCAGCCCGGCATGGGGCTTGAACGCCTCCAGGATGGCGAGCATCCCCTTGGGCGTCATCCTGTTCTGTCGGGAAAGACCAGAGCCTTCGCGGACCACGATGTCTTTTTCCGAAAGCCCCAACTCGTTGCGGTAAAATCCGGTCATGGCCCGTTGGCCCTTATCCCAGGTCGCGGGCCAGCCGTACTGTTTTGCGCCCATGGCCAGGAAAATCTGGTTGGCTGTAAAGTTGTTGGAATACTTGAGCAGCTTGGTCAGCACCTCATCCATGGTCTTGCTTGAGACATGCTCGTACACCGGCTTGAGCCCCTCGGGCACCGGGCCGGGGATGATCACGCCACTCACCGTTATCCCCTGTTTTTTACACATGGTGGCAAATAACTCCCCAACATAGCGCAGACTTTGATTTCCGGTGGCTGTGGCGTTGATCCGGTGGTTGCCGGGCGGCAGCCCTTGCGCCAGTTCCCGCATGAGCGGAAAGGTAGGAGTTTGCTCCTCGCCGGAGCGCACGTTGCCGTCGGCACCCTTAATGAGATTGATGGTGTTGAAGTTCACCGCCAGGCAGCTATTTTGGGCATCGTAGGGATTGAGGGTATTGGTGGAGCCGTCGGTTCCGTTTTCAAGCTGGCAACCGCTGTCATCGACATGGATGTTGCGGATCGCAGAAAGGCCGCGACCCCGCAGTGCCGTAACAATCTGGGCTACTTCTTCGGAAACCAGCAGAGGATCACCCAGACCCCGGATGTACAGGTCGTGCTCGGCGCTGAGATACAACCGGGTGCTGAAGCGGTAATCCTTGCCCAGAATCTTGATGGCGGCCAGGGCCGTGCCGATCTTCTGCACGCTGGCCGGCATGAACTGGCTGTCGGCGTTCTGTTCGTAAATGGTGGCCCCGTTTCTGGTGACGATGAGGCCGCCGTCTTCCACCAGACTTTCCAGCGATTGGCCAGCCCCGGCCCAAACCGAACCGGGCAGGGCGAGACACAGGCCCAGACTGAACAAGAAAACACGCCGCATCCCGTCTGGTTTCGGAAACAAGAATGCGGCAATAGTCCTTTTTTTCATGGTGTTTTCCTTGATTTTGACGAATATCTTATATCAAGAGCTTCTTGC
>JAPLJG010000011.1 GCA_026388735.1 Deltaproteobacteria bacterium
CCAGTCCGCACGGCAAAGACCACGTCGGAAAAAGGCTCGATAATCCCTTGGTTGTGGCGGAAAAATTCCCGAATGATCCTTTTGATCCTGTTCCGCTGAACCGCCTGTTTTACTCCGTGGATACTTATTCCCAGCCGGTTGCCTGCGGTGCTGTTTGGTAAATAAATCAGACTGAAGTTCTGACCACGCACCCTCTTCCCCTGCTCATAAACCAACCTGTACTGCCAGGGCTTGACCAGCAACCTGGCCTTGGGAAGGGATTGGGCTTTCATGCAGTGCGCGCGGAAACTCTCGTCCGAGCCAGACTAGACAGTCAACCGCTTCCGGCCCTTGGCCCGACGACGATTGATGACGGCCCGCCCGTTTTTTGTCTGCATTCTGGCTCTGAAGCCATGGGTGCGGTGCCTTTTGAGATTGCTGGGCTGAAAAGTTCTCTTGCTCATGATCGTCTTCCTTTTTCTCTGCTGTTACGGCCACTCGTTGGCCTTCCTTCAAATTTTGCTGTCTGGCAGCAGCTGGAGCCTTGCGTCACGCGCCCTTGCGGAAACAACCCCGAAAGCGCAAAAATTAGCCCAGCAATAAAGCTCGCTATATTACCCAGAGCCATGCAACATGTCAAACGTTTTCCCGAGGCGGTTGCTGTTCCGAAGAATCCTTGTCCAGGCCGAATAGTTGCCGTACAAAGACCAGCTTGAGCTGTGGATTGTCGTGGGGGTCGCTGTTTTTGAGAAATACCATGGGTTCATGCAGCAATTTGTTGACAATGGCATTGGCCAGCATCTCCACCGAACGCCGTTCATTTTCCGAAAGAGATTTCAGGGCGACCATGGTTTTCGTGACTTCGGCCTCGCGGATAGCGTTGGCCTTTTGCCGTATGGCCGTGATAGTGGGTGCCAGCTCCATGCCTTCCAACCACTGCCCAAACTTGACCACCTCCTCGGCGACAATGCCTTCCGCCCGCAACGCCTCTTTTTCCCGCTCTGCCTTGTTCACATCGACCACGTTTTTCAAGTCGTCGATATCATAGAGATACACATTGTCCAGATCGTTGAGTTCCGGGTCAAGATCGCGAGGCACTGCGATATCGATAAGAAAAAGCGGTCTGTTTTTCCGCTGCCGCATGAGCGGCTTCACCTGATCTTTGGTGAGAATCAGGTCGGTGGCCCCGGTGGAACTGACCAAAATATCAACCTCCGCCAGTTGGGTGGTCAATTCGGCTAAGCCCACGGCGGTGCCGTTAAACCGTTGGGCCAGCTTGACCGCCCGCTCCACGGTCCGGTTTGCCACGATTACCCGGCCTATCCCCTGCCGCACCAGATGCTCGGCCGCCAACTCGGCCATCTCCCCGGCCCCGACCAAGAGAACGGACTTGTCCTGCAGGTTCCCGAGAATCTTTTTTGCCAACTGCACCGCCGCATAACTGATGGAAACCGCGCTGCCGCCAATATTTGTCTCGGTGCGCACCCTTTTTGCCACGGAAAATGATTTGTGCAGTAGACGGTTGAGGATAACGCCGGTGGTTTTCTGTTCCAGCGCTTCGCGGTAAGCCTGCTTCAATTGCCCCAGAATCTGGGGCTCCCCCACCACCATGGAATCAAGGCTGGTCGCCACATGGTACAGATGATCAACCGCATCCATCCCCTGATACAGATAGCTATACTGCTGGGCTTCGGCGTCGGCCAGACCGCTCTTTGCAAAAAGAAAGCCGCGCACGGCCACCGCTGCCGCTGCCGGGTCGCTGGCCACGAAGATGACCTCCACCCGGTTGCAGGTTGAGAGAAAACAACACTCCTGACAACCCTCGATGTTCATCAGCGTCAAAAGCGGTCCGGCGCAATCCCCGGAAAAGGCCAGCTTCTCCCGCACCGCCACCGGAGCGGTCTTGTGATTCACGCCGATGATGACGATACTTTCAGCCAACATAGGAATGCACTCCCCCCAAAAGATAGGTCACACCCCAGAGGGTGAAAAGAACCGCAGCAAACCCGGCAATGGCCATGATCGCCGCCCGCCTGCGCCGCCAACCCATGGTAAGCCGCTGGTGCAGAATGGCCGCGTAAATGAGCCAGGTGATCAGCGACCAGGTTTCCTTGGGGTCCCACTGCCAGTATGCCCCCCAGGCCTGCTTAGCCCAGACGGAACCGGTGATGATCCCTAGGGTAAGCAACAAAAAACCCAGAGCCAGACAATGCTGATTCAGGTCGTCAAGCGCTTCCAGGGAGGGCAGCCGGCTGTAAAATATCCCGAATTTCTTTTTCTTGATCTCCCGCTCCTGGAGAAGGTACATGACCCCGCCACAAAAAGCCAAGGCCATGAAACCGTTGGCCATGATGGCGATGCTGGCATGCACCGGAAGCCAGTTGCTTTTAAGGGCCGGAGGCAACGGCGCCATCTCCTGGGAGGAAAAGGCGGCGATCAGCATCAAAAGAGAAATGAGCGGCGAAACAAACACGCCAAAGTTTTTCACCCGATACCGCCACCAGAAAGACAAAAAGGCCCAGGTCATGGACCAGGCAAAAAAGGAAACCGCTTCATGGCTGCTGGTCAGGGGGGTATGCCCGGCAGCGACGTACCGGACAACGAAATACACGGTATGCAGGACGCCGCCGGCAAGAAGAATCGCCCGGGCAACGGCCCGTACCTGTTTGTGCTGGGAGAGGAAATGGGCCACATACACTGCGGTGGCCAAGAGGTACAGATACAGTGTGAGTTGAAAAAACAGGGTCATCGCGTCGCTCCTGAAGATCGTTGGTATTCCTTCCGAGCCGCCTCCAGGCAATCAAGGGGGATATCAGAGCCCAAGACTTCCTGAATATGCTCGGCAAGTCTTTGCCAAAGGCCGTCTTTAATCCAGACGGCCATTTCGGGATCGGCCAGTCGGGCAAAAATCAGCTTGTTTTCCGCATGCGGCCTGCCGTTGGTCAGCACGATGTCCCGCAACGCCCCGAGGATATCCACCAACGCCCCATATTCCGGGCCAAACTGGACCTCCAATGCCTGGCGCAGCGTGCTGGCCAAAGCCGGGCTTTTCCCTGCTGTGGAAACGGAAATGGCCAGGTCTCCCCGCCGTGCCGTGGCCGGGAGAATGAAGTTACACCATTTCGGCACATCCGCCACATTGAGCAGGATATTGCGCTCTTCGGCCTCGGTATGAATCCGCTCCTGCACCGCAGGGTCATCGGTGCAGGCAATGACCAGAAAAAAACCGGCCAGATCCCCTTCCTGATACAGGCGGGGCAACCAGGCAATCGTCCCAGCCCGTTGCAGAATAGAAAGCACCTCATTCAACTCGGGGCTGATCACCGTGACCAACGCGCCATGGGACAGCAGCCCTTGCACCTTGCGGGCACCAACCCGTCCGCCGCCGATGACCAGGCATTGCCGACCGGCGATCTTGAGGCAGACCGGGAAATATTGTTTATCCACGGCCAAGAATCTCCACCCGCACCTTGCCGACAAGCGCTGCGGCAAATCGCTCCGCATCATCGCTTGTTCCGACAACGGCGGCATAATGCATGGGCACCGCGATCTTGGGCCCAATAGTAATGGCCGCCTGCGCCGCTTCCTCGGCGGTCATCACATAGGTGCCGGAAACAGGCAGCAGGGCAATATCCGCCCGGATATTCTTCATCGCCGGAATAGAATCGGTGTCACCGGCATGGTACAGCCGCACCCCGTCAACCGTAAGGATAAACCCCAGCCAGCCGTTGGATTGGGGATGAAACTGCTTGTTGGTGTTGTAGGCAGGAACCGTCTCGATGGCAATGCCCTCCACCTCGTGGCGCTCGCCCGGGGCAAGGATCATGATTTTTCCCGTTAGTTTTGCCGCAGCCTGTGTTTCGGTAACAATGAGGGTGGAGGGTTGCTGGATCATGAGCACGTCCGCAGGAGAGCAATGGTCGCGATGCGCATGGGAAATACAGATGATATCGGCGGGCGGCAGCCCCGGACCAAGCTGAAAGGGATCGAAATAGATAATCTTGCCCCCGGCCCGCAGCAAAAAAGCATCATGGCCGAGCCAGCGAAGATTTTCGAAAACTTTTTCTAGCATAGCCCCCCTTCCATATTTCTACCCAATCCGCTCTATAATCAATTTGACACGTTCCGCAATCTATTATAGGCATAACCGTACAGTTTTCTTGCAGAACTTAACCCGTTGCCCCCATCTTTCGGCCCAGGAGATCCGTCCATGCCAGCAGGAACCTTTGCCGTTTCCACCTCTCAGACCATGCAGTTTGTCGACATCACCGCCCAGGTGCAGAAGGCCGTGGATGCAAGCGGCATTGTGGATGGCATCTGCCATGTGTACAACCCGCACACCACCGCCGGGCTGACCATCAATGAAGGGGCAGACCCCGCTGTACAAACCGATATCCTTACCGCTCTACAAAAAATCGTGCCGATGAATCATCCTTACCAGCATCTGGAGGGCAATTCTCCAGCCCATATCATGGCCTCGCTTGTCGGCAGCTCGGTAACGGTCTTTATTGAAAATGGCCGCCTACAACTTGGCACCTGGCAGAAAATCTTTTTCTGCGAGTTTGACGGCCCCCGCTCCCGCAAGGTCTTCTGGCGCATATCCTAACCGTTCTTACCAAGGCGCATGGGAAAAAGATCAAAACATCCCTTTGCGCAACAGATCCCGCTCCCGCAGCCGCACATACTGGAGAAGCGTTTCCTCTTCTCCCTTGGTAAGGTCAAAAAGGATGCCGTAACAATATTTTTTATTGTCTCCCCGGGTTGCCCGCATTACCTTTGCCTTGCTGATGTTCATGTAGGTGCCTGCGCTCAGCCCGGTTCCGGCGCCGGGGAAAAACACGGACAGATCAAGGAGGATATCCCCTGGTTCAAGGGGAGCAAACCTGTCCGTGCACACGAAAATACCGTTGGCGCTGACATCAATGACCTGAAACCCTTGGCGCATTTCATTTTTATGCATGAACATCACCGTGCTGCCGTTGGGCACGCCAACCCGATAGTTGGTCCGGCGCTGCAGACGGAACAAGGTTGAGGGGAACTCGGTGAAGATGCTGCTCTCGGTGGTGCGCGTCACCTGGACCCGCACCTTGTTCCAGACCATGGTTTCGTCCTTGAACAGGACATGGATAATCTCCTGGGTTCCGGGCCAGTCAATGGGCTTGTCAATCTCAAGCATCCGGTTATCGTAGTTGACGATGACCGTCTTGGGAGACTGATAGCCTTTGTGCACCAGGGAAACGAGCTCCCTTTTTTCCCGCAGCCGGTCAAGGGCCATCCGGATCAGCTCCGGTGACTCGGTGGATTGCGTCCCGTTTTCCAGGGTTATCCATTGCCTTGCCTTTTTCCCATCACTGCTTTTAAAAGCGATCATTTTTTTAACCCAAGATTACCGGAAGCTGCTATGAACACCAAAAAGACACCCCCCACTCCCCTGAAAGCGGCAAACATCTGCTTTGGCCTGAGCCGGGAAACCGATGAGCGTTCCCTGGAAGCATTCCTGCAACGATTCGCCGAACCAGCCTTCCTACAGACCCTCATCCCTCGGCTGGAAGAAAGCGAAATCACCTCGCTCCTTGATTTTCTCTCCCGCCTGATGCATAAGCATTGTAGCGAAAAGGAGTACCACCGTCTGTTTCTCAAGGATTGATGGCGTCATAAAAATCCCGCGCTCCTGTTTCGTGACCATGAACCGGAGACGAGCCCACCAAGAATTAACCCATCATTTATACTCACAAAATAGCATATCATCAAGGAGAGCGCAAAGGTGAGCCAGAATATTATCAGAGATCTCCGGGCCTTTCTCGAAATACTGCGCCGGGAAGATTCCCTGCTCGAGGTTTCCGCCCCGGTTGACCCGCACCTGGAGATTGCCGAGATCCATCGCCGGGTGATCGCCCAAGGCGGCCCGGCCCTGCTGTTCACCAATGTCAAGGGCAGCAGCTTTCCGGTGGTCACCAACCTCTTCGGCACTGCCCGCCGACTTGAACTGGCCTTTGGCAAAAGACCCCAACAATTCGTGGCCGATCTGGTCCGGGCGGCTGAGACCCTTATGCCGCCAAACTTAAGCAAGATCTGGGAGATGCGCTCCCTGCTGGGCCAGGCCACCAAGGTGGGCTTAAAAAAGGTCCCGGCGGACAGGGCCCCTATTTTGGAGGTCTGCCAGACCCCACCCCGGCTGGGCGAGCTGCCCCTGCTCACCTCCTGGGCCACGGACGGAGGCGCCTTTGTCACCCTGCCCCTGGTCTACACCGAACACCCGGACGGCCGGGGCCACAACCTGGGCATGTACCGCATCCAGCGCTTTGATGACCGCACCACCGGCATCCACTGGCAGATCCACAAAGGCGGCGGTTACCATTACCATGCTGCGGAGAGCCGCAACGAGGCCCTGCCCATGACCCTGTTCATCGGGGGGCCGCCGGCCCTGATGCTGGCCGCCATTGCCCCCCTGCCGGAAAACATCCCGGAGCTGATGCTGGCCTCCCTGCTGCTTGGCGAAAAGCTGCCCATGACCCGCGATCCGGCCGGAGGCCACCCTCTGGTTGCCCACGCCGAATTCGCGGCCAAGGGCTTTGTCCCGCCCCACATGCGGCGGCCCGAAGGCCCCTTTGGCGACCATTACGGCTACAACTCGCTCACCCACGACTACCCGGTCTTCCATATCGAGCGGCTATACCATCGCCGCGACGCCATCTATCCAGCCACGGTGGTGGGCCGCCCCCGGCAGGAGGATTTTTACATCGGCGACTATCTCCAGGATCTCTTGTCCCCGCTCTTCCCCCTGGTGATGAACGGGGTCCGCCAGCTCAAGACCTTTGGCGAGACCGGCTTCCACTGCCTGGCCGCGGCCAAAGTCACCAACCGCTATCCCCGCGAGGCCTTTGCCTCGGGCCTGCGTATTCTGGGCGAAGGCCAGCTCTCGCTCACCAAGTTCCTGATCCTCACCGACGGCGAGATCGAGGTGACGGACTTCAAACGGCTGTGGGTCCATGTGTTGGAGCGGATCAACTGGCAGACCGACCTCTTCGTCTTTGCCAATGTCTCCCAGGACACCCTGGATTACACCGGCCCCTCGGTAAACAACGGCTCCAAAGCCATGATGATGGGGCTTGGCAAGGATCCCCGCCGCATCCTACCGGAGTCTTTTTATGGCGAACTGCCCCAGGGCTGCGCCAAAGCAGAGGTCTTTCTCCCCGGCACCCTGGTGGTGCAGGGAGAACGTTTTGCCGCACAGCAGGATCTCCCTGCCCGCCTGGCCCACTGCCCAGCGCTGGCCGACTGGCAGGTGGTGGTGCTGGTTGACGACGCCAAGGCTGCCACGGAAAATCTCCAGGAATTTCTCTGGACCGTTTTCACCCGATTCGAACCGGCGGCGGATATCCATGCGGCCGCAACCGAGCTCCGCCGTTTCCACCCCGGTCTGACCCCGCCCATCATCTTTGACTGCCGACTGAAGCCCTGGTACCCGGAGGTTCTTGCGGTGGACGAAAAAACCAAACGGTTGGTGGACGGAAAAATCAGCGACATCCTGCCGCCCCGCTACCGCTGAGCAGAAAAATTTTAAGCCTTCTTTCTCTTAAAGATTGACGACCCTTCTGCCGAATAGCTATGGTATAGGTAGGGCAATCAATACGTATGGGGAGTTCACCATGAAGATCACCGCGATTACTCCTGGCCAGCAGGATGTTTCAACCATCGGCAAGGGTTCCACCTCGGCCACGGGGGCCTCTTTTCAGGAGATTCTTGCTCAGGAACTGGCCGCAGCCAAAAGCACAGCCACCACAGGCATCGCGCCAGTTTCCACCGTCGCGCCAATCCCAGCCCCCCTCAAGCTGGATGGCCTTACCCTGACGGAAGACACCATCAATACCCTGGAAAAATTCGGCGCCGCCTTGGCCAATCCTGCTTTTTCCGCCCAGGATCTTGAGCCTTTTGCCGCAGCCCTTGAAAATGATACCGCAGCCCTGGTCAGCCTGAAAAATCAGCTCCCAACAAACAACCCCCTCTCCTCCCTGCTTGAGCGGGTGGCCACCGCCTCGTATGTCGAGGCCACCAAACTAAGACGCGGCGACTACCATGCCTGAACCGCTGTTGCCCCACCCAGAACACCCCTTCCTTAAGCGCCTGTTTTCTTGCCGCCCTGCTAGTGCGTCCTTCTGCGCCTGAGCCAAAAGCACATTTTTATGCCCGAAGAACGGCTACAAAAAATCCTGGCCAAAGCCGGTCTCGCCTCCAGACGCAATGCCGAAGAGCTGATCCGCCAAGGAAAAGTGACGGTGGACGGCAAGGTCGTCACTGAAATGGGCGTCCGGGTTGACCCGGACAAGCAGGTTATCGCCTTTGAAGGCCGCCCCCTGCGCCTTGAGGAAGAAAAGATATATCTCCTGCTCAACAAACCACGGGGCTATGTCACCACCCTCAACGACCCGCAGGGCAGGCCCATTGTCTCCTCCCTGCTCACCGGCATCACCAGCCGGGTCTTTCCCGTGGGCCGCCTTGATTTTGATACGGAAGGCGCGCTCATCCTGACCAATGACGGCGATTTTGCCGAAAGCATTCTCCATCCTCGTTTTGAAATAGAGCGCACCTACCAGGCCACGGTGCCCGGACGGCCAACACCTGAAAAAATCCGTGCGCTTGAGGAGGGGATCGAGCTTGAGGGGAAAAAAACCTGGCCGGCCAGGATCGCTATCATTGCCCAGGAACCCGCAACCACCACCCTGGAAATCACCATCCACGAAGGCCGCAAACGGCAGGTTCGCATGATGTTTGCGGCCATCGGCCATCGGGTTCTTGCCCTCAAGCGCATCGCCTACGGAGGCCTGCGGCTTGGCGCCTTGCCCACCGGCAAATACCGACGACTTACCCCTGCGGATCTCGCCCTTATTTCCTCTTAAAAAAAATCCTCTTTACAATTGAATACTTAGCTGTTTAAGATGTTTTATCTTGCTGTATTTAATCTTGTTTTTTTAACGGCAATACATCGGAGAAGGGCGATGAACAAATCGGAGTTGATCGAAGCACTTGCGGAAGAGATGCATGTTCCCTTGCGGGACGCGAGTTCAGCCGTGACCACCATCCTTGACGCCATGGGCGATGCCCTGGTAAAGGGCGAGAGCATAGAAATCCGGGGTTTTGGCAGTTTTGTGGTCAAGGAATACGACTCGTATTTCGGTCGCAACCCAAAAACCGGAGAGAAAATCAAGGTCAAGCCGAAAAAACTTCCCTTCTTCAAGGTCGGCAAGGAACTGAAGGAACGGGTCAACGAATCGACTGATTAATTGTCGCTCGCAGACACAATCTCGCCAACGAGATCATAGGGGTGAGCCTCGGTGATCCGAACATCCACAATATCTCCGGGGTTGCCTACACCAGCATTGATATAGACACAGCCATCTATCTCCGGGGCCTGAAAACGGGTCCTCCCTTCCAGCAAAAGATCTGTTTCCCTGCTCCAGCCTTCAACCAGCACCTTTTCCACCCTGCCGACCATTGCCTGATTTTTGGCAAGAGAGATTCCGCTCTGTAGCTCCATGAGCCGCTGACGGCGCTCACTCTTTTCCTCTTCGTCGCATTGTCCGGGCAGAGTGTAGGCAGCGCAGCCCTCTTCGTTCGAGTAGCCAAAAATCCCCACATGCGCCAACTGCTGCTCCTGCATAAACTCGGCAAGCTGCCGCACATCCTCCTCGGTCTCACCAGGGAACCCAACCATGAAGGTGGTGCGGATGGCGGCCTGGGGCAGGATCGAACGGATCTTCCCCAAGAGCGCCTCGATCTGCTTGCGCCCATAGGGCCGATTCATCCCCTTCAGCACCGAATCCGACACATGCTGGAGCGGTATATCCAGATAGGGAACAATCCGGGGATTGGCGGCCATGAACTCAAGAAGTTCGGCGTTGACCCGGGTGGGATAGAGATAGAGCAGGCGGAACCATGGGATATCGCAAGCCGCAAGCATTTCGCGGAGCATATCCACTAGGCGGGGAGCGCCCGGACCGAGATCAAGGCCGTAAGCGGTGAGATCCTGAGCCACAAAGGTAAGCTCCCGAACCCCGTTTTCCGCAAGCATCCCGGCCTCGTTCACCAAATCGGCAAGGCCTCGGCTGCGCAGATCGCCGCGCAGGGAGGGAATCAGGCAATAGGTGCACCGGTTGGAGCAACCCTCGGTCACTTTCATATAGGCCCGATGCGCGGGGGAAGAAAGCTTTCGCGGCCAGGTGGAGTTCAGCAAAAAGGTGGGCGGGGCAAGATGCACCAGCGGTTCACCCGCATGGCTAAGCTCCTGCAATCGACTGACGATCTCCTGGGTTCCCTCGGTGCCGATGAAGAGATCGACCTCGGGGAGTTCCTTGGCAAGGTCGGCACCGTACCGTTGCACCATACAGCCAACCACCACCAGTTTTTTTTCGGGATAGCGCTCCTTAACCTCAGCCAGAGTCAGGATCTCCTCAATCCCCTCTTCCACCGCAGACTGGATAAAGCCACAGGTGTTGACCAGCAGCAGGTCAGCCTCCTCTACCTCATCGCAAGGCGCGTATCCGGCCTCGACCAGCAGGCCCAGCATAAGCTCCGTATCCACCAGATTTTTGGGACAGCCCAGACTGACAGTAAAAACAGTACGCATCATCGCCTCTCTTTTTTATACGGCGGCCAGGTCGCCGACACAGCGCAAAAGGTCAGTCACCAATCCCTGGGAGCGGCGGCGGAATTCCTTGCCCTGAAACCCAGGCTGCCAGGGATTCCGCCACAACAGGTCCGAAACCATCAGAACCGCAGCCAGCTCAATCTTACGAAACGCCGCAACCTGCATCAGCGCGGAACACTCCATGTCCACACCAAGAATTCCCTCGGAACCATAACGGACAACCTTCTCCCTGGTTTCACGGTACAGGGCGTCGGTAGTCCAGATCTGCCCCTCCTTGAGTTCTGTGCCGGTGGCGGCAAAAAAATCCTTCATGGTCTCGCGCAACCGGGGAGAGGATTGGACCTTACCCGCCACGGGGTAATGGGCGGAGGTTCCTTCCTCGCTCATGGCCCAAGTCGGCAACACCAGTTCGCCCACGCCCAGGTTCGGCTGCAGCGAGCCGCACCAGCCGCAAACAATGATCCTTTTGGCCCCTAAAGCGATGAGCTTTTCCAGACAGATCACGGCCATGGGCGCGCCAACCGCAGGGCCTGCCCAAAACATGGGGGGAGATTCGGCACGATGCAGGTTGCTGTGAAAAAGAAAATGCCGGGTCCAGCCTTCCTGGCCAGAGAGCTGCGCCGCCTGCCGGGCCTCGGAGGGATTCACCAGCAGCAACCCGCAGGCCGGGAGTTGCGGCTCGTTTTTGCCGCGTGAGGGCTGGACAACGACTTCGCTCATAACCACAGAACCCCTGAAAACGGAAAAGGCCGCAGGGTTTCCCCTGCGGCCTTACACATCTAAAATATCGCGAAAAAATTACTTCAGCAGCGGATTCGCGAACAGCAGGATCAGGGAGATAACCAGACCGTAAATGGTCAGAGACTCGATCAGAGCCAGACCGATGATCATGGTTACGGTGATCTTGCCGGAAGCCTCAGGGTTACGAGCGATACCGGAGCATGCGCCACCGATACCTGCGCCCATGCCGATACCGCAGCCGAGGGCGGCAACGCCAACGGACAGAGCAGCTGCAAGGCAGATCAGGGCAAGGTTTGCAGCGGGAGCTACAGCCTCAGCACCAGCCTCGGAAGCCATGGCAACGGTGGCCAGAGCCAAAACCATCAATACGGACAAAATTCCTGCTTTCTTCATCGTACTTCCTCCAAAAAATTTTTTATAATTGGCCTTCTTCATTAGTTCACAAGGAACCGGTTACACGTAATTAGTGGGCATGCTCCATGGCGGCGGAAAAATAGAGGATCGACAGCAGCAGAAAAACCAGCGCCTGCACGATGGAAACAAACACGCCGAGACACAGAATCGGCAGCGGGGCAAAGTAAGCGCCCGCCAGCATGAACAGGATGCCCAGCAGGGTCTCCTTGGCCATGATATTACCGAAAAGACGGATGGAGAGAGACAAAATACGGGCAAAATGGCTGATCAGCTCGATGGGAAGCATGAGGGGAATCAACCAGGGAATGGGTCCAAGGAAATGCTTGATATAGCCGATGCCATGAAACTTGATACCCAGAATGTGGGTGGTGAAGAAGACAATCAGGGTGCAGGCCAGGGTGATGTTGAGGTTGGAGGTCGGAGACATGAAACCAGGCATCAGGCCGATCATGTTCGCCACCAGGATGTAGAGGGCAAAGGTGGCCAGCATGGGGAACATCATCCGCGCCCCTTCCTTGCCCATGTTGTCCGCCATGAAGCCCTCAAGGCCGCCGATGACGACTTCCCAGAAATTTTGGCCCTTGCCCGGCACCAGGGACATCTTGCCCAGGGTCAGTTTCGGCACGATGATCAGAAAGAGCATAACCAGCCAGGTGTAGGTCATGTGCGGAGAAACCAGCTTGGCCAGCAGGGTGTCCCCAACCGGACCGTGGGGAACGGGCATCCCCAGACTTTGCAGAATCAACGAGATAAACAGTATTGGATGTTCCATGGACCGTACGAGCCTCCTTAACCTTGTACTACTTTGTCGAATAAATACTTCTTGCTGCGACCATGACGGCAAGCCCGATGCCCAAGAGGACGGTGGACAGGCCAACCAGCAGAGCGGGGATGTGAACCTTTTGGAATCTCACCAAGAGGAAGAGAACCCCCACGACCACGGACAGACGCAGATAATATCGCATGAAAAACAACGGCTTGACCGCCTCAAGCGGACCAGCCAGCAATCTGAGCAGATCCCTTTTTAAAAACAGAAAGCTCACATTTGCTATCGCGCCGCCGATAAAAACCGAGCGGGCATGAAAGCCCGAATACCCAAACCAACCCAAGCCGGTGAGCACCCCCAGCAACAGCCAGCTCCAGACCATGACCTTACCGAGCGACATCTCGCCCGATGATGCAGGAGAATCACTGGCCGCCATCAGAGATCCTTGCGGCTGGCCATGTCATAGAGGTTTTTGAAGGCCGCCGCCACTCCAAACCCGAGAAAAATCAGGGTCAGCCAGGGCGAGGTCCTGCCGTCAAACACCTTATGATCGAGGTAATAACCGATACCGACTCCGATAAAGATGGAGAAGGCCACGGACATGCCAACGGTGCTGAACTGAGCCAGCAACCGCAGTGTATCCTTCCGGTTATCGGCCATCTTCAGCCCCTGTGCCGCTGCTCGGACAAAGGATCCATCGATTTACGACCGATAGGATTACTATCATTGCCTCCCCCCAAAGTCAACGGCTTTTTTCTCATTTGGCCAACTTTTTGAATGAGCATTCAGTTTTCTCCAGCGCCATGGCCAGCTCGGCTTCGCTCTGGGCGGCGGAGATAAAAAGGGCCTCGAACTGGGAGGGCGCCAGCCAGATTCCCTGTCCCTGCATCTGCCGAAAATGCTGGCCATATTTGGCTGTATCCGCCTGCATGGCAGAGTCGAAATCAACCACCGGCCCAGGTGTGAAGAAAGCGGTCATCATGGAGCCCACCCGATTCAGGGTGGTCTGGCCGGGCAGGTATTTTTCGGCCAACATAGTCAGGCTCTGGGCAAAGCGGGCCGACTTCTCCTCCAGCGCGGCATAAAAGCCGGGCTGGGCCAACTGCCGCATGGTGGCAGCGCCCGCCGCCATCGCCAGAGGGTTGCCGGACAGAGTGCCAGCCTGATACACCGGACCCACCGGCGAGATGGTATCCATCAATTCCTTTTTGCCGCCATAGGCCCCGACCGGCAAGCCGCCGCCGATGATCTTGCCCAGACAGGTGAGATCCGGCATGACGCCAAAATACTCCTGCGCTCCGCCCAAGGCCAGGCGCAGGCCGGTGATGACCTCGTCGAAGATCAGGATGATGCCCAGTTCGGTGGTCAGGGCGCGCAGCTTTTGCAAAAATCCGGGCTGCGGGGCGACAACCCCCATGTTCCCGGCCACCGCCTCGATGATCACGCAAGCAATATCCAGTTTTTCATCGCGCAGGGTCTGTTCCAGTATCTCCAGGTTATTATAAGGAATGGACACCGTGTTCTTAACAATATCCTCAGGCACCCCAGGGCTGCCGGGGATGCCAAGGGTGATTACCCCGGAGCCCGCCTTGACCAGAAAACTGTCGGCATGACCATGGTAGCAGCCGTCAAACTTCACCACCACATTGCGACCGGTGTAGCCCCTGGCCAAACGGATGGCGCTCATGGTCGCTTCGGTTCCCGAACTGACAAAACGCACCTTTTCCACCGAGGGCAGGGCATTGATCACCAGCTCGGCCAAATCAATCTCCAGGGGGCAGGGAGCACCAAAGCTGGTGCCGTCTTGCAGGGTTTTCTCAATGGCCTCGACCACGGCCGGATGATTATGCCCAAGGATCATCGGCCCCCAGGAACAAACAAAATCGAGAAATTCATTGCCATCCACATCATAAATCTTGGAACCAGCGGCTCTTTTGACAAAGAGAGGCTCACAGCCCACGGATTTACAAGCCCGCACCGGGCTGTTTACTCCCCCGGGGATAAGCTGCTGTGCCTTGACAAACAGGGTATGCGATAGGTCGGTCTTCATGCTCCTGGCCTCCTTGACTTCTCAATGGTTGGATGGTTCCGCAAAAAAAGCGGACACATGTCAATGACAATGATGCAACGCTTGCGACAGGCACTACCAGTCTCCGGCGAGCGGAAAATATAGCAGGCTGCCGCCACGCTGTCAAAATTCTTTCAAGGACAAAAAACCACCTCGCCCAAAAACCCTTTGCGTTTCAGCATCCTTTCCCTTGACACGACAAAGCGGTTCATAGCAATATGAGGGGCAGGAGCAAGTAATCGTACGGATTATTCCACCACCAGAACCATGACAGGAGACGCCATGGAAATACATGACCCGAATCTTCATCTGAAACTTATGGAAATGTGCGACTGTTATCTTGGCACAGACTATGCCGCCACCGTTCAGAAGGTGGCGGATGCCCCTTCCGCCGACACCCAGGAGGACGCCCTCCGCTATCTGGCCCTTGCCCTGCTCTACACGCTGACCGAAGAGGCTCACCAGCTTTCCCTCAAACAAAAAAAAGGCAAGATTACCGTCACCATCAAGCACGATGATGAAAAAATTGCCCTGCGCCCGCCAACCCGGCCGGTCTTTGAAAAAATCATCGCCATTATGCGCGGCATTCTCCATCTGGATGAAGACAAGGGAGGCATGCCCCTGACCCTTGGCCTTAAAAATGACCAGATCGAGGTCCAGGTGAAGGTCGAACGTACTGCGGACAAAGAAACCCTCAAGGTGAAATTTCCCGAGTTGGGCTGAGCGCTTCGGCCGCCCGCCCGACAAGAAGCTGCAAGCGGAAGACCTTCGGCGCAATTGCCCCCGGATTTTTTCCGCTGCCGCAACCCCGTCCTGCCCTGCCAATGCGCAGCAACTGACTGTTTTACCTTGACAATATTGGCAATGACAATAAATAATCAAACATCTCCTGCATATTCGCACGTCTTTGGGAGCAGGCTCTTCTGCAAGTTTTTTTGCCTCCCATCAGCACATGACCATTAAGGAGCCGTTGATGACCAAGAAAAAAAGCGAGCCCGAAGAAACAACGCCCTGGGAGCTTACGGACCTACCCGTCGCTCCGGTCGGTGCCAAACCGGCGGACGCCGATCTTAAAAAAATCATCCGCAAAAATTATCGCGAGCCCATTCTCGACGATGATACGGTTTGCGCCGAAATCGATGGCCACATCCACCGGGTCTGCGATGTCGGCAGTCGCGGCCTGGGCCTCATCGTTCCCTCCCTTGGCGGTTTTCTGACCGGTACGCCCTACAACGTCACGCTGCATGTCGGCGACAACACCATCGCCCTCCGAGGAAAAGTCACCCATATCTCTCCCAGCGAAACCTCCGGCGAGTGCCACTGCGGCATCGAGTTCATCGACATGAACCAAAAGGACGAGCACACCCTCCAGCATTTTCTGGCCACCCACCATGCCAGACTCTTTGGCAGGACAAGCCGCCCTGCCGATCTCGGCCTGGATTGAACCGCAACCTCATCATGGACCAAGGGAAGAATGGCGGCAAAAGATAAACACGACATCATGGATGCCCTCCTGAAAGGCTCAGCGGAGGACACGGCGCATGCGACTTCCTCTCTTGCCAAGCTGATTCATCGCTCCGGAGAAAAGGCACGCCCAAAACATCCTAGCGAAAACGCATCCGGCACAGATCAGAAAAAAAACCCTGGGGGCGACAGCAAGAAAAAATCCACCCACTATCTTTCCGGAGAGATTTTCGCTGATCTGGATGAGGCGCGGAATAAAATAAACGAACTTGTGCACCAGCGCTTGAAATCCCATATTTCAAAGTCCCGGATTGTCGATCAGGCGCTCAGGATGATTCTCAAGGAATTTGAGGAAAAAGGCGAGAAAAGCCCCCTGATCAAAGAGATTCTAAAGGATATTCGCCAGAAATAACAAGAAGTTGGCCGCAGCAGGCCCGGAGACTTCACAATGATAATCACTTGCCCTCATTGCAAAAAACAGCACAATATCGATGAAAAAAGAATCCCGCCCAATGTCAAAATGGCTCGCTGCCAGGGCTGCGGCCAGCAGTTTCCTCTTGATATTCCCCGCGAAGAAGCGCCTCCCGCTCCGCCTCAGCCCGCGATAATCGAGGCCGCACCTGCTCCTCCTGCTCCCGGCCCTGCTGCGGCTCCGTCCAGCCAGGAAACCAGAAGGATCGGCGTCTCCCTGAGCAAGGGTGGGGTCGGCAAGACCACCACCTCGGTGAATCTCGCGGCCGGGCTTGCCCTGGCGGGCAAAAGGGTTCTCCTGGTTGATACCGACACCCAAGGCCAGTCGAGCTTCATGCTGGGCGTGAAACCCAAGGGCGGCCTTACCGAACTGGTGACCGGCGAGCTGCCCCCGGAGGAGGCAATCATTCAGGCCCGCAAAAATCTCTGGATTCTGGCCGGCGGCAAATCCCTGGCAGGCCTCAAGCGCCTCATCGATCGCAAGGACTACGGCGGCGAGCTGACCATTGCCGAGGCCCTGACCCCGCTGGAAAAAGACTACGATTACGTGGTGGTGGACACCTCGCCGGGCTGGGACCCGCTCACCGTCAATGTGCTCTTTTATGTCAACGAGCTGATGACCCCTGTTTCGCTTGAGGTCATGTCCATCCAGGGGTTTGGCGAGTTCCTGAAAAGCATCGCCTCCATCCAAAAATTCCGCAAGGAGGTTCAGCTCCAATACATCCTGCCCACCTTCCGCGACATGCGGATAAAAAGGGGAACCGAATTTCTGGAAGAGATCGAAAAGATTTACGGGGATAAGGTTTGCGCCCCGATCCGCTACAACGTCCGCCTGTCCGAGGCTCCAGCCTATGGCCAGACCATTTTTGAATTTGCCCCCGGCTCCAACGGCGCCCAGGACTACCGCGATCTTGTCCGCAAAGTCACTGGCGAACCGGATCTTTTCACCTGATCCGCCCAAAAATGAAACACAACCATTTCGGATTTCGGCTGGCACTCATCCTATGTATATTCGCTTCGCTGTCATGCATGCAAGTATCTGCTTTTCCAATAAATTTTGCCGGTTTCTTTGAGAAATTGCCACATGTCACGCTTCCGTTCAGCCTTGCTGAAAAGGGGCATATTTTAACTACCGATTTTAAGGCTGGCGAAAAAACATATACCTATTCCTTTTATCTAAGTTTTAGCCTACGCAGTTGTGATCCAGAACAGTTGCATCGTGTCGCAATATTACTTGGACTAATAGACCCCAATACTGGTCAGGTTTTTACGCAGTTTGAGGACAGAAGCATCCCCATCCCGCTTAAGCTTACAGTTATTCGTCTTGATGGCGAAAAAGAAACGGTCGTTTACAACAAAGAAATTAGTAAAACCTCTGGCGGTGGGGGTACCAATAGCTACCTTCCTCGAGGAATTGATAGTATCAAACTTGAACCCGCCCTTTATCGAGTGCGTTTAGAAACTTTGGCAGCCGTGCCTGAATTGGCTGACATCCCGGTGAATTTTGAAATTGGTCTTCCAGGAAAACATTAGGCCGCGTTCATTTCCAAAAATACCCAGCCTGGCCTCCATGCAGGGCCGGGGAGGATTCTACCCATGGACTTTGAGAGCAAGTTGATTCCCATTTTGCGCGAGGGGGTCGAGATCGTGAAGATGATCTCTTTTAAAAAATTGAAAGAGGCCCTGGCCAAGAACCATCCCGACCAAGAGGCCGCCTTCCTCGCCAAGGTTGCCGGGGCGCTGGTCAATACGATCTTCGGCGCTCCACCCTATGAGGAGCCCTTTGCCGTGTTCGCCCGAAACCATGCGAACCTCATTGCCCACGAACAGGCCAAGGTCGGAGCCATGCTTGAGGAACTGCGGATTCCCCTCACCGACGCCCTCCGCATCCAATCCCTGTGCGACCACCAGGAGGGCCAAGACAGCACCGCCACCCTCCAGCAGGCGCAAGCCATGGGAATCCTCCTGGTTGACCGCGACCTGCCCCTGCCCCACAGCTTCATCGAACTGGTCCGCAGGCTGGGCAGCGCCTTTGGCCTGCTGCTGCCACCCCTGCCCGACACCGAAAGCGCCGCAACGCATTAACGGCTGCGATCAGCCCTCAAGCTCGTACTTCTTGATCTTGCGCCACAGAGAAACCCGGTCAATGCCCAGGGATTGGGCGGCCAGGCTCTTGTTATCCCCGTGTTCCTTTAATACCCACTCGATATAGGCCCGTTCCTGATCGGCAAGGCTTGGAATCCCGCCGCTTTTTCGGCGGAAGGTCTGGAAACAGGCGCCGCGCAGGTCTTCGGGCAGATGGCTGGCCTCAATGGTGTCGCCGCTGGCCAGAGCCACCCCGCGCTCGATGATGTTTTCCAGCTCCCTAACATTGCCCGGAAAATCGTAACGCAGCAAAATATCCACCACCTCCGGCTCGATATTGCGCACCTCTTTGTGCATCAACACCCCGTATTTTCTGATAAAATGCTGAACCAACAGGGGCAGGTCATCCTTGCGCTCGGCCAGGGGCGGAATCTGGAGCGCCACCACGTTGATGCGGAAGAACAGATCCTGCCGGAAATGTCCGAGCTTGACCTCTTCCTGCAGGTTCCGGTTGGTAGCCGCGAGAAAACGGACATTGACCTTGATCGGCGCAACCCCGCCCAAATGCATCACCTCTTTTTCCTGAATCACCCGGAGGAGCTTCACCTGCATGGACGGTGACATCTCGGTGATCTCATCGAGAAAAAGGGTGCCGCCATCGGCCATCTCCACCAAACCCTTCTTCGTTTCCACCGCCCCGGTAAAAGCCCCCTTCTCATGGCCAAAGAGTTCATTGGCAAGCAGATCCTCCTGAAAGGCCCCGCAATTCACGGACAACATAGGGCCGTTGCGCCGGTTGCTACAGGCATGGACAAATCGAGCCAGCAGTTCCTTGCCGGTGCCCGACTCCCCGCAGATCACGACATTGCTGTCCGAGGTGGCGACCTGTCCGGCCGTGGCCAGCAGTTTTTTCATCCCCGGATTGTCGGTGATGATCCGGGCCTCTCCCTGAAAGGCCTTGAGGTGCTCCCGCAGCCTGCTGTTTTCCCGCTTGAGCCTGGTTTTCTCCAGGGCCTCCCGCACCACCTTGCGGACCTCATCGAGCTTGTACGGCTTGGCAATATAATGGTAGGCCCCGGCCTTCATGGCTTCGATGGCAGAGTCCACCGTGGCATAACCGGTGATCATGATCACCTCGGTGTCGGGGTACAGCTCTCTGGTACGCTTGAGTATCTGCATGCCGCCGACCTTTTCCATCTTCAGGTCGGTCAGGACAAGGTCGAATATATTCTCCTCCAGCAGATGCAGAGCCCGGGGGCCGCTCTGGGAGGCGGTGACCTCATAGCCTTCTTTTTTCAAAACATGCTTGAGGTTATTTAAGGCAATCTCTTCGTCGTCAACGACCAAGATCCTTGCGGGTTGTTCGTCATTCATAACCATGTTCCTGTTGCTCTCCCGGGAGCCAAATGATGAAAGTGGTACCAAGGCCGGGGCGGCTGTCCACGGTGATAGTGCCGCCATGCCACTCGATGATGTCATGCACTATAAACAGCCCGAGGCCGGAGCCCTTGCCCACGTCCTTGGTGGTGAAAAACGGATCAAAGATCCTCTTAACGTGCTCGGCATCGATCCCCGGCCCGTCATCCTCAACGAGGATCTCCACCTCGGCAAGTCCGGTGGCTAGGCCAATACCGCGAGCGGAAACCCAGATATGGCCGTCGGCCTTGACCGCATCGATCCCGTTCTTGATCAGGTTGAGGAGAACCTGCTGCATCCGCTGCTTATCGGCAATGACAAAAAGATCCTCCGGGATATCCACGGCAATCACCACCTCGCTGGGCGCGTGTCCACGGATAAGCAGGATGGTTTCCTCCACCAGGGTTTTCAGGGGCAGCTTTTCCTTCCTGACCTCTTTAATCCGGGAAAACTCCAACAGGGTGCGGACAATATCGCGGGCCTTGTCCGACTGGACCTCTATCTGACCGATAAGACTCTTCTTGAACTCGATATTGTCTTCTTCGATCTCCTCGCCCAATATCTGGGCCGAGGTGGAGATATTGGACAGAGGGTTGTTCAGCTCATGGGCCACCCCGGACAACAGGGTGCCCAGCGCCGCCAGTTTTTCCGACTGCACCAACTGGTGCTGCCGCATCTGTAGTTCCTTCGTCATCCGGTTGAAGGCGGTGAGCAGGGAGCGGATCTCCTGCTCGCCTTCTCCCACAGCGATCTCGACAAAATCCCCGTGGGAAATCCTCTTGGTGTAGCCCTCAAGCGCCTTGAGGGACGTCACGACCTTCCGCCCCAGAAGGGCAGCAATGGTCAGAGCGGAAACAAACAGGCAAACCATGGAGGCAAGAAGGATATTCTGGGTTGTCTTCAGGAGAGCCTTAACCTTGTTTTTCACCGCTCCCCTGGTTCTTTCCCCGAACTCAGTAAGCTCCTTGCCCGAAGAGCGGAGTTGATCCTCGAGTTTTTCCTGGTGGCGGCTCATGCCGGGAAAATCAGCACCCTTTGCAACATCCAGATAATAGGCATGGAGCTGGCCCATATGCCCGTTATAGGCCTCGATCACCCGTCCCAACTGCTCCAACTCCAAGGCGGAAACCACCAGCCGCAGAGCCGCCGCGTTATTTCCAAAAAGATCCCTGATCTTCTCCCAGTAGAGCTGATTTTCCTGAAAATCCTTTTCCTGACGGTACAGAAAATAATTCTTCTCGAACCGCCGCACCTCCAGGATCGTATTGAAAAAATCCTCAACAACCTCGCCGAAGGCCACTTGCTCTTCCACCCGCTTGACAATGCCATAGGTCAAAACGGCTGAACCCACCATAAGGGTGAGCAGCAGATAGAAGCCAAAGGTGATCTTCTTGCGTATGCCAAGGTGGAACATGATCTGTCTTCCTTAATTCCGCGAGGGTGCCGATTTCCTCTGCCGCTTTTCTATTCGAACGCACCATACATCCACTGAAAAACAAAGTCCAGAGGTTGCATTTGGCAACACCGCATTCACCATTGCAACACAAGGCTATCTCGTTGATACTATTAAATATTATTTTTTCACCAGAATCATTGTTGCAATACTGAAACACCACCACCAATTAGCAACAACAGCAGCAACTAACTGAAACTACACCACAAAACAGAATTATGCGGGCATGGCACGCTTGTTGCTCAAAGACATAAGCAAGAGCAACACAGCATTTAACCTGTTCGAGCAACATACACATACAAAGGAGAAACGCCATGAACACCATCCTGAACCGAATCGACCGCCTGATGATGGCCATTACCTTTGCCGAGGCCAACGAACCCGAACTGGCACAAGAATATCTTGGCAGCAAGAAACCGGCACTGAACAAACGGGCACCGAAAACCACACCAATGACTGGTGGCCAGATCATGGCGAACCACACCGCCCATTGAGCCGAACACTCTTACCCTTGGAACGACCCATGCGCGCCCTAACGACGATGTTCAAAAAACTTGAAGAAGCCATGACTGCGGCGACCTTTGCCGAGGCCGGCGAGTTCGAGACGGCTCGCCAGCTCCTCAAGACCAACAAGAATGCACGCAAACGGGTGCTCCTGGGAACTGACAAACCAGAAATCGCTGCTAGAACCATCAACTACGCCTTGCATCTCTGCCAACGCCTCGGCGGCGGCCTGGAAATTTTTCATATGCTGCACCTGCTGGAAAACGAAACAGCTTCCGGGCTGAACCAGGATGACGAACCCCTTGCCGCCTTGAACTCCTCTCTGCAAGAAAAGGGCGTTATCTATCAACCGGTTAGTAGGCCGGGCTGCCTGGCGGACGAGATGCTCAAACATGCCGGTGCTCGCCGGGACATCCTCTGCGTTGTCTTCGATGTGCTGGAGCCGGACGGCACCAACTGCCGCAAGGCAAAAGAAAACATGATCGCTAAATTTCAGGCCCTGCATTGCCCTGTCGTGATGTACGCAGGATCATCTGTCAGAGCCTGATTTCTATAACTAAATTTATACCAAAATAAGGGAGAAAAAATGACCATCACCACCTTTGACAAAAACATGTCGGCTGTCGCCTTTGCCGAGGCCGGCGAACACGACACCGCCCGCCAGATTCTGGGCGCAAACGCCACAAAGCAGCACAGCAAATCCCCGGCTCCGGCGGTAAAACGCAAGCCCTACCTGAAGACCATTATCTTCGGGGCGATGTCTATTTCCGCCTATGTCCTGCTCTTCACCAACGAAAAGCTGGTCACCGAGATCTTCACCATGGGCGGCTGGCGTTGGGTGTACCCGGTTGGGGCGGCCTTCTTCTTTTCCTTCATCCACGGGGCCTTTGCCAGCAACCTGCTGAGCGCCATTGGTCTTGAAGCAAAAAAATAAATCTGCCGCAACGGCTTATCGAAAGGAGATACACCCACAATGAAGAAGTTATTGCTCATACTCATGTTAGCCCTTGCCCCCCTGTCCCTGCTCGCCCAGTCGGCCCTTGCCGCTGGAGACGGGCCGTCCAAGGATATGCTCAAAGGCGTTATTACCCAAGTGAATGCCGCGGAACGCACCATTGTCTTCCAGAAGGATGACACCAAGGAATTCATCACCCTTGTCATGGGCGAGAAGATGCTGCCCGAAGACATGAAAATGAACCAGAAGGTGCTGATCAATCTGGACAAACATGCTGCCACTGCCAACACGATGAAGGATATCTCCATCATGTTTATCGATATGAGCGTCAGCAAGCTCCTTGCCCTGCTCGTTATCGGTGCGGTGGGCGGATTGCTCTCCGGCTTCATCGGCTCAGGCGGCGCCTTTGTCATGACCCCAGCCATGATGTCCCTGGGCGTCCCGGGCGCGGTGGCAGTAGCCAGTAACATGTGCCACAAGTTCCCCAAGGCCATGGTCGGCGCCTACAAGCGCTGGAAATACGGACAGGCTGATATCAAGCTTGGCCTGGTCATGGCCTCCACCGCTGTCATCGGCGTGCAGATCGGCATCAAGATCCAGAAATACATCCTGAACCAATTCGGCGGCGCAGGCTCCAACCTTTACATCAGCGCGGTTTTCATGGTTGTCCTGGTTTTTGTCGGCGGCTATGTGTTCTATGATGCCTGGAAACTCGCCAAGGGCGGCGGCAAAGAGACCGTGAGCAAGCTGGCCATTGCCATGCAGAAGATCAATCTTCCCCCCATGATGCACTTCAAAACCGCCAAGGTGACCATCTCCGCTTGGATCACCATCCCGGTCGGCCTGCTCACCGGCATGCTCGCCGCCACCATCGCCGTGGGCGGCTTCGTCGGCGTCCCCGGCATGATCTATGTAATCGGCGCCTCCGCCATGGTGGCCAGCGCCACCGAGTTGATCATCGCCTTTGTCATGGGCGCTTGGGGTTCGGTACAGTGGGGTCTTTCCGGCCTCATCGATATCCGCTTGGCCCTGCTGCTCCTGGCCACCTCGCTGATCGGCGTGCAGCTCGGAGCCTTGGGCACCACCTATGTCAAGGATTACATCATCAAAGTGGTCATGGCCACCACCATGCTCATCGTTGCAGTCAGCCGTGGGGTCAAGATCCCCGGCTACCTCATCGATCTTGACCTGATGAGCCCCATTAGCGCCAACACTCTTGCCCTGCTCGAAGGCATCAGCTTCTGGTCCCTGGTCCTTGCCCTTGGCTCCGCCGCGCTGATCATCATCGTGGCCATGGTCAAGGGGATGACCGCCGACCGCCACAGCAAAAGAGCCCTTGCCGGAGTAAGCAATGGCTAAGTATCGAAAGATCCTCGTCGCCTACGACGGTTCCCTTTCGGCCCAAAACGCTCTCTCCCTGGCAAGCCAGCTTGCCAGGGAGGACAAGAGCTGGATCAAGGTCCTGGCCGTTGTCCCGCCCTACCAAGGGGACTTGGAGCTTCTCGGGGTTTCGGATATCAAAGAAGCCATCATCGGCCCTGGTCAGCAGCTGCTGACCGAAGCTCGGCAACTGGCGGATCGCGAAGGGGTCCACATCCTGACCAACCTGGAACAGGGTGAGCCCTACGAGCAGATCGTCCATGTCGCCGAGGAGGAGAACTGCGACCTCATCGTCATGGGTCGCCGAGGCAAGGGCAAGATGGAACGGGCTCTGATCGGCAGCGTCACTGCCCGAGTCATCGGGCATACCAACAAGGATGTCCTGGTGATTCCGGAAACCAGCAGGCTTTCCTGGGAGAATATCCTGCTGGCCACGGACGGCTCCACGTGCTGCGACAACGCCCTGGCCCGAGCCCTGGAGATAGCCCAGGAACGGAAAGCAAAGCTCTCCGCCGTTTCCGTGGTCTATACCAACGACGAGTTTTATGCCGTTGGCCAGGACGTGATGAAGGAGCTGTACCAGGAAGCAGACAAGGTTCTGGACAAGGTCCGCAACTGGGCCGGGGATCTCGGTGTCCAGGCAGAGCTGTTCGTGCGGGATGGTGAGCCCCATCAGGCCATCACCGCCATGGCGGCGGAAATCTCCGCCAGCCTTATAGTCATGGGTTCCCATGGCCGGAAAGGCTTGACCCGACTGCTCATGGGCAGCGTCACCGAGCGGGTTATCGGCTATGCCGACTGCCCGGTCCTGGTCTGCCACCTGTAATCGCAAGCCTCACTTCACAAACAAGTTGTTCCCGACGGGCGCTCAGATGAGCGCCCGTTTTTTTTGGTTCATCCGAAATTCCGGGGAGGGGAGCGATGGCTTTTCTGCTGTTGCTTCCTTTCTTCTTTTGCGTGCCCAAAAGAAGAAACAAGAAAAAGGCACCCCAGCCAGTCCTGGCCCTGCGGGCTTCCCTTACTTCTCGACGAGGGCGGGACGCGGAAAAACTCGGGCTTCGCCCTCAAACAGTTCCCGCGTTTTTGTCCGCCCCCGTCTGCGAGGCGCGGCAGGACAAATGGGGGGGAGCAGAAAAATCCCATTGGCACGCAGCCGAGCACCGGAGAGGCTGCCGAAAAGGGGATTTGCACTGTCTGAGCGAAGCGAGTTTGCAAAGCCCCGGCAGCATCGAGGAGCACAGGGCATCCCGCCAACGGCGGGACAAGGGACACAGGGGGCCTTTTCTTTGGTTCGTTTCTTTGGGCAAAGCAAAGAAATGAACATACTAACTTCATGCACAGCCCCCTGAATTCCCGAATGAACTTCTTTTTTGCAGCAAAAACAAAGAGCTTCCCTCGAACTCCCACTTCCTGCATTGCCCCTGGCATTCCCACCCCCCTTCGGGTATCTTCACTCCCATGCTCCTCATCCATCCCCCAGCCGCCAAAGTCTGCGAACCACCAGCCGGGATTGCCCGTCTGGCCGGAACCCTCCGTGGCCATGGCCTGCCCTGCACCCTGCTGGACGCCAATCTGGAAGGCCAGATGTTCCTGCTCGCCGCACCATCCCTTGGCACGGATACCTGGAGCCTCCGCGCAGGCCGGAATCTCTCCGATAATCTGACGGCCCTGCGCAGCCCGAAGCTATACCAGAACCCTTCCCGCTACCGACGGGCAGTGGCCGATGTCAACCGAGTACTGGAACAGACCGGCAAGCGCCAGCACCTGGCCCTCAGCCTTGCCAACTATCAGGATCAGGGGTTCTCACCCCTAAGCAGCGCCGATCTTATCCAGGCAGCCGAGACGCCTACGGCAAACATTTTCTTCCCCTACTTCGCGACCCGGCTCCCCGGACTCATCGAAGAGACCCGGCCCGCACTTGTCGGCATCTCCCTGAACTACCTAAGCCAGGCCAACACCACCTTTGCCATGGTCGGCTTTCTCAAGAAGCGCTATCCGGGGCTGCCCATCGTATTGGGCGGCGGACTGGTCACCTCCTGGCTGCGCAACCCATCCTTCCGCAACCCCTTTGCCGGGTTGATCGACCATTGCCTTGCCGGGCCGGGAGAAGAAGCGCTGGTCCGCCTGCTTTCCGGCGATTTTTCCCCGCGCCACCAAACCCCTTCCTATTCCGATCTGCCCCTGGCCGATTATCTGGCTCCAGGCCTCATTCTTCCCTACGCCGCCTCCTCGGGCTGCTACTGGAACAAATGCCTGTTCTGCCCGGAAAAGGCCGAGGGCAACCCCTACCAGCAAATCCCCCCGGCCACAGTGCTGGCGGATATCTCCAGCCTCAAGGCCGCCATCCAGCCCATGCAACCGGCCCTGCTCCACTTCCTCGACAACGCGGTGAGCCCGGCCCTGATGCAGGCCCTGGCCACCGAACCGCCTGGCCTCGACTGGTACGGTTTTGCCAGGATCAGCCCCCTGCTGGCCGAGGTCGATTTCTGCCGAGCCCTGCGCCAATCCGGCTGCCGGATGCTGAAGCTGGGCCTTGAATCAGGCGACCAGTCCGTGCTGGACGCCATGAACAAGGGCCAGGATTTGGCCCTGATGGAAAAGGTGCTGCACGCCTTGGCCGAGGCCGGGATCGCCACCTACATCTATCTGCTGTTCGGCACCCCGTCGGAATCCCTGGCCGAAGCGCGGCGCACCATGGATTTCGTGGTCCGGCATCATTCTGCCATCACCTTTCTCAATCTGGCCGTGTTCAACATGCCCGTCGGCAGCCCGGAAGCGCCCATGGTGGCGCGAAGCGCGTTTTACGGGGGCGATCTCTCCCTGTACACCGATTTTGAGCATCCCAAGGGTTGGTCTCGCAAGGAAATCCGGCGGTTCCTCGACCAGGAATTCAAGCGTCACCCGGATATCGCCCGGATTCTCCACCGCGACCCACCGCTTTTCACTTCCAACCATGCCGCTTTTTTCTGCTGATTACGGAAAACCCCGGCCACCACTCCCCTACGCCATTCTTTTTTTGTTTTGACAAAAGCCTCGGCGATTACAGATAATAATAAAAAGACATCGACCTTGCCAGCCCGGCAAAACACCAGGGCCGGTCCTGTTGGCAAACATCTGAAAGGGGAGGGTTCTATGTATAAAAAAATCATGGTTGGCTACGATGGCACAAAATTCAGTGACTGCGCGCTCAAGGAGGCGATGGCTCTGGCAAAGGAGTCGGGCGCGAAACTTTTGCTGATGAGCGCCCCGGAAATCGATATCGAGTTTCAGGCCATGGCGCCGGAGGCAAATGCGTTGATGGAGAAAAAGGCCCGCACCGATCTGGATATGGCTGCGGCAAAGGTGAAAAAAGCCGGGCTCAGCTGTGAGACAAAGATCGTCGTCACAACCTCCACCCAGGAAGCCCTGGTGGAAACAGCAAAGAAAAACAAGGTCGACCTGATCGTGCTCGGCACCCATGGCCGCACCGGACTTGTGCGGCTGCTCATGGGCAGCACCACGGCACGGGTGATCGGGCATGCCCACTGCAATGTCCTGGTGGTGCGCTGCCCGTAAGCCGCTACCCTGTCTGGCTGAAGAATAAGGAAGGGGTGACGACTGTCATAACCGTTCAGCAGCACCGCACATGAGCAGGCCGATGACAGCTAAGCGAGTGTGGCGAGACTGCGAAGCAGATGCGATGCTACTGGACGGTTACCGATTGCAAATTGGGCAGCCTTGCATAGCAAAAGGCTTTTCCAACCGACAGGCGGCAAGCAACGCCTCGTCTTGAAAGATATCCAGGGTCGGGCCATCGGCCCTGACCTCCCCCTCGTGCAGGACGATGGTCCGCTCGCACAGCTCCAACACCATATCCAAATCGTGGCTGGTGAAAATCCGGGTATGATGAAAGTCTTTTAACAGCGCCATAAGCTGCCGCCGGGCAAAGGGATCAAGTCCGCTGGTCGGCTCATCCATGACCAGAATATCCGGCGACATGGCCAGCACCGTGGCGATGGCCACCCGCTTTTTTTCCCCGCCGGAAAGCCGGTAGGGCGGCTTGTCGCGCAGATGCTCCGCCCCGACCCGTGCCAAGGCCTGCCGCACCCGCTCTTCCAGCTCATCCCCCTCCAGGCCCAGGTTCTGCGGGCCAAAGGCCACATCGTCAAACACGGTGGGCATGAACAACTGGTCGTCCGGATCCTGAAAAACCATACCCACCGTACGCCGGATCTCGGGTAGGGTGGCTTTATTCAGGGGGAAATCACCGATGCGGATAGTACCCTGACTGGTAGCCAGATACCCGTTCAGATGCAGGAGCAGGGTGGATTTGCCCGCCCCGTTGGCGCCGATGATCGCCACCGATTCGCCGTGGGTGATCCGGAAGGAAACGGACCGCAGGGCCTCGGTGCCATCGGGATAGACATGACGCAGATCCTTGACCTCGACAATATGATGGCTCATCCCAACACCCCTGTAACAATCGATCCCAGAAACTGGGAAACATTAACCAGACGAAAAAGAAGAAACAACCCCGACCAACCCGCAAGAAAAAGCAACTCCCTGCCCCCGAACCGGGTTGTCCGGCGCGGGTGGAATTCCCCGCTGAACCCCCTGGCCAGCATGGCAAGATGAATCCGCTCCGCCCGCAGCCAGGTGCGCAGCAGGAGATGACTGATCAACGAGCCGTAGGAGCGCCACCCCAGTCCTTTATTGCCAAACGCCCGAAGCTCGCGAGCCCGCGCCGTCCGGCCGCCTTCTTCGGTGAGGACAAACAGATAGCGGTACAGAAAAAGAAGCTGCACGGTAAAGATTCTGGGCAGGCCCAACTGATCAAGGGCCTGGCAGATCGCGGGAAAACCGGTTGTGCCGACCAGGATGAGGGCGGCCCCAACGGTGAGCGTTGCCCGGACCAGAATGGAGGCGCAGGAAAGCCAACCACCGCTGATGCCCAGGGGGCCGAGGCGGACCAGCACCACCATCAGGGCAAAGGGCAGGACCACCACGACCTTTCTGGCGATATAGCGGGCCGACAGATTACCCAGCGCCATGAGCACCGCCGGGTAGAGGAAAAAAGGAAATAGCGCAGCCAGTTCGTATTTACCCAGGGAAACCACGGTCAGGATAAAGACCAGGGTCACCAACACCTTGGCCCTGGCATCCAGCCGATGCACCCCCGTATTCCCGGTGGCCATCAGGTCGAGCTGCCTGAAATCCTTTACCGCTCCGCCAATGGACGCCATCCGCCTCTCCGAAAAAAAGAGGGGAAGAGGCGTTCAGCCTCCTCCCCGTGTTCACACGATTCCCATTACTCCCGGGCTGCTTCTTCAGGCCACCCTGCCCTGTTTCCTTAAGAAAATACCGCTCAGAAAAGCGATGGCCAAGGTCAGCAGGCCGCCGACAATACCGGCCACGCTGGTTCCCAAAGGCGATTCCTGCCCCGCCACGTTTTCCGGTTGTTGCTCGGATTTTTTGAACGTATACTCCGGAAGAAAGGCAATTGATTCCTGAAGCGCGGCGAGGCGGGCATGCAGCCCCGCCTGCGGCCCGGCGGATTCTTCCCCACCGGTGACCTTGGCGATGGCCCATTCCAGACCATCGGGATTTTCCGAGGCAAACCAGGAAACAAACCCGCCGATCAGCAGGGCTGCCGCGAGAAAGGCTGCCAGGACGTTGCGCAACGGGGTTGCACCAAGGGGACGATTCGCTTGGACGCTCTGGATGATTTCCGGGCGGGCCTGGTAGACAAAAGAAACCACGGCACCGGTCACCAGCCCCTCCACCACCCCGATGGCCAGATGGATCGGCTGCATGAGACTGACAAAGGTGGCAAAGGGCAGGGAGGAGATGCCCGAGGCCACGGTCTCCAGCACTACGGAAAAGGCACCCAACTGGAGGCCAATAATGGCGGCAACCATTGCGGCCACGGCGATCCTGGCCTTGCTCGGCGCACTGCCGACCAAGGGCTTATAGATAAAGGGATAGGCGAGAAAGGCTGGGAAAAAACCGAGGTTGAAGATATTGCACCCTAGGGCCAACAACCCACCATCGGCAAAAAACAGCGCCTGCACCACCAGCACCGAAGCAATGGTGATGAAGGCGGCAGCAGGCCCGAGCAAAACCGCAAGGAGAAGACCGCCGCCGAGATGCCCGCTGGAACCGGTGCCCGGAATGGTGAAGTTGATCATCTGCGCGGCAAAGAGAAAGGCACCCAGAACCCCCATGAGCGGTGCCTTACCACCGTCCATTTCTTTGCGCAACTTTCTGGAACAGTATATGATGGTGCCTGCGGAAACGACCCACATGGTCCCACCGACCGCAGGGGATAATAACGCGTCAGCCATATGCATGGTGTTTTCTCCTTGTGTGTAAAAGAAGTTCTGCGATTATCCGCTAAAATTTCCAGGTGACGCCAGCAAGCACGGTGCGGTCAGTCTCGGAATTATTGAGCCCGTACTTGATCCCACAATCGAGAGCAAGATCCTCAGAGAGGGTATAGATCAAGCCTGCCAGGACGAAGGCGGGATCGGTGCCGACGAGTTTGTCTGGGTTGCTTTCAACGCCGAGGTTGGCAACTGCGGTGAGATTCTCGGTTAAGGCAACCGTGGAAGCGATGGATGCATGCCAAATATTCTTTTCTTCGTCCAAGGTGTTTTCGTTTCGGATATAGCCGAGGTTGAGATGGAAGGCCCACGGGTCCATTTCCTTTGAGGTAACAAAAAAGAGGCGGTAGGTGGCCTTGCCCGCGCCCAAGCCTTCTTGGTCATCGCCGGTGGGCAGGGTGACTCCTGGTTTGATGGCAAGGCTCAAGCCGTCATGCTCATAGAACCTCCACTTCACTGCGAGGGAGGTGTCGGAGAAGCCATTTTCAATCCTGGAGGTTGTGTCGTCGCTGGTTTTGACATGCAGATAGGGGAGGTCGAGAACAAGATCCACCGCATCGCTGAGCCCATAGGTAAAGCATGCGTCTCCCTGCCTTGTTTTTGTGGTAAACCCATCTTCCTTGTCATGCCCATATTCGCCGGTCAGTTCGAGCTGGGATTTGCCGGTGCCCATGGTACCGGCATCGTCCGTGATCAGCGGGTGGGCGGCAAAAGCGGCGGTCGCGCAAGAAAGAACGCTGAAGAAGACAAGGGGGAGAGACAGGGATTGGATTCGCGATACAGGGGATAATTTCATTTCAGGCATTCCTTCGATGTTATATTAGTAAGTAACGTGTTACCTGGTCCCGTGCCGGATATTTCTCTAAAAAGTAAATATTCCATCGTGGGCAGTAGCGTGCCCGACGGCAAGTAGCACGACATTTTATTTGGTGACACGAATTAAATATAATATTCCGGAATAGGTGTCAACACTTTTTGCAAGGAGAAGATATATGGGGAAAACCATCCGTTTCGGAATCTCACTGGATGAGAACCTGCTGACAAGCTATGACCAGCACATCGAAGCCAAGGGCTACATGAACCGCTCCGAGGCGATCCGCGACCTGATCCGCTCAGCCCTGGTGGAGGAGAAATGGGATACCGGTGACGCGGATGCGGAGATGGTCGGCACCGTTACCCTGGTGTACAACCACCATGTCCGCGATCTTTCCGACAAGCTGACCGAGCACCAACACGCCCACCATGACCGGGTCATCTCGGCGCTCCATGTGCATCTCGACGCGCATAACTGCTTGGAGGTTCTGGTGGTGCGGGGGCCGGTGGGGGAGGTAAAACGAATCGCCAACGAACTCATCGGGGTGAAGGGGGTCAAGCACGGCCAACTGGTCATGACCACAACCGGTCAGGAACTCCACTAAACAAAGCCCGGCTAAATGGAACGGTTCGGGGCTTGCTTGACAGTCCTCGCCCTTTCGTTATATCCTGATACACAGAAGTAGCAGGCGCCACAATTCACTAGGCAGGGAGCCTTCATGCACCAGACCGTACTCTTCGTTGATGACAATCCGGTGATCCTCAAAACCATCGAGATAGCATTTGCCAAGGAGGAATACACCGTACTTCTGGCCAGCAGCGGCGAAGAAGCCCTGCGCCTCATAAAAGAAGATACCCCCCAGATCATTGTCAGCGACCTGCGTATGCCCGGCATGAACGGTCTGGAGTTTCTCCACCGGGCCCGGCAAACAAACCCGTTTTTTGTCGGCATGATCTTCACCGCGTATCTGGACATCGACAGCATCATGCAAGCGGTGAGCGAAGAGGCGGTCTGGCGCTATATCACCAAACCCTGGCAGGACAACCGGGAACTGGTCATGGCCGTGCGCAACGCCTTCCAGTACCATGAGGCCATAGCCTCCCGCCGCCAGGCCGAGGAACAGCTCCAGCGGGCGGACCGCCTCGCGGCCCTGGGCCATCTGGTGGCCGGAATCGCCCACCAGTTCAACAATATCGATGTGGGCATCCTGGGCTATGTGCAGATGGCCCTGCTCCACAAAGACCTGCCGGAAGAGGTCCGTGAACAGCTGGAACAGGTCCGGGTTTTCACCAGGCGCGGCACGGAAATCGTCAGGGAGCTGACCACCTTCAGCGACCAGAGCGCCCAGTGGGGTTTCACCCACGGCAGCCTGACCGATACGGTGATCGAAGCCCTTTCCTTCTGCCGCAAGGAGATGGAGGCTGCGGGAATCCAGATCGAAACCGAGTTTGTCAAGGACTTAGACGCAGTGCTCAATTTCGGCCTGGCCAAACAGCTGATCATGAACCTGATCCGCAATGCCGCCCACGCCACCCTGGAAAAAGAGCCGCGCACCGTGCGGATCGAAACCGGAAGGCAGGACGAGAATGTTTTTGTCCGGGTCACCGATAACGGCTGCGGCATTCCCAAGACATATCTGCCCAAGATCTTCGACCCGTTTTTCACCACCAAGGGGGCCCAGGCCACGCCTGGCTCCGCGCAGGCCGCTGTTTCCGGGGTGGGCTTAGGCTTGAGCCTGAGTCAGACCGTGGCCCAGGCCCATCGCGGCAAGATCACGGTGCAGTCAACCCCAAACAAAGGCTCGTGCTTCACCTTCAGCCTGCCTGGGGCTTAAAGCTCTTGCCCCTTGTCTCCCCCTCCCTCGCCGTTGACACTGCTGACGGGAGGGGGCCAGGGGGTGGGTGAAATTGCGAGCTACCGATTTCATAATTATTTCCCCCTCTCCCTAACCCTCTCCCGCGAGGGGAGAGGGAACTTCTTGGAGTTTCACACGATCCACCTGCCCCCCATCAAACCGCAAGGTCAATCTCCTGCACCGTCCCCACCCCGCCCTTTTTCCCCAAAAAGATCGAGGTTTCCCGAAGCTGCCCCTGCAAGACATTCCCGCTGTCTTTCAGGGCAAAGGCTGTTTTGCCCGGATTAAGCAGTATCGCGCCGACGTTGTTCTCAGCAAGGCTGGTCAGCGAATCGTTTCCAGCCGCGTCCCGCATCCATACCCGCAGCTCGGCATAGCGCGGATCGTTTTCATCAAGCCAACCGTTGTGGTCGCTGTCCAACTGGGCCAATTCGCCAAACCCCTTGCCGCTGGCCGGACCGAAAAGCTCCAGGCCGTTGTTGATCTTCCCGTCTTGATTACGATCTAATGCGAGGAAGCCGCTGCCGGAGGCAAGCCCGGAGACCTGCTCCGCGTTGCCGTCCGCATCGAGATCAAAGGCGAAGCGCCCACCGCTCAACTCCGCAGCCTTGCCGTTAAAATTAATCACCAGCGGATCAACCAACTTGGCGTCTCCGGCCCTGATCTGCACAGTGTTCGTGGCCGCAAATTCCCGCTGCATGGCGAGTTGGAGCTTAAAATCAATGGTCTGCCCGTCTGCGGTGACAACCTGGCCGGTGGTGGAAAAATTTAAGGATTCCTGCTCGCTCACCGTTTCAACCAGGTCGTACTCAAGGCCCCAGCCCTGTCGGGCAGGCGGTGAGTTCGCCGGGTTTGCTCCCTGAGTCGCCCCAGGATATGAGGCAGAATTTTCAGCGGCGGCTGGCTCAAAGCTGGTAATGCGGATTTTCTTGCCGGTAAGCGCCTCCAGAATGAGACGCATGGCTTTCAGCTTGGGGTCTTCGGACGGAGAGGCATCAAGCGGCGTGGCGGCGGCAGTATCGCCCACCAGAGACTGAGCCGCTGCCTGCTGAAGCTGCCTTGCCTCCGGGGAGATCTGCACCTGCGCGGCAGCCGGCCCTTTTTCCCCGGCAAAAACAGGCCGCGTATCGCCCACCCAGAGGCGGAGGGATTCTTCCCTGGTCTGTTCTTCATGCAGTGCGTGGGTGCTGGCCAGACTGACGGCAGCAGTAGCGATTTTCATGGCGAAACCCTCCCTGAAGAAAATAATGCCTCTTCAGGTTACGTTTCGGCTTATGAAACGAAAAAGTTAAAAAGAGAAATCAGGCAGAAGGAGCTTGCCCGCCGTTTCTGGCTCCCCCGCTTTTCCTGCTCTTGCTCTCGTACATCAGTCCGTCGGCCCTAATCATGAGTTGCCCCAAGGTTTCGTCCTTTTCAAGCCGAGCCACGCCAAAACTTATGGCCATGGAAAATGGCAGCTCCCCATCCCTGTTTTCTAGAAAGATATTTGCCTCCAACCTGGCAACAATGGCTTGTTCCCCGTCCGTCCCAGGCTTGCAGGAAAAGAACACGGCAAACTCATCGCCGCCCAGGCGGGCAATGACATCAGCCTGTCGGAAGGTGGTCCGCAGGAGCGAAGCTGCGGTGGCAAGGGCCAAATCCCCGGTTTCGTGCCCCAAGGTATCGTTGATTCCCTTCATGTTGTCCAAATCGGCAAAAACCAAGAATATGTCATGCTCGGCCCGCAGGGCGTTGCCCAATTGTTTTTCGGCCAGGGTCAGGAAGCCGCGGCGGTTGAAAAGCCCGGTCAGCTCATCGGTGATAGCGGTCTCCCGAAGAATTCGCTCCAACTCCTTGTAATGGGTGACATCCTTAAAATCCTCGATAATGCCAAGAAGCTTCCCGTCCTGGTCGTAATAGGGCTTGGAGGAGACAAGGCATTCAATCTTGCGGCCCGAGGGCAAGAACTTGGTAATCTCCTCCTCTACCTGCTGCACACCCCTCGCGATGCGAAACAGTGGGCACTGCTCGGTCTTACAGGCAGAGCCGGCAAAGGTCTCGCAACATTTTTTGCCGACCACCTCCTGTTCGGTCAGTCCGGTGAACTCATAGAACGTGGTGTTGGCCCGCAAAACGGTGTAATCCGTGCCCACCACCCGCATGCCGTTGGCAGCGGTGTTGAAGATCTGCTCCAGCTCTGCGCGGGATTTTTCAACCTCTGCCGCACTCCGTTTCTGCTCGGTGATCTCAACAGCGGAACCGATGATTCCGGCAACCCTGCCCTTCTCGTCAACAAACGGCGCCTTGACCACCAACAGATCACGGCTGCTCCCATCCGGGTAGACAAGGTGCTGTTCTTCCTGGTGCTTATGGCCGCCAGTCATGACTTTGCGATCCATGGCCTGCTGCTGGGCCACGGCCTCCGGGCTGGCGAGGCCATCGGTGCGCTGGCCGATAATTTTTTCTCTGGGCAGGCGCAAAAGATCGACAAAGGCCTGATTGCAGCCGAGCAACACCCCTTCGCCGTCTTTCAGGGTAATGGGGAGGGGAATGGCCTCCATGAGCTGCCGTTGAAAACTAAGCTGGCTAGCAATCTTCCGGGTGGCGCGGAGGTGGAGGCCGAACAGCAAAACCAGCAGCACCGTGGCCAGGATAAGGGCGATGAGATAGCCATGCCGGATGTACGCCATGGCCGGCTCTGGCCCGTAGGAGACAAAAAAACCCACCGTCTGGCCGCTGACCTCGACAACCGGCAAAAAAGTGACCAGATAATCATTGCCATCCACGATGACGGCGCGGAAAAATGGTTTTCCCGCAGCCATGCTGCCCTGAATTTTACCCCGGATCGACTTGTTGATCCGGGCAATAAGCTCTGAATTCAGATGCCCTGCATGGGCAGGGCCGTCGGAACTCGCGGCAAGATCTGCCGTCTCCTGGAGATAGCCTTCCACCAGGGTAGAACCCGCGTAATTTTCCAACCCTTTTTGGGTGAGTTTGTCCAGCAGGGGATCCCTTTTCAGAAGCAAAAAGTATTCTTCCTGATACACCTGCTGCAGGGCTGTACTGACTGCATAAAACGGCACGCTGATTTCCACGGTGCCCAAATGGTGCCCTTGCTGCTGCACAGGGAAAACGTGACGGAAGGCATGATAAAATCGACCGCTTTCAAAACCTTCCACATAGCGTTTTTCGGTGTTGGCGATGCGCACGGAGGGACGGCTGGCAAAAAGCTGGTCGCCGAACACCTCCGGCTTGTCCATCCGCAAAAAGCTGGTCCCGTCGGCAAAATGGTAGAGCACCTGGCAAAAATATTCCCGCCCGAGATTGTTGTACGATGGCAGAAGACGGTTGTACAAGGCGATGCGCAGATGATCGCGTTCTTGCCCTTTGGCGTCAACAGCCTGGGAGAAAATAGCGACAACATCGGGCTGTAGGAAAATTTCCTGGGCCGTGAAGCGGGCCAGGCGACTGAAGGAAATGAGCGTAGAGACGTATTCCCCCTGATGATGGGCAAGCACGCTCTCAAGATACCGCTGTTCGGTGCGCTGTCTTCCCCAGAAGAGCAAGCCGGAAAACACGGCCTCGATACAGAGAAAAAGAACGAGATAGAGAAATATTTTTCTTCTGGCCACAAAACCCCCAGTCATTATTGTCGCAAGCCCACGATGCTGAATATAGTAAAAAATGCCCGCACTGGCAACACCGAAGCCCCGGTCAGTGGCCATTCAGCCCAACGACGCCGGTTGCGCCACCGACATCGCCCACCCCGCCACAGCTGAACAGACGTTTTTTTTAGTTAGAGATTTTTCTTTACCTGCTTGCAGCCTTTCCCGTATCCTATAGATTATGAACCTGCGCGATTTCCTGAAAAAAGTCAAAAATCTGCCCACCATTTCCGCGGTGGCCAACGAGATCAATACCGCCGATAAGAATGACTCGCTCACCGCGCAATCGCTTGGCTTGATCATTACCCGTGATCCCGCCCTCACCGCCACAGTCCTAAAACTCGCCAACTCCGCCTATTACGGAATGGCCCGCGAGATAACCAGCCTCGACCGGGCGGTTACGATCCTGGGCTTTGACACCATCAAACATCTGGCCCTGACCATTTCCGTGTTCCACGTCTTTAAAACCCAAGAAGGGCAAATCTTTGACCTGAAAGATCTCTGGCATCATTCCCTCGGGACTGGTCTCGCGGCGAAGCATCTTGCCCTGCACAGTCCGATACTGAGCGCAGATAAATCTCTGCCGGAGCAAGCCTTTATCTGCGGCATCCTGCACGACATAGGCAAGATCGCCTTTGCCCAAAATCTACCCGGCGAAATGGCCGAGATTCTCAAGCAAACCCGAAGCGGAACTCTTGCCCAACACGAAATTGAAAAAACCATCCTCGGCTTCAACCACCAAAAGGCCGGGCAGGCCATGGCAGACGTCTGGAATTTCCCGGAAGACTACCAGACCGTCATCAGGCTGCACCACTCCCCTTCTGCCGCCGCAATAGACGGCGATAACCCAAAAGTAGCATCCTTGGTCATGGCTATTTATCTGGGCAACAAAATCGCCAAGGCTCTGCATCTGGGAGAAAGCACGGACCCGCACATGGCACAGGTGACACCGGAAGACCTGAGGAGCCTGGGAATCAGCAAACAGAGCCTTCCCCAGATTATCCACCAGATTAGAGACGAGTATGCTCAATGCCTTGAAGCTTGGTCATATGATCCTATGATGCACGGATTACAAGCAAGAGAGCCTGAAGATAATCCTTCGACAGGCTCAGGATGAGCGGACTTTACTGATATGATTATTTTTTCCGTTCACCCTGAGCCTGTCGAAGGGCAAAATCACTCCTTAACGCTGACAAAAACCCCCTGGTTTGGCGGGTCCAACTCATAATAGCGTTTGAGCAAAGCAATACTGGATGCGGCAAGAACGGTTCCCTTGGTGAGCAATAAAATTCCGGTCCCGCTGAACACATCCCGGCTCGCCTCCATCCCATCCTGTAAATCGTTGGGCAGCAATTCGATCTCGATATGGTCTGTCTTGGGCCGGATTTTTTTGTAAAAAGCCTCGGCCTGCGCAAAAACCACGGGTATCAGCTTGGGGTCGAAGAGTGTCCCCTTCTGAAGCTCCACCTCTTTACGCAGGACCTCAAAACCTGTGGCCCCCATGGCTTTACGGATTTTCTTGTCGATATAATCGGTCAGGGTGATGATCCGGGCGCCCAGTGGGATATCCGCCTTCTTCAACCCGTCGGGAAAGCCGCTGCCGTCATAATTTTCATGATGGCTGCGGATGAGCAGACCCGCCTCCCGCAGCTCTTCAATCCTGTCAATGGCCGCCTGACCACGGACCGGATGCTGCAAATACTCCTCCCGCTCCGTAAAATTCATCTGCTCGGTCTCCCGCGCCAGCATGAGGTCGGGGATTCCGATTTTCCCGATATCATGGAGCAGAGCAGCCACCATGACGGTTTCCCGCTCCTCATTTTCCATGCCCAGTTGCTTGGCGACATTCACCGAAACCTCGGCGACATTGCGCGAATGGGTCCGCATCCGTTTGTCGCGCAACTCAATCAGCCCGGAAAAAGCAACGATGGTGTTCTTGAAGTTGACCCGCAGCCTGCTGTTTATCGCCCGCACGCTATCGTAACTCTTCTGGAGCTCCATGGTCTGTTCCTGAACAATGGATTCCAGCTCCGTATTCCACTTCTTCAACTCGGCGTTCTGCTGCTTGACAATGGCGGACAACCGCTTGTTTTCGCTGAGAAAATGATACATGTGCAAGGCGCTCTTGACTGTCTGGACCAGTTCGTCATCGTTCCAGGGCTTGTTCAAATAACGGAAGGTGCCGCCCCGGTTGATGGCGTCGATGGCCGCGTTGACATCAGCATAGCCGGTGAGCAGAATTCGGATGGACTGAGGGGAAATCGTCTTTGATTTTTCCAAAAAATCAACGCCGGTCATCTCAGGCATCCTCTGGTCGGAGACAATGACGCCGACCCCAGCTTCCCTGTCAAGGATTTCCAGACCTTTGGCCCCGGAGGAGGCGGTAAAGACCTCGACCTCTTCATCCATGAAAAGCCGTTGCAGGGAACGCAGGATATTTTCCTCATCGTCCACAAAGAGGATCTTCCCCTTTTCTGGGGAGGGAGGACTTGGAGTCTCAATCATTGTTTTTCCTCATTTCCCGCTACAGCGGAGGCCGGGCCAGCAACACGGCATGAATCCCCGCAATTTGCACAATCAAACACCAGCACCGTTCCTGTCTGACCGTCCGCTTCATTCATCATGCCCCCCCGCACACAAAACTGCTGCCCACCAAGGCCAAGCACCCTGCTGACCCCTTTGCCCGGCTGCACCGCCGCCAGCAGGGCGGCCCAGTCCGGCGGCAACACCTCCGCCGCCGTTTCGCCCAGATGGGAGTGGCGGAAATCCTGCAACACCTCTTCGGCAAAGCGGTTCAGCTGCACCAGCGCCCCCTCTCGGTCAAAACCAATCACCCCCATGGGCAGGGTGTTCAGGATGACCTGACTATGCCGGAGTACCTTATTCTGGAACAACAGCTCTTCCGTGCGTTCCGCCACCTTCTCTTCAAGCTGCACGGCAATGCGAGAAAGTTCATCATTGGCTTGCCGCAACTCTTCGTTGAGGTCGTTGTTCGCCTTGACCAGAAAATACAGCTCCACCGCCTTGGCGATGGCCACCTTGAGTTCATCGTCGTTCCAGGGCTTGGGGATGAACTTGTAGACCTGGCCCTCGTTGATCGCCGCCACCACAGCCGCGGTATCGGCATAGCCGGAGAGCACGATACGTACCGTATCCGGCCAGCGCTCATGCACCTCTTTAAAAAAGGGGCTGTCCTAGATAATGAAAATTATTTAGGATGGCCGGATGAGAAAAAGTAGACTGAGTAAAACCAAACAAGACCGACTGATCGAACACTTTGTTGCTGGGACAACAGCACGCACAACTGCGGTTCTGGTCGGGGTT
>JAPLJG010000023.1 GCA_026388735.1 Deltaproteobacteria bacterium
GTGGCCGCGCAGATAGGCACCCTGCCGAATCTCGCTTTGATCCCCGATGATGGTCGGCCCCTTGATAAAGGCCCCGGATTCAACCAGCACCCCCTTGCCGACACTGAGCGGCCCGCCAGCCAGCACCACCCCGGCCATGAGCACGCTGGCTCCTTCCAGAAGCATACCGTTCTTGAAAACCTTGAGCTTGCCCTTGGTGGCGTCGCCGAATTCGATGTTGATGTCTCCGGCCTCCATCAACATCGCGTCGTGGAGGACCAAGGTGGCGGGAAGCGGGCCCGGGGTCTGCGGCCAGGCGATCTGCGGCCAGGGGTATTCGGTCATGTAGGTCTTCAGCCGGGCCAGCGCTTGCCAGGGGTATTCCTCCGTAACAAAAAGAGAGGCATGGGCATAGCGGCTCAGATCAAAAAAAGAAGCGTTTGTGAGGTTCATCAGGGTCGGTTGCCGGTTGTTTTTTGTTGGCCGTCATGGCATGATTATACAAATGTTGGGTTGGACGTTTTGCCGGTTGCAGGCCTACTATGGTGCAAAACCCCGATTTCTTCAAGCATATTTCCGGACTGCTTCCGTCCTGCGGATATCGTCTTGACTTCATGGGGAGGGGTGCTTATGTTGCCACCACACTTGAACCCTTGTTCTTTCCGGCAAGGCCGGTTTGCTTATAAAATATAACCTGGAGGCATGTTGTGGATATTAATGATTCCATGACCTCAGAGTTGAACGATTTTCATGATTCCGAAGGGCAGGAGATCCCCGGAGAATTGCCGCTCATGGCGGTGCGTGATGTGGTTATCTTCAATTATATGATCATCCCCCTCTTTGTCGGGCGGCCTGCTTCGGTGGGCGCGGTCAACGACGCCATGAGCAAGGACAAGCTCCTCATGCTCGTTACCCAGAAAGACGCCTCCCTGGACGAGCCCCAATCCGAGGATATGTATGAGGTGGGCATGGTCTGCATGATCATGCGTACCCTCAAGCTGCCGGACGGTCGTCTCAAGGTGTTGGTCCAGGCCCTGCGCAAGGCGCGGGTCGTATCCTTTGTCCAGGAAGAGCCCCATCATATCGCCCGCATCGAGCTGATCGAGGATGAAGAGCAGGAGGAGGTCTCCGTCGAAATGGAGGCCCTGATGCGCAATGTTCGCGAGCAGACGGAAAAAATCCTCTCGCTCAAGGGCATCATGTCTTCCGATCTCATGGTCATCCTGAACAACGTGGAGGAGCCGGGCCGGCTTGCCGACCTGGTGGTCTCCAACCTGCAGTTGCGGGTTTCCGAGTCCCAGTCGGTGCTGGAAACCTTTGACACTGCTCTGCGCTTGAAAAAGGTGGCGGAGTATCTGCAAAAAGAGCTGGAAGTCTCCACCATGCAGGCCAAGATCCAGTCCGAGGCCAAGGAGGAGATGAGCCGCACCCAGCGGGAATATTACCTGCGTGAGCAGTTGCAGGCCCTGAAAAAAGAGCTGGGTGATATCGATGACCGCTCCCAGGAGATGGATGAGCTGCGGGACAAGCTGGCCAAGTGCCGGATGCCGCCCGAGGTCAAGAAAGAGGCGACCAAACAGCTGAAAAGGCTGGAGACCATGCATCCCGACGCTTCGGAGGCCTCCATCGTTCGCACTTATATCGACTGGATTCTCGACCTGCCCTGGCGCAAAGGCACCAAGGACCGGATCGATCTTAAGGTCGCCAAGGCGGTGCTGGACGAGGATCATTACGGCTTGGACAAGGTCAAGGAGCGCATCCTCGAATACCTGGCCGTGCGTTCGCTCAACAAGACGACCAAGGGACCGATCCTCTGTTTTGTCGGCCCTCCAGGGGTCGGCAAGACCTCGCTCGGCCAGTCCATCGCCCGGGCCATGGGGCGCAAGTTCCACCGCCTGTCTCTGGGCGGCATGCACGACGAGGCAGAAATCCGCGGCCATCGCCGGACCTATATCGGCGCCATGCCGGGTCGGGTCATCCAGGGGTTGAAAACGGCGGGGGCCAACAATCCGGTCTTTATGTTCGACGAGATCGACAAGGTCGGCGCCGACTACCGTGGCGATCCGTCCTCCGCTCTGCTGGAGGTGTTGGACCCGGCCCAGAACACCGATTTCACCGATCATTACCTCAACATGCCCTTTGATCTTTCCAAGGTCATGTTCATCACCACAGCCAACATGGCGGATACCATTCCGGCCCCGCTCTATGACCGGATGGAGGTGATCCGTCTGGCTGGCTACACCCTGGAGGAGAAGATCGAGATTGCCCGGCGCTATCTGGTGCCTCGGCAGATTGAGGAAAACGGCATCACTGCTAAGCATGTCCAGTTCGACGATGTGGTGCTGGGTAAGATCATCAGCAATTATACCAGGGAAGCAGGCGTGCGGAACCTGGAGCGGGAGATCGGCACTGTCTGTCGGAAAAACGCCCGCAAGGTAGCGGAAGGCAACAAGGGGCCGTTCCCCCTCACGGACCGGACCCTGAGCAAGTATCTCGGCCCGCCCAAGTACACGCCCGAGTCGGAAACCGAGATCATCGACCAGCCGGGCATGGCCACCGGCCTTGCCTGGACCGAGGTGGGCGGAGAGATTCTCTATATTGAGATTTCCATCCTCAAGGGCCGCGGCAACCTGACCATGACCGGCCAGTTGGGCGA
>JAPLJG010000094.1 GCA_026388735.1 Deltaproteobacteria bacterium
AATATCGGTGGCAGCGCGGTTTCCATTAGCTATGCGGCGGTGCAGCTGGCAAAGAAGATCCTCGGGAACCTACAGGATAAGTCTGTTCTCCTGGTGGGGGCCGGGGAGATGGCCGAACTGGCAGCAGAGCATTTGGTCAGGCAAGGGATCGGCCGGGTAATCGTGGCCAACCGGACCTTGGAGCGGGCGGTCAAGCTGGCGCAACGGTTTAACGGCACTGCCGTGGGCTTAGCCGAATTGACCACCCCACTGGCGGAGGTTGATATCCTGGTCAGCTCCACCGGGGCTACCGACCTGATTCTCACCAAAGATCAAGTGAAACCGCTCATGCGGCAGCGGAAAAACAGGCCGCTTTTTCTTATTGATATCGCGGTGCCGCGCGACCTTGATCCGGAACTCAATGATCTGGACAATGTTTACCTTTATGATATCGACGACCTGAAAAACGTGGTCGATGTGAACAAGGCAGAGCGGGAAAAAGAGGCGCTGCGGGCTGAAGGCATTGTTGCCGAAGAGGTGGTCAAGTTCGGGCAGTGGTTGGAAGGCATGGATTTGGCCCCCATCATTACGGCCATACGGCAAAAGGCCAACGGCATCCGCGAGGCTGAAGTTGCCAAGACTCTGGCGACCCTGAAATCTCTTTCGGAAAACGAGCGGCGTTCGGTGGAGATGCTGGCCAACGCCATCGTCAACAAGTTGCTGCATGAACCCATGGTTTTTTTGAAAAACAACGCTCCCCACGACGATCCACAGCTCAAGCTGGCTTTTGTCCGGCAGTTGTTCGGCCTTGACAAGGAATCTTCGGATCAGTAACCGCCTTGGGAAAATGTTTGACATGTCGCATGGCTCTGAGTAATATAGCGAGCTTTGTTGCTGGGCGGATTTTTTTGCGATTTCGGCGTTTGCTTCGTAAGGGTGCGTGACGCAAGGCTCCAGCTGCTGCAAGACAGCAAAAATGTGAGGTCGGCCAATCAGAGGCCGTAATAGAAGAGAAAAAGGAAGACGAACATGAGCAAGAGAACTTTTCAGCCCAGCAATCTCAAAAGGCACCGTACCCATGGCTTCAGGGCCAGAATGCAGACAAAAAACGGACGGGCCCTCATCAACCGTCGTCGGGCCAAGGGCCGGAAGCGGTTGACTGTCTAGTCTGGCTCGGACGAGAGTTTCCGCGCGCAGCATGAAAGCCCAGTCCCTTCCCAAGGCCAGGTTGCTGGTCAAGCCCTGGCAGTACAGGTTGGTTTACGAGCAGGGGAAAAGGGTGCGTGGTCACAACTTTAGTCTTATCTATTTGCCGAACAGCACCGCAGGCAACCGGCTGGGAATCAGTATCCACGGAGTACGGCAGGCGGTCCAGCGGAACAGGCTCAAAAGGATTATCCGGGAATTTTTTCGCCACAATCAAGCATTTATGGAACCTTTTTCCGATGTGGTTTTTGCCGTACGGCCTGGGTTTGTTCCAGACTCCCCTTTGGAGGTAGCGTCGACTGTTGGCGCTCTTCTTGCCCGGCGTATGGTTGGTGGAAAGGGAACAGGTCCGGGCGAAGAGGCATTGAAAGTCTCGTGATATTTTTATGGTCGCCATGTTTTCTGGAGGGGGAAGGTTTCTTCTCTCCAGAAAAAGGATGGATGTGAAAAAACTTTTCATTGCCCTGATACGGTGCTATCAGCTGTGTATCTCCCCGCTTTTTGCGCCGGCCTGCCGTTTTTCTCCCACCTGTTCACAGTATGCCATAGAGGCTCTTGCCCACCACGGAACGGTTCGTGGTCTGTATCTCGCCCTGCGGCGTCTTCTTCGATGCCATCCTTTTCATCCCGGCGGGTTTGATCCGGTGGACAAATCTTTTTGAGGTAACAGTAGCAGGCGTAGTCTTCGGGTTCGGGTGCTTCAGGCCTGCACTCCAATTTAGGAGCTGTTAAGTGCAGTCATTGTTTTTCTTGACCATTTCTGGACGGCGCTTTATGCCGTTTTTGTCATTTCAAGGGCATGATTATTTTGCTACAACGGCGCAATAGAGCCTGACAAGGATCGATTTCATGGAAACACAGAGAATTTTTTTGGCTATTTTCCTTTCTTTGGCCATCTTGCTTGGGTACCAGTATTTTTTTGTTCCCACCCCCCCTCCGGTCACGGAAAGCAGTGTCGTATCTTCTCCCAAAAACGATAAGACCGAGGAGAAGGGTGTCGCTAACGCGCCCGCTCCCGTCACTGCGGCAAGCCTGTCGGCTGCCTTGCCTGCTGGCGCTACCCTCAAGCAAGGGCGTGAAATTCCGGTGACAACCAGCCTGTACTCGGCGGTGGTGACGGAGTCGGGCGGCATGGTGAAAAGTTTTCAATTGAAGAATTATCGGGAGGCCCTTGCCAAGGATTCCGGCAATAAAGAGCTTCTCCAGCCAAAGGCCGGCGACAATCTGACCTTGAATTTTTCCTGGGGGGTTGAGCCGGGCAGTATCCCTCCGGTGTTGTATGAGGCTGGGCCGATCAAGGAGGAGCAAGATGGCGCGGTCCTGACTCTGCGGGGCAAGTTGCCCTCGGGCCTTGAGATTGTTCGCACCATGCGGTTTTCTGATCAACAGTATCTGGTGGAGCTGACCATCGATGTGGTCAATCACACGGCCACCCCCCTCCAGGGTGCTCCGTATCTGACCCTTGACAACCGACCGTTTTCCCATGAGAAGCAGATGGTCTTTGTCGGACCCGCTGTTTTGCACGATGGGGTGCTGGAGGAAATCAAGTCCGCCGACCTGAAAAAAGGGGGCAGAAGCTTTACCGGCAAGATCGGTTGGGCAGCCTACGAGGATAATTATTTTCTTTGCGGCATTGTCCCGCGTACCGGCGAACAGCACACGGCCCATTTTTCCTTACAGGATGAAAACCGGGTGACCACGGTGCTGGCCGGTGCCAGCGATGTCATCCAGCCCGGTCAGCGGCAGCAATACACCTACTCGGTGTACTTCGGCCCCAAGACCATGGAGGCGCTCAAATCGGTCGGTCATGAGCTGGAACGCAGCATCAATTTCGGCTGGTTTGACGTGATGGCCAAGCCGACCCTCTATATGCTTAAATTTCTCCATGGCTATGTGGGTAACTATGGGCTGGCTATCATTTTGGTGACTGTGCTGATCAAGCTGCTTTTCTGGCCGGTTTCCCAGAAAGGCATGAAGTCCATGAAGACCATGCAGAAACTGCAGCCCAAGATGGCCAAGCTGCGTGAGAAATACAAGGACGACAAGCAACTGCAACAGCAAGAAATGATCAAGCTGTACCAAACCTATAAGGTAAATCCGGTGGGCGGCTGTCTGCCCATGGTCATCCAGATTCCGGTATTTTTTGCCCTGTACAAGGTGTTGCTCCAAACCATCGAGCTGCGGCATGCGCCTTTCTTTCTGTGGATTATGGATCTGTCCGCGCCGGATCGGTTGTTTATCGGCTTTGACCTCCCGTTTGTCGGGGGAATCCCGGTACTCACCCTGCTGATGGGGGCAACCATGTTCCTGCAGCAGAAGATGACCCCGGCCACCGGGGACCCAACCCAGCAGAAGGTCATGATGTTCATGCCGGTGATCTTTACCTTCATGTTCCTCAATTTTGCCTCAGGGTTGGTTTTGTATTGGTTTGTAAACAATCTGCTGTCCATTGGTCAGCAGTACCTCGTTAACCGGCATGAGGCCGCATAAAACAGGTTGAGTAAGTAGCGCGCAAGGGGCAGCCCCTGGGCCACAGTTGCCAAGAGAAGACGCCGGGCTGCCAGAGAACGGCCTGAGATGGAGGAGTCACACGATGTCTGCCAAGATGGAATATAAGGGAACGGATGTTGAAGAGGCGATCGGCAATGCCTGCGCGGCGCTCAATGTGCCCCGGGAAGAGCTTGATATCCGCATAATCTCCACCGGTTCCACCGGGATTTTTGGCCTGGGCCGGAAAAAAGCGGCGGTGCAGGTGACTCTCAAAAAAGAGGGCGGGCATGAGCAGAGGCGACCGGCTCAGGAGAAAAAAGCGAGTACGCCAAAAGTCAGGCCTGAAAGGCCTGCGTCGGAAAGAAAACCGAGTGCGCCGAGGGCGCCCCGTGTGGAGCGGTCTGTCGAGAGCGATGAGCCAGCGGAGGAGGTGGTGGGAGATCCTGTCACCCCAGAGGAGATGGAGGCAATCCGGGCGGATATCGCCAAGATTCTGGAACTCATGGGCTGCCCATCGGAAATCAGCATGGAGCAGGATCAGAACAACAAGGTCCACGCCAAGATCACCGGAGAGTTTGTCGAGATTCTTGTCGGGCCGGAGGGACAGACCCTTGACGGTCTCCAGTATGTGTTGCGCAAAATCATCACCAGAAAATTCCCGCAGAAGGTTCTTTTTTCCCTTGATGCCGCAGGGTTTCGGGAGAACCGGATGGGGGAACTCCAAGAGCGGGCCGTGCGCCTGGCCCAGGAAGTCAAGGAAACCGGCAAAACCCGAACCATTCCCGCCATCAACCCGGCAGAAAGACGCATGGTGCACATGGCCTTGCAGGACGACACCGAGATCCGAAGCCGCAGCGTGGGAGAAGGCCTGTTTAAAAAGGTGCTTATCTATCTGCCAGGGAAAGGGCGGCGGCGTTCTCCACGAAAAAAGAAAAGCGGAGAAAAGAGCCCGGAGTAATAGTCTCCGGAAAAAAGAGAGAAAGCGCAGGTTCGTAGCCGGCAACCAGCAGAGCAACACCCCTGTGTGAGTGTGGCTTGTCGCAGTCTGCGCGTATCAACGATTTCATCAAAAGCAGTTCGCCGGTTCAGGCAGACATGATGCTGGCCGGTGGTGTCGCCGGATTTCACAAGGCAAGGAACATGTGGCATGCGTGATTTCTCGGATTTCAACGAGGCGACCATTGCCGCCATAGCGACGCCGCCCGGCGCCGGTGGCATCGGCATCATCCGGGTGAGCGGCCCACAGTCCCACGCAATCCTTCAGCAGCTTTTTCAACCGAAAAATCCCCAGCACAACTTCATAAGCCACAAACTTTATTTTGGCGCCATTGTCCATCCGAAAACCCGGGCGGTCATTGACGAGGTGCTCGCGGTGTACATGCGGGCGCCCCAGACCTACACCAGGGAAGATGTGGTGGAAATCCACGGCCACGGCAGTTATCTCCTGTTGCAGGAAATCTTGGCCCAGATTGTGACCTTTTCGGACACCCGTCTGGCAACCCCTGGGGAATTCACCAAGCGGGCCTTTCTCAATGGCCGGATCGATCTGACCCAGGCGGAGGCGGTTGCCGAGCTGTTGGGCGCCAAAACCAAGGAGGGCGCCAACCTTGCGGTGAGTCAGCTCCGCGGCGGATTGCATGGGGAGATCTGGAAAATTCGTGACGCGCTGGTCTCGGTTCGTGCTATCATGGAGGTGGCCATAGATTTTCCCGATGAGGATGTGGATATCCTCGACGCCCCCGTGCTGAAGGCCAGACTGGCGCAGGAGGTGCAGGAACCCCTGGCCCGATTGCTGGCCAGGGCGGACGGGGGGAAAATCATCCGCGAAGGGGTCTCCGTGGTCATTCTCGGCAGGCCCAATGTCGGCAAATCCAGTCTGCTCAACTGTCTGCTTCGGGAAGAACGGGCCATTGTCACGGAGCTTCCCGGCACCACCAGGGACACCATTGAGGAATGTCTGGACATCAAAGGGGTGCCGGTGCGCATTGTCGATACGGCTGGCATCCGGGAAACCGTCGAAGCGGTGGAAGAGATCGGCATCCGCCGGGCCCGGCAAAAACTGGGAGAGGCGGATCTGGTTTTGCTGGTTCTTGACGGGGTAGAAGGGCTGCAGGCTGAAGACAGCGCTTTGTTTGCGGTGGCTGCGGACAAGAAGGTCGTGGTGGTGGTTAACAAGATCGACCGGGCGACCGCCCTGGATTTAGGCTTGTATGCCGAGGCTTTTTCCGGGACGCCGGTTGTCGCCATCTCCGCCACAACCGGCGAGGGCATCCACCACCTGGAGGATGCGGTGTACGACGCGGCCACCGGCGGGCAGGGCCTTCAGGAGCCCGGGGTTGCCGCGCCAAATGTCCGGCATGTCGCGGCCTTGCAGTGCGCTCTTGTCGCGGTGCAACGGGTTGGCGAGGGGCTGGCCGCGAATCTGCCGCCGGATCTCCTGGCCATTGATCTCCAGGCCGCGCTGGCTTTTCTTGGGGACATTATTGGGGAAACAACCACGGACGATGTGCTGGATATGATTTTTGCGGATTTTTGTCTCGGGAAATAGCCGGCAGTGCAACGGCAGCAGCGCAGCGGCGAAGGAAAAGTCATGGCCTCAGGGAAGAAACACAAAGAGATCGATCTTGACGAACAGATTGAATTCCTGAAAAAAGTAAGTTTTTTTCATGGGTTTGATGATCATGAGCTCAAGCAATTTCTCCAGGTGAGCAAATGGCTCCGGGTTCCTCCCAATACGGTGATCATCAAGGAAAATACAACCGAACGGGCCTTTTACATTCTGGTCAGGGGCGAGGTTCGGGTTGAAAAACGGCTGCCGGGAAAAGCAAAGCCCATCCAGCTCACCACCCTTGTCACCGGGGATTGTTTCGGGGAAATGGCTCTGGTTACCGAAATAAGACGGACCGCCGATGTGGTGGCAAGCACGGAATCCTTTATCCTGCGGGTTGAACCAGAGATTGTCAGTACCTCAAATGTTTTTTTGCAGTTGAAATTTTATAAGCGATTCTGTGAACGACTGGTCAGCCGGCTGGATCTGGCCAATAAGAGAGTTGCGGGGCGTGATGGCGAAGAGGCGAACCCTTCCATCTTGCAGAAGGTGCTTTCCGATGGCGACCTGCCTGAAGCAGAAGAAAAACCGAGCAAGCCTCCCGTCAAGCCGGGCCTGGGCATGGAACGGCTCGAGAAGCCCGAAAAATCTAGGATAACCATTACCCTTCCCCCCCTGCCCGACAAGGATAACCGGCAGACTCCAGCCAAGTTGCATCATCGGGTGCATCCGGAGGCCGTCCTGCCGGTGAACCCCGCGGTTGCCGCCGAGTTGAGCGCCATGATGAAAGGCGGCGCAGGCATTGATAATACCCGGCGGCTGGCCGATTTGATTTCTCTTGATCCTGTGTTGAGTTGCCGGATCATCCAGACCGCTAATTCACCATTCTACAGAAGGGCCAATACGGTGGGGACAGTTCCGCTGGCCATGGTTATTGTCGGAGTCAAGCAGGTCCAGGAGGTGCTGGTCAATACCATCAGGGCGGCCAGATCAACGCAGGCCTTCAGCGGTTTTGCCGCAGTCTCCAGGGATTTTTGGCAACATGCGGTGGTGGTGGGCAGAATTGCCGAGATGCTGCGGGATGTAATTCGGGTAAACACCTCGGCGGATCTGTATTTATGCGGTCTTCTTCATGATCTGGGCATGCTGGTGCTGGATGGCATGTCGCCGAATTTTTATCCGCAGTATGTTCGGCCTTCCGAAGAGATGCAGGATATGGTCAGGGTGGAAAGGGACTATATCGGCGTGGATCATGGACAGGCGGGTGTCTGGCTTGCCGAAGGCATTGGCCTGCCGCAACCCTACCTGGACGTGATGCACTTCCATCATCAGCCGGAAAAGGCTACGACCAACCAGGTACCCGTGGCCCTGGTGAATCTGGCGAATATCTTCGCCTCAATGAAGGGGGCGTGCATGGGGCAGCCCCAGGTGACAACGCAGGATGCCGTGCGTTCTTTTGCCTGGGCGTTGATCGAAGAACATCACCGCCCGTTCCAGGAGGTCAATGTGCCGCAGTTTATCAATTCGTTTTCTGCGGAGCTTGATAAAACCTGGGCCAGCATCACCGGGGACATTCTGCTGTAGTCTTTAGTCGATGGGGGTGAACTGATCCTTGCTGGCTCCGCAGATGGGGCAGGCCCAGTTGTCTGGCAGGTCCTCAAAAGGGGTGCCCGGGGCGATGCCTGAGTCCGGGTCTCCGTCCGCCGGATCGTAGATGTAACCACAGACCGAACATTCATAGCGTTTCATGGCGGGGCTCCTTTCTCTATTTTGACAAACGAGGCTACACCGTTATTTATAGGTGTTCCCCTTGGCCAGCGTCAATGATTTTTATCGGCAAGGTCCGAAGCCCTTCGGCATGAAGCTTGTTGTGTGTGGAAGGATAAAAGAGGGAAATATGATCGAAAAGGAAGAGGTTGTTTCCAGGGGCGATATCGCCGCAAGGGTCAAAGAGCTAGGCCAGGCCATTACCCGTGAGTATTCCGGGCGCCAGTTGGTTGTGATCGGCATTTTAAATGGGGCCTTCATCTTTCTGGCCGATTTGGTCCGGGAAATCGAGCTGCCCATTGAGATAGACTTCATCCGGGTGTCGAGTTACGGCTCCTCCACGTGCTCCTCCGGCGCCATCCAGTGTTCCAAGGATACTGAGATCGAGTTGGCTGGGAAGGATATCCTGCTGGTGGAGGATATTGTTGATACCGGGAGGACTCTTGCCTGCCTCAAGGAAATCTTCGCGGCGAGAAAGGCTAACTCCGTGCGGATCTGTGCTCTGATCGACAAGAAGGAGCGACGCGAGGTTGAGGTGGCCGTGGATTACGCCGGGTTTGTGGTGGCAGAAGGTTTTCTGATTGGCTATGGCCTTGATTATGCGGAACAACACCGCCAGTATCCGGCAATCTACAAGATTGTCAGCGGTGTGTGAGGCCCCGTGTCAACCCTGCAAGAGAAAGACAAGCGATTCCTCTGGCATCCGTACACCCAGATGCAGGATTATGCCCAGCGCGACCTGCTCCTCATCGACAGGGCAGAGGGCATTTGCCTGTTCGACCAGCAGGGGAAACGCTATTTTGATACGATTTCCTCCTGGTGGTGCATTGTCCATGGGCATAGCCATCCAACCATAACCGAAAAAATTCGTTTGCAGCTGGCGCGGCTCGATCAGGTACTGCTTGCCGGCACCAGCCATGAGGGGGCGATCCTCTTGGCGGAACAACTGGTGCAGCTTACGCCGCCCGAGCTTTCCCGGGTTTTTTATTCGGACAATGGCTCCACGGCCTGCGAGATCGCGATCAAGATGTCGCTCCAGTACTGGCGGCAGATCGGGCAGCCCAATCGCTGCCAGCTGGTGGGGATAGAGCGCGGCTACCACGGCGATACCATTGGCACCATGAGTCTGGGCGGGGTGCCGGAATTCCATGGTCCCTTTGCCCCGCTGCTTTTTCACTCCCATCGACTACCATCCCCCTACTGTTATCGATGCCCGGTCGGCCTGAGGCAAGAGACCTGCGACTGCCAGTGCCTGCAGCCGCTTGCCGCACTCCTGAGCGAGCAAGGCGCACAGATTGCCGCCCTGATCATCGAGCCGCTTATCCAGGCAGCCGGAGGCATGATTGTCTATCCCGCAAAGTATCTGCAAAAGGTGGCGGTCTTAACCAGGGAGTACGGGGTGCATCTGATTTTTGACGAGGTGGCCACCGGGTTTGGCCGCACCGGGACCATGTTTGCCCTGGAGCAGGCCGGGGTTGTGCCTGATTTTCTCTGTTTGTCAAAAGGATTGACTGCTGGTATGCTACCAATGGCTGCGACGCTGACCAGCGAGGAAATTTTCCAGGCCTTTTATGGCGACTATGGTGCGGGAAAAACTTTTTTCCACGGCCACACCTTCAGCGGCAATCCTCTGGCTGCGGCTGCGGCCCTTGGCTCGTTGCAGGTTTTTGCCGAAGAGCAGACCATGGCCGGGCTGCCGAACAAGATCAGCCATCTTCAGGCGCGGATGCGACGCTTTGCTGATCTGCCTTGGGTCGGGGACCTCCGGCAGATCGGTTTGATCAGCGCCATGGAGTTGGTGAAGGATAGAGAGACCAAGGCGGCCTACGGGTTGCACGAACGGGTCGGCTGGCCGATCTATCTGGCTGGTTTTGAACAGGGGCTTTTGCTTCGGCCCATCGGCAATGTTATCTATCTGTGGCTGCCGCTTTCCGTGACCCTGGCCGAGATAGACGAGATCACGGAACGGGCTTGGCAAGTGCTTGCCGATCCGCAAAATATTTCGGGCTGGTAGGGCCTGTTTACAAGAAGAGTGCTTGTGCGCCTGTAGCTCAGCTGGATAGAGCATCGGCCTTCGAAGCCGAGAGTCGGGGGTTCGAATCCCTCCGGGCGCACCATTAAAAACCTGATAACCCCGACAAGTATCTTGCTTGTCGGGGTTTCTTTTTTTGTCCGTTTGCACAAACTGCCCCTTTCACTGATGTCTCCCCGTGATCTCATTTTCGTAAGTGTTCCAGGAGATCACTTCTGAAGCACTTGGTCGGCAAGGGTGTGGATGAAAGTCTTCAGCTCAGTATAGGAGGTGGTGGCGTCGATCTGTTTGCGGATGACGGGGCCATTGGTGGTGCCGCGAAAGTATTTCCAGGCATGGTTTCGAATTTTGGAGAGATTGGGTTCCGGGGTAAGGTAGGCTTCGGCGAGTTCAAGGTGGCGCAGCAGGGCTTTGATTCTGTAGGCCATGGATGGGTGCTGGTTCACGGTTCCGGAAAAGATCCAGGGCGCACCCAGAGCGGCCCGGCCAATCATCACTCCGGCGCAGCCGATTTTTTTAAGCAGGGCCACACCCTGTTCATGGCTGGTGATGTCGCCGTTTGCAATAACCGGGATGGAAACGTTTTTCATGATTTGCTGTATGACCCCGTGATCAATGGGGCCGGTGAACCCATCGCTCCAGGTGCGGGCATGGATGGCAATGGCTTGCGCGCCTACGCCTGCCGCAATTTTGGCAATCTCCGGAGCGGTAATGGTGTGCTGGTTCCAGCCCGAACGGATTTTGACCGTTACCGGCTTTGTTGATTTTTTGCAGACGGCCGTGATAATTTTTTCCGCGAGGCGCGGGTTTTTCATCAATGCCGCTCCGGCGCCTTGCTGGATGATTTTTTCCATGGGGCAGCCCATGTTGATATCGATACCGGCAATGGGATGTTCGCTAAGAATTGCTGCGGCCTCTCCCATGGTGCCAGGGTCATTGCCGTAAAGCTGCATGATCACCGGCTGATCCGAGGTGTTGGTCGGGAGCAATTCCAGACAGTCTTGTTGTCGCGACACAAGGCCCTGGCAGTCGATCATCTCGGAATAGCAAAGGCCTGCTCCATACTCTCGACAAAGCAAGCGGAAGGGCAGGTCGGTGCAACCGGCCATGGGCGCCAGAATAAAGGGGGATTTTATGGGGATTGGTCCAAGGGAAGAGGTCATCGCAGGTTCATTGTGTCCGGTTGTCTTGTGAAATGAAACAACAAAGATGGAGGCCGTGTGAGCGGTGGGTCTGCGTCCTGCGAGAGACTGGGAGCTGTGTGACAGGCCGGTTGCCGAAAATAAGGCGGGGGAGTAAACCGAACCCCCTTGCCGGGTTCGAGAGGGTTGGCTGCGGGGTCTTCATGGTGGGCAAGGCGCCGACGGCCACAGGGCTCGCAATATATCGGGCTTTGGCGCAGAGTGCAAACAGCAAAAAGACTGTGCCGGGAAAAGTATTTGATTGGGGAGGAGAGGACGTGAATTGGATTTGGCTGGCGTGTTAGTCTGCGCAAAAAAAAAGAAGACCGACTTTGCGGGAAGTCGGTCTTCTTTTAAGGAGAAAGGAGATAAGAGTTGTTTTACTGTCTTCGTGGTAAAGCAACAAGCGTGCCAGCATTTCTATTTTCGGTTTATTCTGAGTTTTTGTTGTGTTCATGGGCGGTTCTGAAGGATGGGACGAAAAATGGAAAGGCTGCAAAAGTACAAAATTTTAAACCAATATGGGTTGCTTGCGAGTTGGTTGAGAGTTTTGTTTTGTTGTTTCGGGATGTTGTATGGGTGCAATTTTTTTGTACAAGATGAGGAAGAGTATTTTTTCAGAAAAGAATTGAAAATGCGCTTGGGGGCCGTGAACTCGAAGGGCGATTTTACAAAGTGGTACAAAAAATTATACCAGCCCAGCCCCCAGCATCGATGCAGGCAGTGGAGCTTATCCTCCGGGTGCCTTGCCTGCGAACGGGAGTGAGGCCCTAAGCCTCTTGGGGTGTTTTGAAAAAAAAGAGCGGTTTAATCAGTTTTTTGGTTGGCATCCTTGCCGCACTTCTTTTTGGCAACCAACTGGGAATGTGAGAAAATATGTGGTAAAAAAAACAAGAGTATACAATATAATGAAAAATCGTTGGATATGGAGTCGATGCAGTACGCATACAAGGGAGGGGCTATGAAAGATTGGTTTGATGGATTGAGTCTGCGGGTAAAGCTTTTCCTCATTGTTGGTTTTGTTGCCTTTTCCATGGTTTCCAGCGTCGTGATAGCCCAGTTCATCATCCAGCGGGTACAGATCGGGGGCAAGATGTATACCGGCATCGAACTCAAGGTCGAATACATCGACAAGATTGCCCGGGTCCGCCTCAACCTCAACCTCCTCAACAGCATCCTCAAGGGCCAGATCATGGATTACGATCCGGAATCTTTGAGTGGCCTGAAAACCACCAGCAATAAGTTTGATGAAGCCATTGCCGAAATGCGGGAAAGCATGGTCAATCCCGGCGGTAAAAAGCTGTATTGCGGGTCATGCCATGCGGTTGATCAGGCCCCGGCGGTGGGGGCTTCCTATGACGAGCTGGTTGCCTCTTGGCCGAAGATGGAAGAGATCATCAACAAAAAGATTCTGCCCGCCTTGACAAAAGGGGACAAGGCCACTGCCTTGGAGGCCTTTGATGGGGAGTTTTTTGAGAAGTATTACAGCCTGATGGGCAGCACCAAGGCCGCCGTTGATGAGTTGCGCGGGGGCCAGGAGCTGACCAAGAAAAAGGCCATGGCCGAGGTGAAGATGTTCGGCCTGTTCTTTATCATTGGCGGAATTATCTCTCTTGTTGCCGTGGGTCTGTTTGCCTTTTTTGTCGTGCAGATGCTTGTTCGTTCTATCAACAGCATTGTCAGCGAGCTGGACGAGAGTGCCGACCGCATCTCCGAAGAGGCCCAGGCCACGGCAAGCACCTCCCAGATGGTGGCGGAAATGGCTTCGGAGATGGCGGCCTCGTTGGAGGAGACCAGCGCCTCCCTTGAAGAGATCACCGCCATGGTCCAGCAGAATGACGCCAACTCCGGCGAGGCCAATTCCGGGATGAAGCAGAATGAGGCGATTGGCTCCAGGGCCAATGCCAATGTGGCGGCCATGCAGGTTTCCATGCAAAATATCAAAAAAGACAGTGATGCCATCGCGACAATCATTCGGGAGATCGAGGCCATCGCCTTCCAGACCAATCTTCTCGCCTTGAATGCGGCGGTGGAAGCGGCCAGGGCTGGGGAACAAGGCGCGGGCTTTGCCGTGGTTGCCGATGAGGTGCGCAATCTGGCGCAACGCACTGCCCAGTCGGCAAGAACCTCCAGTGATCTGATTGAGCGGGCCATCGGTAATGTCAATGACGGCTTGAAAAAGGTGAATGAGGTAGTGGCGGAATCCACAGATGTGGTGAACGGCTCGCGGAAGGTGGCCATTTTGGTGGAAGAGATTTCCACGGCTTCCCATGAGCAGACCCAGGGGGTTATCCAGATCAACAAGGCAGTGACCGAGATGGACACCGGCACGCAGCAGATGGCGGCCAATGCCGAGGAACTGGCCGCAGCCGCCGAAGCGGTGACCTCCCAGACCATGATGCTCCGCGACAATATCGGGCATCTTACCCGGCTGGTAGAGGGAAGAAAGGATTGAAACAGTTATGATGGGGGTGGGCGCTTGCTTGGCCTGAAAAACCCCTGAGATGGTAAGGTTATGAAGAGGCCGCATCCCCCCAGGGAGCGGCCTCTTCTGCTATGGCATAGTTGTTCTTGGCGAGAACGGATTTTTCACCATGTTCGGAGAGGGAAATGGGCTATTTTCTGGCAGGAGATTTAGGCGGGACAAAAGCCCTTCTGGCCCTGTATGTCACAACTGGGCAGGGATATGCCTTGGTCAGGGAGCAGCGCTTTGCCTGTGGCGGCTATGACGATTTTTCCGGTATAATTGCGGAGTTTCTGCGCGGCTCGGAGGAGCATCCCCAAATGGCTGCCTTTGGCGTGGCTGGGCCGGTTGCCGACGGGAGGGTTCGGATGACCAACCTGGGCTGGTTGATTGACCAGGAGGTCTTGCGGCAACAGTTTCAGCTGGCCGAGGTCCTCTTGCTGAACGACCTGGTGGCTGTGGCCCAGGCGGTGCCAACCTTGCCGCCGGAAGATCTTCTGGTGGTCAATGCCGGAATGACGGTGCCCCAAAGAAGCATGGCGGTTCTTGCCCCAGGCACAGGGCTGGGCGAGGCCTATCTCTGCTGGAATGGCACGGATTATACGGCGTTTCCCTCGGAAGGTGGGCATACCGATTTTGCACCAACCTCTGAGACGGAGCAAGGGCTGCTTTCTTTTTTGCGGGCGGAACACGGCCATGTGAGCTACGAGTTGGTCTGCTCTGGCAAAGGAATCCCAAATATTTATCGGTATCTGACCCAAGGGGCAGGGATGAAGGTTCCTCAGGGTTTACAAGCGGCGCTGGACGAGGCCAGGGATATGACCCCGGTTCTCATGGGGCAGGCCCTGGAAAAAGACGGCGAAATCGCCCGTCTGGCTCTGGAGATTTTTTTCTCTGTCCTAGCGGCCGAGGCCGGGAACATGGCGCTCAAGTTCCTCTCCACCGGAGGGCTTTATCTGGGCGGCGGCATGCTTCCTCGCCTTCTTCCTGTCTTTGATCCCAAGAGATTCATGGAGCGCTTTATCGGTAAAGGGCGCATGGCAGGGATACTTTCCTCCATCCCGGTCAAGATTATCACCACAGACAGGGCGGGTCTCAATGGCGCGGCCTTGACCGCCTTTCGGGCATTACAGAAAAACCAGGCAATTGGGTAGGCACATGTCTTTACGGGATTTGGCACGGGAACTCTATCGGGCGCAGCAACAGGTTGAGCGGCTGGAAAGGCTTCTGCTTTCCGCAACACCGGCGGAGGAGACGGCGATTCAGTGCGACCTACAGGATGCGCGGGCAGAACGTCTACAGCTCCAGAAAATGATCGATGGCCGCAAGGATTCTTCCCCGCTGGCGAGAAAGTTCTGAAAGCCCAGGTTTGGCTGCGCGGTTATCCCGGAATCCGGAAAAAAGCGGAGCAAAGAAAAAAAGAGGGATGCGATGTGTATTGATGTGCGAAAAACCTGTGAGTGCGGCGCCAGAACCGTTCAGTTTCATCTCCGCGACAATCTCTTGCAATCAGACGTTATTCAGCGGGTATTTTGCCCGAATTGCCCAGGAGATGTGGGGTTTGATGGGCGCTCCATGCTCAACGACAACGGCTGGGTGGTTGAATATGATATGATCCTCGCCGCCATGCTGCTCACGGCAAAATTGCAGGTGGACCCCGAGGCGGTGCATCCGGAATTCATCTTTGATCAGGGTTATGCCTGCTGGCTGGAGATGTATCCTGGCGAAAGGGAGGAGATCCGGGAAGAGAGGGAAAAGATCATGGCCATCCTGCGCGAGGACCAGCGGCAGTATCTTCTGGCAATCCAGAGCTGGAATATCGGCCGCATCGCGCGTCTTAAGGCTGCGGGATGGCGCAAGGCCCAGCAGGCTTGAAGTCCGGTAAGACGGTCACTGCGGCAGCCATTTTTTGAGGAGCCCCTCAAGGGTGCCATCGTTTTTCCAGGTTCTAAGGGCGGAGTTCACCGCCTTGAGCAGGATCGGATCATCCCGGCGTACTGCCCAGGCAAGCTCTTCGCTGGTTAAGGGGGTCTGGAGCAGAACCAGTCCGTCCGCACCGTTTGCGGCGGCATAGGAGCCAAGCACCGGGCCATCGTGGATGAACAGATCGATGCGCTTGTCACGGAGCGCTTGCACCGCCGCAGCCGGAGACGAGAAGAAGAGCGGTTCGGCCGCCAGGCAATAGCGCTGGACAAAGATATCCCCGGTGGTTCCTTTTTCCACGCCGATGGCCTTGTGCGTGGCAAGAATTTCCTGGGCCGAGGGATACTCAGCCTCCCCGGCCTTGGTGGTCAGAGCCATCTGACTGATGGCGAGGTATGGTTCGCTAAAGGCCACCTGGAACTTGCGCATCTCGGTGATGGACATGGCGGACATGATGATGTCAACCTTCTTGCGCTCCAGGGCGGGAATCTGCTCTTCCCATTTGAGTTCGACAAACTGGAGCCTGCTGTGGAGCCGTTCGGCAAGCAGGGCGGCGCATTCGGCTTCAAAGCCGCAAATCTGGCCAGTTCCTGCCGCTTTATCGATAAGGCAGGGATAATTCGGTGTGACCCCCACCCGTAGCACCCCGCCTTTCCAAGAGGGGCGTACGCTTCTTTCGTTGAGACTACAGGCCGTGAGGCTCAGCAGCAGGCAGCCGCACAGAACGGATAGGATTTTTTTTGTCATTGTTGTCGTAGACATAATGTGCTCCTTGACTCATCAGCCTCCAGACAGGCCATCGTCTGTTCGGCAATCTCCAGCTCTTCGTTGGTGGGGATAACCAGGATTTTCACCCGACTGGCTCCGCTCTCGATAGCGGAACAGCCTTCCCGGGGCCCACGGTTTTTTCCAGTATCCATCTCCAGCCCCAAATGGGCAAGGCCTTGGCAGCACCCCGCCCGGATAAAATTTGCGTTCTCCCCGATGCCGCCGGTGAAGATCAATCCGTCCAGTCCTCCCAGCGCCGCATGGTAGGCGCCGATGTATTTTTTGATTCGGTAGCAGTACATATCGATGGCAAGCTGCGCTTCCGGATCACCAGCTTGGGCCATCTCCCCAACGGTGCGCATGTCGTTGACCCCGCAGATTCCCTTGAGTCCGCTTTCCTTGTTGAGGATCGATTCGATCTCTTCGGAAGAAAGCCCGGTTTCCCGCGCCAGGTAAAAGATGATGGCCGGATCAAGATCCCCGCAGCGGGTGCCCATGATCAGCCCCTCAAGCGGGGTGAGGCCCATGGAGGTGTCGATGCATTTTCCCTGCTGGATGGCGGCGGCGCTGGCCCCGTTGCCCAGATGCAGGCTGATCAGGTTCAGGGATTCCAGCGGTTTATCAAGAAACTCCGCCGCCTTTTTCGCCACATAGCGGTGCGAGGTGCCGTGGAAGCCGTAGCGGCGGATCTGATGCGTCTCATAGAGTTTTTTGGGAATGGCGTAGTGGTAGGCGTGGGGTGGGATGGATTGATGGAAAGCGGTGTCGAACACCGCGACCTGTGGCACGGCAGGTGCGCTTTCCATGGCCACCTCCATGCCGAGGAGGTTGGCCGGATTGTGCAGTGGCGCCAGGGGGATCAAGGCCCGGATCGCGGTAAGAACTTCTGGGGTAACGCGGGCGGGTTCCTTAAATTTTTCGCCGCCGTGCACCACCCGGTGGCCGATGCCTTTAAGTTCCCCGGTGTCGGCAAGCGCCCCGGTTTCCCGGAGGACCGAGGAGATCAGCTGAAAGCCCTGCCGGTGGTCGGAAATTGCCAGGGTTCGCACCGTTTTTGCCATCTCGCCTTTGGGTGTCCGGACCCGGTGGCTGAGATGGCTGCCTGGTTCGCCGATCTGTTCGATACTGCCGGCAGCCAGCACCGATTCGTCCCGCATGTCGAACAGCTGGTACTTGATGGACGAACTGCCGGAATTGAGCACCAGAACCTTCATGGGTTGTTCCCTGCGTTTTTCTGGGCGGCCTGGGCTTGGATGGCGGTGATGGCCACGGTATTGACGATGTCCGGCACGGTGCAGCCTCGGCTCAGGTCGTTGACCGGTTTGTTCAACCCTTGGAGCACTGGGCCAATGGCCACGGCGTTAGCAGAACGCTGCACCGCCTTGTACAGGTTGTTGCCAGTGTTCAGATCTGGGAAGATGAACACCGTGGCCTTGCCCGCCACCTGGCTGTCTGGCAATTTGGTTTTTGCCACTCCGGCGTCTACGGCGGCGTCGTACTGGATTGGACCTTCGATCTTGAGGTCGGGCCTGAGTTCCTTTGCAATCCGGGTCGCCTCGCGCACCTTGTCCACGTCGGCGCCCGTGCCCGAGGTCCCGGTGGCGTAGGAGCACATGGCGACCAGTGGCTCGATGCCGTAGAGCTTGGCGGTTTGCGCCGAGCTGATGGCGATTTCCGCCAGCTGCTGGGCGTTGGGATCGGGGTTTACCGCGCAGTCGCCGTAGACCAGGACCCGGTCGGCCAGGCACATCAGGAAGACGCTGGAAACAATGGAAACCCCAGGCTGGGTGCGGATGATTTGTAGGGCCGGGCGGATGGTGTCCCCGGTGGTATGCAACGCCCCGGAAACCATGCCGTCGGCCAAGCCCTTGTGGATCATCATGGTGCCGAAGTAATTGACGTCGGCCACCGTGTCAAAGGCGGTCTTTTCGGTGATGCCCTTGTGCTGGCGGAGTTGGAAGTAGGTCTGGGCAAAATCCTGGCGCAAGGGGGAGGTGACCGGATCGATAATCGTGATGTCCGTGAGGTCGAGGCCGAGGTTGCTGGCTGCGCCGCGAATCTCGGCGGGGTCGCCCAACAGGGTGATCTCCGCGACTCCGCGCCGGATAAGGATTTCACTGGCCCGCAGAATCCGTTCCTCCGTGCCTTCGGGTAGGACGATGTGCTGCCGGTGCTTTTGTGCCATCTCCACCAGATTGTATTCGAACATCATCGGAGTGACCCGCGTGGATTTCACAAAGGAAATGCGGCTTTCCAGCTCGGGCAGGTTGACATGCGCCTCGAACAACCCCAGGGCAGTGGCGATCTTGCGGTCGTTTTCTGGGGTGAGCATGGGGGGCACGGCACTGGCGTTCATGGCCGTGGTAAAGGTGTCGGTCTGCACGCTGACGATGGGCAAGGTTCCCCGGTAACTCAAGCCCTGAAGGAGCAGAGAGATTTGGGGGTCCGGGACAAAGCCGCCGGAAAGCAATAGCCCGGCGATACTCGGGTAGGTGCTGGAGAAGTTGGCAGCCAGGCTGCCGAGGATGATCTCCGAGCGGTCGCCCGGTGCAATGATCAGGTCGCCTTTCACCAGATGGTCGAGAAAATGGGGGAGGCTCATGGCTGCGACCTTGAAGTCCGCTACCCCCCGGTTCATCTCCTCCGGGTCGCCCATGATGATTTTTGCGCCCAGGGCCTTGGCGATCTCCCCCACCGTGGGTTTGCCCAAAGACGGCTCCTCCGGCAGGACATAGACCGGTCCGCATTCCACGCCGCATTCCGTAAGTTTTTCCCGCACCGTCTCCATCAGCCCCGGCTCCACCCGGTTGACCACGCTGGCCAGAATGGTGCAGCCTTTTTTGAGGAATGATTCCTGGGCCACGTGCAGGGCGTCGAGGATATCCTCCGGGGATTTGCTATGGCAGTTTAAGAGCAGCAGGATGGGGCAGCCCAGGTTATTGACCACCTCGGCGTTGAACTCGAACTCAAAGGGCAGGGAAAGCCCGCTGAAATCGGTACCCTCGCAGAGGACAAAATCGCATTTGGCCTCAAGATGCTTGTACTTATCGAGGATGGTCTTGATGATCTGGTCGGTGCCGCCTTCGGCGGAAAGATGCTGGGCCTCGTCGTGGGACATGGCGAACATCTCGTCGTAGTCAAACTCAAGGCGGTAGCGGGTTTTGATCAACTGTAGGTTGTTGTCCACCGCATCGTGGGAGGGGATGATGGGGCGAAAATAGCCGACCCTG
>JAPLJG010000070.1 GCA_026388735.1 Deltaproteobacteria bacterium
GGCAGGGCCTCGGCCAGGATCGTGGCCGTGTGCAGGGCGCAATCGCACTTGCCCGGACCGGTGTCGGCATAGATGGCGTCCAGCTCAAGGTGCAGGGCATTGACCACGGCGGTGCGGAGAATGGCGCAGTAGACCCGTGGCAGATAGGGGCTGGCGGTTTCGAGATCCTCCCGAACCAGGGGTTCGTCCAGATCATGGATGATAAGATTGTGTTCGTTGGCCGCGCGGATTACAGCCAGAGGCGGAATACCGATGATGCCGATCTTGCGGAAGCGGTTCATTGTGGCGGTGAAGGATGCGGGATCGAGGGCCATTGCAGAGTTACTGATTGTGCCGTTTCAAGAGGAAGCAGCCAATGGCGATGGTCAGCAGATGCACGGACCAGGAGGCGATGCCCGGCGGCAGGATGGCGGTTTTGGCCAGGGACTGGCTGGCGCTCCAGGCGCCCCAAGCGGCAAAGGCCATGCCGCAGCTTACCGGGATGGCCAGGGCCAGATCGCGGCCCTTGTTTTTGTGCACCGAAAGCATCACCGGAATCCCCAGGAGAAGCAGGGGGATGCCCAGAAAGATGTAGGAGAAGCGGCGGTGGAATTCCAGCAGCGATTCGTGGTTGGCAACCTTGCTGTCCATGGCCTGCTTCAGAAGCTTGGTGTATGAGAGTTCCTCGATCTTGTACGGCGGGACGAAGAATTCTTCCGGCTGTTCGGTAAAGGCCGGGGTGAGCGTCTTGAAGAGCGTCACCGAAAAGCCGCCATTGTCGGTGCGGTCTTTCTGCTGGCCGTTTTGGAGCAGCCAGGTGCCATTTTTCCAGGTGGCGTTATCTGCGGTAATGAGGGTTGTCAGGCCGTGTTCCGTGTCATAGGCGGCAAAGGAGAAATTGCTGAATTCGTTTTTGCCAAGATTTGGGCGGATAAAGGAATAGATTCCCTCGGTGCCCCGGAAATAGGTGCGGCCATCCCGGATGATGCCCTTGGGTATCTGGTTGTTGACTTCCTCGTACCAGATTCGGTTGGTTGCCGCAGTGGTGGCGGGCAGCACCCATTCGCCGATGGCCACGGTGAGCAGGGTGAAGATGGCGGCCGCGATAAAGAGGGGCCGAATGATACGGATTACGCTGATCCCGCTGGCCATGAGGGCCATGAATTCAAAATGGTGGTTGAGCACGCCCAGGGTGATGATTCCGGCCAGCAGGATACAGACGGGAATCAATTGCACGTACATGAACGGCAGTTTGAGCAGCAGAAACTTGACTGCCAGGCCGATGGTTTTATGCGCCTCCAGAAAGTTGTCCAGCCGCTCAAAAAAATCAACCAGTAGATAGATGGCGATCAGGGAGCAGATGACCAACGCCAGGTTCTTGGCGAATTGGGCCATGAGATAACGGTCCAGCAGTTTCATGGCTTTCCCCCGCTTTTGATTCCCGGCAGTCTGGCCAGCAGGGCCATGGCCGGTCCGCTGAGGCGGGTGAGAAAGAGCGGGACGGTCTCGCTTGCCACTTGTCGGGTGAGCATGAAGGTGAAAAGAGCAATCAGGATATTGGGCAACCAGATACCGATTGCCACCGGCAGATGCCCGCTTTCCGCGCTGGCCCGACCTGCGGTGAACAGGACATAGTAGATGACAAAAAGCAGCAGACCCAACGGCACGCCCAGCGGTCTGCGGCCGGGCCGGGCCAGCATGGCCAGGGGTAGGCCCAGGAGGGTCAGGATAAAGCCACCCACCGGCAGGGCCATGCGGGTATGGTACTCGATGAGCATGCTCAAACCGGTGGGGCTTTTGGGGCCGTGGCTTGCCGCCTGTTCCAGGAGCTGTTTTTGGTTCAGGCCGCTTTTTCCGACCTCGGCAATGGAGGTGCCGCCGATTTCCGTGGGGGCCTTGATGGGCAGGTTGATCTGGTAGCGGTCAAAGCGGATGGTCTGGGTGACGTTTTCGTTGGCGCGGTGCAGGGTGCCGTCCGTCAGGGTGAGGGTGATCAGCATATTTTCGGGTTGGGCGCTCAGGCGTCCCGTTTTTCCGACAACAGTAAGAGGCGCGTCGCCGTGCCGCATGTCGGAGACATACACCCCCTGCCATTGCTTGGTTTGTGGGTCCACTGCATCGATATACAGCACCACATTGGCGAGGCCTTCGCTGAACTGCCCGGGCTGGATGCCCTTGTCGATCTTTTCCGTGGCCATATGCAAAAAAAGCGTTTTCATGGCCAGAGTGCCCTGGGGGATCAGGGTGACTGCGGAAAAATAGGTGAGCAGGGAGGTGGACAGGGCGACGACGATAACCGGAGGCAACAAGCGAATCAGGCCGATGCCGGTGGCCTTCAGGGCCATGATTTCGTTGTCGTTTACCATCCTGGTTACCGCGACGATAACTGCGGTCATGCTGGCCATGGGGATGGAAAACATCATCAGCTTGGGCAGCATGTAGGCGCAAAGGCGCAGGAAATCACCGGTTGAGACGCCGAAATCAAAGATCACGTTGAGCAGGGGAACCAGCCTGCCCAGAAAGAGGATGGCATTGATGATGAGAAAGCTGGCGAAGAACGGGGCCAGAATCTCGGTGGCAAGATAGGTATAGAGCAAGAGGGGCATATTTTTCAGTGTTCCTTGTTACGGCATAATGCCTTTATGGCTCTTTACCATTGGTCTTCCTGAACGTCAAGCTTGCCGCTGTCAGTGCGGGGGCGGCAC
>JAPLJG010000083.1:0-7009 GCA_026388735.1 Deltaproteobacteria bacterium
ATCCAGTACACGATGCGTGTCCAAAGTGTCGTGCCCCATTATACTGCCAAACCTGCGACTTGCATCCTACGCATCGCCCGTACCCAAAGCAAGCTATTCAGGCACTGTTTCACCGACATGTTAAAGATCGGTCGGATGAGTTCTTTCGCCACGCTGACACCTTCCGCAACGCCCTCATGCACGGTGAGGATGTTGCGGAAGTGGAAAAAAGGATATCTGTTGAGTTTGAGCACATTGTTAATGCTCTTGGCAGGCTTGCTTGGGTGGCCCTTCTGTCAACCATCATGAACAAGATGGCTGCGGTAGGGGAATCAGGCGAGTTGCCTGTTCTGGAGACGAACCAGTTTCTCAAGTATGAGTTAAAGGTTGGACTGAATCTCGTCGTGACCTCACGCGATCCTGAGCACCCCAGCCTGAGCGACCTGCCGAATATCGATGTGTCGGTTCACTCTCCTTCAGAAGCAACTTGATAAATTGGTAAGCCAGAGAGCGGGGATCAGCTATCTTTGAGAGAAGTTCACTCGTAATAGTGCCGAGTTTTTTTCAAAGGAGCCCGATCTCCCCAAGCATCCCCTTGGCTGCGGCAAACAACCCGTCCTTGCCCGCTTCGCTTCTCGCCTCCACATACAACCGCACCTTGGGTTCGGTGCCGGACGGTCTGATCATCAGCCAACTGTTATCTTCCAGAATCATTTTCCTGCCGTCAATGGTGATTACCTCGGTAATCTTCTTTGGTTGCCTTCCAATATCTAGCACGGCCCCAACCGCATATCTATCCAGCCCCGCCAGGGTGTCCAGCAGCGCTTTCCCCTGCTGGCTCACCTCCACCCCGCCCTTGGCCGGGTAGTAATGGCCGTATTTGGTCTGGATTTCGCCAAGATAGTCGCCAAGATTTTTTTTCAGGGTGAGCATCATGTCCAGGGCGAGCATCAGGCCGATGTATGCGTCTTTTTCCGGGGTGTGTCCAATAACCGAGATGCCGTCGGATTCCTCGAAGCAGACCAGGGCCTTGCCGATGACCGGCTTGAACTCCTTGAATCCTACCCTTGGTTCAAAAATTTCCTCGTGCAGCCCCTTGGCAATGGCGTTGGCAAAATTGCTGGTTGCCACGGTTTTGGCCACCAGGCCGCGCTTGCCCTTTTTCTCATGGAGATAATGAAAGGCCATGGCTCCGAACAGGTTCATGTCGATCTCGATGGCGCCGTCGCTGAAACGGATGCGGTCGGCGTCAGGGTCGATGATAACCCCGAGCTTGAGCGGCTCCGGCCTCTGGCGCAGGGTGGCGAGAACCTGCTGCATGTTCTGCGAGGACGGCTCCGGCGCAACCCCGCCGAAGGTTGGGTCTGCCTGGTCCCGTAAGAGAATGAGCCGGTCCGAGGGCTGATTGCCGAACAGGGAGCGCATATGCACCCGGCTGGCGCCATGGACACAGTCAACAGCAACCACGCAATCCGTGGCGGCATGAAAAGCTGCGATAATCCCGAGGTAATCCAGGCCGTGCAGGGAAACGCCTCTGGCGACCAGATCCTGCCAGCAGGCAAGGGCATCGCATTCTTTTACCAGGGTTGTATCCGGGGAAAGTGACGGGTTAATTCCTTTGGCGATGAGTTGTCTGGCATTTTCCGTGATTCGGCTGGTGATCTCCGAGGCGGCCGGGCCTGCATCGGCAGCATTGAATTTAAACCCGGCATATTCCAGGGGGTTATGGCTGGGGGTGAGATTTATCGAAAAAGCTGCCTGCTTCATGAGGACTGCGGCGGAAAGGGTGCCGGTGGTTGCTTCGTGGGCATAGTGGACGGTGATGCCGTTGCTGGTCAAGACCTCGATAACCCGCTTCGCCAGGAGGCTGCCGCCGAATCGGTTGTCAAAACCAACCACTGCGCCCCGTTGTTGCGCCTCGCTGAAACTTCGTACGCCTAAGGCCGGGGTCAGGGAATCGTCCTGATCAAGATTGCGGTACATGGTAACGATGGCTAGGGTAACTTGTCCGACGGATTGCAGGGAAAAATCCTTGCCGATAATCCCCCGCCAGCCTGAGGTGCCGAAGGATACCTCTTTGGTCGGGGGATTGGTGTTGGTTCGTATTTCATTCTCCACCAAGGCATATGTCTTGGCGATGGCTGCGCTTGCTTGCTGGAAGTCCGCAGAGCTTGGAGGAACGCTGTTTCTTAGGTTCACCAGTTTTTTGATGAGACTGAAATAGTGGCTGGCTGCATGGTTGTTTGGCGTGAGATGTTCACGGAAAAAGAGCTCAATGTTTTGCTTGATCATGGTGAAACCTTTGGTCCGCAGGAAGAGGGAAAAGGAACAAAAAAATACATGTCACAGGCACATTATGATATACTATTTAATGTCGGCGGGGCAATGGGTCAATTTTTTGCCGTTTGCTCAGGTTTCGATTGACCAGTAAGGCAAGATTCGCTATACATTGCTGGCGTGTTGATCGTCGTAAAATCATTGGATTTTTTAGTACGTTCCACGTCCTGAACTTTCAAATAATTCATTAGGGAGCAGAACACAATGGGTAAACATGATGAGGCTTTCATTCTCTGGTTTGATGATATCGGTATTGAGGATGTCCCCCTGGTTGGCGGCAAGAACGCATCTTTGGGTGAAATGCATCAGAAGCTTACCTCAAAGGGCGTTGATGTGCCAAACGGCTTTTCCATTACCGCCTATGCCTATCGGCATCTGCTGAAAACCGCCGGGATCGCCCAAGCTATTGAAGATGCCCTGGCTGATCTTGACACCCATGATCTGCGCAATCTACAGGCCCGTGGCGAGAAGGCGCGTAACATTATCCGCACTGCCGAGTTCCCCGATGATCTGCGTAAGGCTATCCTTGAATCTTACCAGAAGATGGAAGAGATGTATGGCCCCAGTGTTGACGTGGCTGTGCGTTCTTCCGCCACTGCCGAGGATCTGCCGGATGCCTCCTTTGCCGGCCAGCAGGAAACCTATCTGAATATTCGCGGCCCGGAGCAGCTTATTGATGCCTGCCGCCGTTGTTTTGCCAGCCTTTTCACCGATCGGGCCATTTCTTACCGGCACGACAAGGGCTTTGGCCAGTTCGACGTCTATCTTTCCATCGTGGTGCAGAAGATGGCGCGCAGCGACTCCGCCTCTTCCGGTGTTATGTTTTCCATCGACACGGAAAGCGGTTTCGAGGATGCGGTCTTTATCACCGGTGCCTGGGGCCTTGGCGAAACCGTGGTCCAAGGTGCGGTCAATCCCGATGAGTTCTACGTTTTCAAGCCGACCCTCAAAGAGGGCAAGCGTCCCATCGTTGGCAAGACCATCGGCAGCAAAGAAATCAAGATGATCTATGACAACGATCCCAAGACCGAAGAGCCGGTAAAGACGATCAACACTACGCCGGAAGAGCGCGGCATGTATGTGATCAATGACGATGAAATTCTCCAGTTGGCAAAATGGGCCTGTATCATCGAAGATCACTACGGCAAGGGCATGGATATCGAATGGGCCAAGGACGGCGACGGCGTTAACGTCGGCACCGGCAAACTCTTTATCGTCCAGGCCCGTCCCGAAACTGTGCATTCCCAGACATCGAAGGGTTCCATCGAAACCTATAGGCTGAAGGAGAAAGGCAAGGTTTTGGTTGAAGGTTTGGCGGTTGGCACCAAGATCGGCCAGGGCAAGGCCAACGTCATTGCCGCTGTTGTCGACATCCACAGCTTTAAGAAGGGCCAGGTGCTGGTCACCGACATGACCGATCCCGACTGGGAGCCGATCATGAAGATTGCTTCGGCCATCGTCACCAACCGTGGCGGTCGGACCTGTCATGCCGCCATTATCTCCCGTGAGTTGGGCATTCCCTGCGTCATCGGTACCGGCGACGGTTCCAAGAGGATCTCCAATGGTCAGGAGATCACCGTTTCCTCGGCAGAGGGCGAGAAGGGCCTGGTGTATGAGGGGTTGTTGAAATTCGAAATCGATCGCCTCGACCTTTCCAACCTGCCCAAGACCAAAACCAAAATCATGATGAACCTGGCCATTCCGGAAAAGGCTTTCACCGAGTGCCAGATTCCCAACGATGGCGTTGGCCTGGCTCGGGAAGAGTTTGTCATCAACTCCCATATCGGGATTCATCCCTTGGCCCTCTACAACTACGAAGAGTTGAAGAGCTCCCCGGATCCGGAAAAACAGGCAGTGGTTCGCTTGATCGACAAAAAGACCACCGCGTATGCGGATAAGAAACAGTTCTTCATCGACAAGGTTGCCGAGGGCGTGGGCCGTATCGCTGCAGGCTTCTATCCCAAGGACGTTATTGTTCGCCTTTCCGACTTCAAGTCCAACGAATACGCCAACCTGACCGGCGGCACTTTTTACGAGCCGCACGAGGAAAACCCCATGATCGGCTGGCGTGGGGCGTCTAGGTATTATGATCCCAAGTACCGGCCGGCTTTCGAGCTGGAGTGCAAGGGATTGCTCAAGGCCCGTAACGACATGGGACTCACCAATATCAAGCTGATGGTGCCGTTTTGCCGAACCCCTGCGGAAGGCAAGAAGGTCATCCAGGTCATGAAGGAATGCGGTCTGGTTCAGGGTGAAAATGGCCTGGAAGTGTACGTGATGTGCGAGATCCCCTCCAACGTTATCTTGGCCGATGCCTTTGCCGACGTTTTCGATGGCTTTTCCATCGGTTCCAACGACCTGACCCAGCTCACCTACGGCCTTGACCGTGATTCCGGTTTCCTTGCCGGTGTCGCCGACGAGCGGGATGATGCGGTCAAGGAGATGATCAAGATGGTCATTGCCACCGCCAAACGGCGAGGGAAGAAGATCGGCATCTGCGGCCAGGGACCCTCGGATTTCCCCGAGTTTGCCACCTTCCTGGTAGAGTGTGGGATCGATTCCATGAGCCTTATTCCGGACACGGCGGTCAAGACACGTTTGGCCGTGGCAGCCAAGGAGAAGGAGATGGGGATTAATCCTTAAGCTTCTCTAGACGTCAGAACCAAGCATAAAAAAGGGCCTCGCTTCGTTGCGAGGCCCTTTTTTATGCTGTTTTGTTGGTGGATTGTCCCCGTGTTGCGGGGCGGTTTATTTCAGGGCTTTCAGCCGTTTCTGAGCCATCTCAACCTGTTCGCTTTTGGGGTAATCGGCAAGAAGCTTGTTGTAAACGATCTTGGCGGTGTCCTTTTCGGAGAGCTTTTCAAATGCCTCGCCCTGTTTATAGAGGGCGGCCGAGGCCTTGTTGCTCTTGGGGTAATCGGCAATTACCTTTTGATACTCTAAGATCGCCAGCTCGAATTCCTTCTGTTGGAAAAGGCATTCCCCCAACCAAAATCTGGCGTTGGGGGCCAGAGGTGCTGTCCGATTCTTTTCCAGGTAGCTTGAAAAGGCGCTGTACGCCTCCTTGTATTTATTCGCCTTGTAGGCGGCCAGCCCCTTATTGTAGACAGCGTCGCTGGTATTTGTCTCCGCGTCCTGCGTTGCCGCTTTGTCAGAGGTTTGTTTTGATTTTTCTTCCGGTTTTGCCGACTCTTCCGTTTTTCCCGGTTTCTTCTTGACTTCATCCGGTTCGATTGTCTTGGGGCCGCTGGTTATGTCAGCTTTTTTGCGCGCTTCTTCCGCCGCCTTGGAAGCGCGGTCCGCACGGTCTGACGCTTCCTTGGCCCGGTCTTCCTGTATTTTACTAAAATCGCCGGAGACGGAAGCAACCTGAGCATTGACTCCAGTTACCTTGCCGCCAAGTTCTGCTATTTGGCTGCGCAATTGCTCAAGCTGGCTATTGGTATTTTGCCGCAAGGAAGCTTGATCTTCCTGAATCTTTCTGGTCTGGATATTTTTCTCGTCAACCCGTGCTTCAAGCTGCAACAAGCGTGACTTGATCTGCTCAAGTTGGTTTGCCAGTTCTGCCTGGGAGCCGCGCTGATTTTTCATGGCGGTGACAGCGCTGTCCATTTCCGCGATTTTTGTATCCGTGGTGCGCAGCCGCATGTCAAGGCCCCGGACATCCTTTTCCGCAGCGCATTGCATGAGCAAAGGGGAAAGACACAGGGTCAGGGCAAGATTGGTAAGTGATCGTTTCATGGATTTGTCTCCTGGCAAAGTGAAAAGCTGCGGATCCGTTACGGATACTTATGCCGTTCTTGCTATGGCAATAGCAAGGGTATTTTGTGGCAACGGCTTACGGGTCTTGACGTGGGGACCATTGCGGGTTGGATTGTGCGCCCGTGAGATTGAAAAGCGGGCGAAGCCCCATGCCGTTTTTAAAGATGGCGCATATTTCCTGTTTGTTATTCCGCTTTCTTGAAAAGACAAGTTGCCGACCATCCGGCGACCAGCTCGGAGATTCGTGGTCTCCTGCTGTTTGCGTTAACTGGACCGGAGTGCCGCCTTCCGGTTTGATCAACAGAATCTGGTTGTTGCCATTTACCCGGCCGGTATAGGCGATCCAGTCCCCTTTTGGCGACCAGCTTGGCGTGCTGTTTTCGTTCCCCAGATAGGTTATCCGCTGTACGGACTTGGTGGCGACGTCCATGACATAGATTTGCGGGGTGCCGCTTCGGTCGGAAACAAAGGCCAGTCTTTTTCCGTCAGGTGACCAAGAGGGCGATACGTTGACCCCTTCGCCATTTGTCAGGCGGCGCAATTCCTTGCCGTTGATATCAATAAGATAGATATCCGGGTTGGATGATTTGCTGAGCGTAACGGCGATGACGCTGTTGTCCGGAGCCCAGGCTGGCGCCATGTTGAGGCCTTTCTGGTAGGAAATGGCGCGGGTAGTTTTAAGGCTACTCAACTCGGTGATATAAAGATTGGGATTGTTCTTGTGGTACGAGGTGTAGGCCAGCCATTTGTTGTCCGGCGAAAATTTAGGGGCAACGGCCAGATATTCATGCTGGGTTACCTGGCGGATATCCTCGCCAAGAACATCGGCCAGCCAGATCTCCTTGTGTCCAGTCGCCGTTGAAACAAAGGCGATTTTACTCTGGCTGACTCCGCGTTCTCCGGTGAGTTGGAGCACGACCTCATCGCAGAA
>JAPLJG010000083.1:7054-13382 GCA_026388735.1 Deltaproteobacteria bacterium
TTTTATGCTTTCTTGGTGTTTGCTGATGGGGGTCTGGTAACGGCGGCCAAGGATCATGTGGCCCGATTGAATCTCGTTGAGGCGCAGCTCCAGAACAAGGCCGTCGGCGGTCATCTCATATTGGCCAAGCACCGTGAATTCGGTGCCAAGGGCGGGCCAGTCCCAGGTCTGGCTGCCACCGTATGCGGAGGGGTCGATTATTTCCACAAATCCGTGAAAGGCCAAGGCCCGTCCCATGAGATCCGCCATCTTCTTGCCGCCGTCATGTATGACGCCCGGCTGTTTTTTATCGATAAAATATGGTACCGCGATGTTTATCTTGCGGACGTTGGCGGAGGTGATATCGAGATATACGATGGCCTCTGCCGGACGGGAAAAAACCAACAGCATGGTGAGGCAAACCAGGATCATGCCCAGCACGCGCATGGTGAGGACCGAGGCAAGGGTTTCATTTTTTTGCGAGCAGTTGTTTTTCATAAAAGAATCCATATTAAAAGAGTCCTCCTGGCCTGAATTTTAGACCGATTTCCTCTTCTTGCTGGTTCATGCCGATGGGAAATGGCGGCAGGGGGCTAGAGAGCTTCAGTGTTTTTTCAACAAATTGATTAAAAGAAACATTGTCTGATTTTTTCTTGAAGGTGGTTTCAAGGATAACACCATCGCGCCTGATGCGGATAATGACAATCGCCTCGGTATTTTCTTTCCAGGTTTGCAGGTCCGGCAGCGCCCAGTGCTCATGGATTTGGTTACTCACGGCAATATAGTAGCGTCGCATATTTTCATCGGACACGCCCCCGCCGCCAGCCCCACTGCCTGAGCCACTGCTTGCCTGAACGGCTGCTCCAGCGGCGGCCTTTCCGGCGGTAGCCTGCTGCCCGGCAAAGAGCGACTTCGCTAGCTGGCTAACGGCATCTTTTGCTTTTTTGTCCGCATCCGTCCTGGCTTTTTCCGCTGCGTCCTTCGCCTGTTTTTCATTGTTTTCGGCGAGCAGTTTATCCCGCAACAGTTTGACCTTGTCGATGTCTGCTTTTTCCTTTGTTTTTATCGGCTTCAGCGAGATGGCGTCCTTGGCGACTGCTGGCGGTTCGGGCGCAGGCTGTGTTTTTTGTGGAGGCGTCGGCTTTACCGGTTCAGGCGCGGCCTTGGGTTGCGGGGGGGCAGCCTGGGGGGCAACAGCGGCCTTGCTTGGCGCTGCCGGAGCTGGCCCGCCAAGATCCTCAACGGAAAAAAGATTGACCGTGTACACCTCCGGAATTTTCTGTTGGAAGTGCAGAAAATTTGGGGCGAAAAAGCCAAAGAGCAAAAAACAAACATGCACGGTAATGGTCAAAAATAATGGTTTTTGCCATTGTTTATCGGGCAGTTCGGATGTCGGCGGACGATAAGGCACGGTGTGTCTGCTATCTTTTGGGTTTGTCGATTTCGGGTTGGGTTATCATGCCAAGTTTATCAAAACCAACGGCTTTGATATCAGACATGAGGGAAACCACCACCCCGTATGGTACTTCTTTGTCGGCCCTGAGCAAAACCGCATCATTTGTGCCTTTTTTGGCAAGGGCGGCCAGTGATTCTTTGATTGCCGCTTGGCTGCCTTTGGTATTGTTGAGTAAGAACTCCCCCTTTTTCGTGATCGTTACAATGATGGGAGTTTTTTCCTGTTGCAGGGGTTTGGCGGTTGTTTCCGGCAGATTAATATCAACGCCTTGGGTCATCATGGGGGCGGTGATCATGAAAATGATCAGCAGCACCAGCATGACGTCCACTAAAGGGGTGACGTTGATATCCGAAACAAGCCGTTTTTTACAGTTGCCGTCTTCGACCGGACCCATGGCGAATTCCTGTGTAGGTGTTTGTTAGCCCTGGCGGGAAATGAAGTCCCGTTCCACGAGGTTCAGAAAGTCGACGGAAAAGCTGTGCATTCGGTTTTCGATCTCCGCCATCTGGTTGGAATAATAATTGTAAAAAACCACGGCGGGGATCGCCACGGCAAGGCCGGCCGCTGTTACGACCAGGGCTTCGGAGACACCGGGCGCCACAACGGCCAGCGAGGCTGAACCGCGCATGCCTATTTCATGGAAAGAGGTCATGATGCCCCAGACCGTACCGAAAAGACCAATAAAGGGAGCGGTGCTGCCGGTGGTGGCCAGGAAGGAGAGGGACTTAGAAAGCCGGGAGGACTCGAGATTTTCCGCCTTGCGCAACGCCCTTTTTAGGGGTTCCATGCCGGCAAGGCGTGTTTCCAAGGTTTCGTCGGCTGCGCCGCGGGAAGTGGCGGTGGTTTTGCCGAGTTTCTGTAGCTCATGGTAGCCGGTTCTGAAGATGTTTGCTTCAGGGCACAGGGTCAGATTGTTGGCAAACCTGACGGCTTCAGAAAGATTTTTGCTCTGCCAGAAGGTTTCAAGAAATTCTTCGCTTTCCTCGCCTGCTTTTTTGAACAGGGAAAATTTCTGGAAAACAATGAACCACGAGTACACAGAGAAGCCAAGCAGCATGGTCATGACGAATTTGACCGTGAGTCCGGCGCCCAAAAACATTGAAATAATATTAAGCTCTCCCACTTGCAGTCGTCCTCTTTTAGGTTGATTTGGTTGAGGCCTGAAACGCAAAACCCACATAAGAATACACATCGATGAAGCAGCTGGGGCTGATCCGTATCGAGAAAGGGGGGAAGTGATGCGGTGACATTCCGGTGAACAGCGCCCCTGAATATTCCCGCTACTTGTAATTTTTTTTGTGAATCTTGTCAATGGGAGTCATTAATGATAGCGAGGTTTTGCAAAAATATATCAGTGTAATACCTCAAGAGGGCCAGTATGAATATTTTTGACATCATTGGGCAAAAAAGGTATTAAATTCCGGTTGAGCATCGTCGGAACGGTGGCTGGCTGTGTTGCCGGCTTTTGCAGCATCTCGTTTCGTTTCCGTACACATTTGCAGGAAGGTCCCATGAAAGAAATTAAGGTTGGCTTACTGGGCTTTGGTACCGTTGGCAGTGGTTTGGCAGAGGTTCTTTTGCTCCAGGCAGAGCGATTGCGCCGGAAAACCGGGGCCTCCATCCGGTTGTGCCGGGTTGCGGATATCCGCATCGAAGCGTTGCCTCCGCAGTTTAAGGAGGTGGAACTTGTCCGGGATGCGGATTTGATTTTCAAGGATCCGGAGATCGACATCGTGGTTGAACTCATCGGCGGCATCGAACCGGCGAAAACCTATATCCTTAAAGCTATAGAGCATGGCAAGCATGTGGTCACCGCCAACAAGGCCCTCATCTCCCAGCACGGCATGGAGATCTTTGAAGCCGCGGCCAGAAAAAATGTTGAAGTCGGCTTCGAGGCCAGTGTCGGCGGCGGCATCCCAGTGATCAAGGCCCTGAAAGAGGGGCTGGTTGCCAACAAGATCCTCTCGATCATGGGCATCATGAATGGGACGGCCAACTATATCCTGAACAAAATGACCGATGAGGGCATGGCCTTTGCCGAGGTGCTGAAAGAGGCCCAGGCAAAAGGATACGCCGAGGCCGACCCCACCTATGATGTCGAGGGCATTGATACGGCGCACAAGTTGGTGATTTTGATGACCATGGCTTACGGCATGCAGGTGAGCCTTAGCGATGTCAGCATCGAGGGCATCTCTCAGATTGAGCCCATTGACATTGACTTTGCCCGGGAGTTTGGCTACCGCATCAAGCTTCTGGCCATCAGCCGCAATCATGGCGATACCGTGGAGGCCAGGGTGCATCCGACCATGGTTCCGGAAAAAGACCTGTTGGCCAACATCGGCGGGGCCTATAACGGCATCCAGTTCACCGGTGACATGGTGGAGGATATTCTGTTGTATGGTCAGGGTGCGGGAAAAATGCCCACCGGCAGCGCGGTTGCCGCGGACGTGGTGGATATTGCCCGGAACATCCTTTGTGGTAGCATCAACCGGGTGCCTTGCCTTGCTTATTTGCCGGAAGAGATCAAGCCTCGGGGCATTACTCCCATGGAGAGCTTGCGCGGCTGTTATTATTTCAGGATGACCGCCATGGACAAGCCGGGCGTTCTCTCTGCTATTGCCGGAATTCTGGCACACCACAATATCAGCATCGAATCGGTTCTCCAGAAGGGCAGGCAGAAAAATGGCACCGTGCCCGTGGTCATGATGACCTACGAGGCAGAGGAAGCCTCGGTGCGTAAGGCCCTGGCCGAGATTGACGCCCTGGATATCTGCACCGACAAGACGGTGAAGATTCGGATTATGAAGGCCCATGCAGAATAGCAAACCCATGAAATACATCATCCTGGTCGGTGATGGCATGGGGGATCTGCCCATTGCCGAATTGGGCGGCAAGACCCCCTTGGCCTTTGCCAAAACCCCGGCCATGGACAGGATTGCCAGCGAAGGTGAGCTCTGCTTGGTTCGTACCGTGCCCGATGGGTACCCGCCGGGCAGCGATGTGGCCAATCTTTCTCTGCTCGGGTATCTCCCGCATGAGTGCTACAGCGGCCGCGCTCCCTTGGAGGCTGCCAGTCTTGGCGTCGCCCTGGCGCCTGACGAGATTGCCTTTCGCTGCAATCTGGTCACCCTGCGTTTTGAAGGGGACCGGGTATTCATGGAGGATTACAGCAGCGGCCATATCTCCAGTCAGGAAGCAAGAATCCTTATCGAGGGAATCGAGACGGTTGCTGGAACCAACCGTCTGAGGTTTTACCCAGGGGTAAGCTACCGGCATCTTCTTGTCCATTCCGGAGAAGTCGGATCGTTGGTGACCGTGCCGCCCCATGATTATACCGGCAGAGAGGTGACGGAATTCTGGCAGAGGTATACCAGTATTCCCCATTTGCGGGAGGCCTTGACCAAGGCCGTGGCCTTTCTGGCCGACCATCCGGTCAACTGCGAGCGACAGGCACAACAGCGCAATCCCGCCAATGCCATCTGGCTCTGGGGGGAGGGTAAGGCTCCGTCCATGCCGACCATCAGAGAGCAGTTTGGTGTTGAAGGGGCCTTGATTTCGGCGGTTGATCTGCTCAAGGGCATTGGTGTGTATGCCGGCCTGGAAATCATTGAGGTGCCCGGAGCCACTGGCTATCTGGACACCAACTATGCTGGCAAGGCGAGCGCTGCCATTGAGGCCCTGAAAACAAAGGATCTGGTTTTTGTGCATGTTGAAGCACCGGATGAGGCAGGGCATCAGGGCAGTCTGCAGGACAAGCTCCAGGCCATCGAGGATTTTGACGGTAAGATCGTCAAGCCGATTTTTGAGGCGCTGCTGGCCAGCGGCTATTATTTTCGCTTGGCCGTGGCCATGGATCATTTTACCCCGCTTGCCCTCAGGACACACAGCGTGGATCCGGTGCCGGTGGCCTTTTTTGATTCACGGACAGGGCAGTCAGGAAGCGGGCTTCCCTATGATGAGCAAAGCGCTGCCACGGCGGGCAAGCTGCTGACAGATGGACGGCAGTTTTTTAAGCGGGTTCTCGGGCGGGCGTGATGGCGGACAAGTCCCTTGAGATGCACGAACCGCTGCATCGGTATCGTTGCCGGGTGATCTACGGCGATACCGATTCTGGCGGGGTCGTGTACTATGCCAATTACCTGCGCTATTTTGAGGCTGCCCGCACCGAGTTCATGCGGGAGCGGGCGCTCTCCTACAAAGAGATCGAAGGGCAGGGGTTTATTATGCCGGTGGTGGAATGTCTGGTGCGGTATAAGGCCTCGGCTCGGTATGATGATCTGCTGCTGATTGAAACCTGTCTCCTTGAAGTAAAAACCAGAACCTGTCGCTTCAACTACCGGATTATCCGGGAAAATGACGGCAAGATGTTGGTTCAGGGGTACACCACCCATGCGGTTGTGGATCTCAATGGCAGATTGACAAGATTCCCGGTTATGGTGCTTGCTGCCTTGCGGGAACAGTCGGCGGACCTGTCATTTTCCTTGACATTCTCCCTGTAGCGAGTATTATGTCGCCACTGACGCGGGGTGGAGCAGTTCGGTAGCTCGTCGGGCTCATAACCCGAAGGTCGTAGGTTCAAATCCTGCCCCCGCTACCATGTAAATTCAAGGGATTAGCCAATATTGGTTAATCCCTTTTTTGTTGTGGTGTCCATATAGGTGTCCATCTCCCCCTCGCCAAGCCACTTCATTCGACTTAGTTCGTCCTCAGTCACAAGATTGTATCTTTTAAATACCGCCGTAGTTTTATGACCACTGGCGGCCATTATCCTAAAATAGTCATTCCCCGCCAATCGCATATTATTCAATGCACAATGCCTTAAATCATGAAAAGTAAAATCTAAGATTCCGGCCTTGCGACATGCTGTGCTGTAGGCTCTTTTTATCTCATCAA
>JAPLJG010000036.1 GCA_026388735.1 Deltaproteobacteria bacterium
AGCAGATCACCGACAAATGTGAGGGTTGCGAGCGCACGATTGAGGTCGAGACCGTGAAGTATTGCTCCACCTACGCAATACCCGAATCCAAATGGCGTCTGGGAATTTGCAATTTTGCAACTCATGTGAAACCAGAAATTAGCGTATCCACTCTCAAGATCAACCCCTTGAAGGCATCCAAACGCGCAGCCACGCAAGGCAAGAAAAAATAATCGCTTATCTCTTTCAAAAAAAAAGCCCATCCGGATTCGGATGGGCTTTTTTTTGATCAAAACCGGGAACAATTACAATATCGCCTTGGGGTACAAAGCGCTCAATAACTTCTCGTCCTCCTTGATCTCCTTGAATCTCTCATAATCCTCCGGAAAATGAGCAGGCATTTCTACACTCCCATTCACTCTCCCAGCGGCCTGATCCAGAAGCTCTTCCGAACAGTCATATACCGACTGAAAGACCTTGTCGACCACCAGCTGCGGTGTCTTCTCATAGGGAGGCGGGGCCTTGGTGATGGCAATGACCGCCAGCGACACCGTGGGCTCGGCAACGCACCTAAAAAGATCGGGGACATCATAGATATCGGCGGCGCCCAACATTTTCTCGATGGTGCTGCCACTCAGCGAATGCAACAGCCCGCGAACCCGCGCCAGATTTCCTGCCCCATCCGGTGCCATGAACAGCTTGATGTATGGCATAATTTCCTCGGGGGCCAGAGCACCTTTCCGAAAAGCGGATTCAAGCCAGCGTAGTTGCATTTCCGGACTTCTCGCCACAAATGGCAGGTATTTCTCATACCATTTCCGTTTTTTCACCACTGTACTTCCCCTGATCCTGCAACCGCGCTTCCCCGTCCTTCCCCCACTCGAAAGAACCAAGCTTCCCGTTTAATGGACGATGAACCAAATGACCGTATTTCCCATTCCTTACCCCTACCGGCTGCCGCCAGCAAGTTATTTTGTCCTGGCCCCACATTTTCTTCTTGCTCCCAACCCACGCCCTGCATCTTTTTTTGAGAATCGCACAAAAAATCCGGTTCAGAACTATCTGACCGGATTTTTTTCTTCATGAGCAGAGGAAGCTGTGACTATCAGAACAATTGCAAGAAGCTGAGACAGCCGCCCCCAGTTTTCTTAGGACTGTCCCCGGTCTGAGTCGCGCAGCCCCCGGCTCCCGTCAACACTGCCACACAGACCAGCACGCCGACGATTTTCACCCCACGCAACCATAAATTTCTCACCTTTTGCATGACTCTCCTCCTTTCGAGTAAAAGTACCGTCCTTCCCTATCACCTTGTACAAACAGCTGCCACACGCGCGGCCTCTCAAGGTAGCGCAGACCTGGGGCAAATTCAAATCGAAAAAAAAAGCGATTGCCGCCTCGGACAATCGCTTTCTCCTATCCAAAAGCATTGAATTTAACGGCGATCCCCAAGGAACCGGAGCAGCATGAGGAACAGATTAACAAAATCAAGATACAGTGCCAACGCCCCCATGATCGCGCCTTTCTGAATCGCTGCCTGGCCGTTTTCCATGATCCCGCCAGAGCCGATCCGGGTGATCTTCTGCACGTCATAGGCGGTAAGGCCGGTAAAGACAATCACCCCGATGGCGGAAACAACCCAGGAAACCATGGAACTGCCCAAAAAGATATTCACCACCGAGGCAATGATCATGCCCACCAACCCCATGAACAAAAAGGAACCCATGCTGGTGAGATCTTTTTTGGTCACCGTCCCGTAAATCGCCATGGAAACAAACATCCCGCCTGCGACAAAAAAGGTGGTGGCGACGGAGGCACCTGTATAAAGGAGAAGGATGGCGGAAATGGTCGCCCCGTTCAATACGGAATATGCCAGAAAAAGATTGGTCGCCATGCGGGCGGACATCTGCTCGATCCTGGCAGAGAGATAGATCACCATGCCCAGCTCGCCAAAAATCAGGCCATAAAACAGGATTTTGTTGCCGAATATCGCCTGCTGCAAGGCCGGAGAGCTGGCGACCAACAAGGCGGTAAGACCGGTGAGACCAAGCCCGATTGCCATCCAGTTGAAGACCTTTGCCAGGAAAAGGGTTGCCACCTGGGAGCGGGACCGGTCAATAACCATTGTTCTGCCATTGTCACTGCTGTACATACGTTTCTCCTTGCACTAAAAAATTTAAAGTTGCGGGACAGATGCCCTACACAATAATCATTCCGTAGAAAGGCGCCACTATTCGGCACTGGTCATCTTCACCAGGGGCATAGACGGGTTATACTCTTCCAGGGCGATATTGACCGCTGCGGTTATGGGCACCGCCAACAGCATGCCGACACCGCCCCACATCCAGCCCCAGAAAATGAGGGCAAACAGAACCACCAGCGGACTAAGATTAAGACCGCGGCCCATGATCTTTGGTTCCAAATAATTTCCCACAACCAGATGAATGGTGACAAGGACGCTGGCAGCCAGCAGGGCAAACCCCGGCGAGCCGGACTGGAACAGGGCCATGATCACCGGCGGCACCGTGGCAATGAGCGCCCCGATATTCGGGATAAAATTCAGCAAGAAGGCGAGGACACCCCACAACAACGCAAACTGAACGCCAAACAGCAAAAGGGCGATGGTGGTGAGTACTCCGGCAAGCAGGCTGATCAAGGTTTTCAAACCAAGATACTCCTCGATGGACTGGCTGATCCTCCCCCCGACCCTTATTATCCTTCCAGCACGCCGGTTACCAAAGGCGTTCTTCAACCTGTTTTCCATGCCATCCCGTTCGGCCAACATGAAGATCAGGAACAACACCACCCA
>JAPLJG010000046.1 GCA_026388735.1 Deltaproteobacteria bacterium
AGCTGGGACGCCTGCACCTTTGCAGGCTTCACCGCCATGGCCGGGGGCCGCAACCCGGTACAGGCCAAAACCAGCGCCATCCGCCAGCGCTTTACCCACAAGCTTCGTGACGATGTGCGCCTCAGCGGCCGCCCGAGCTGTGTGGGCTGCGGCCGTTGCGTGTCCATTTGCTTCGGCGGCACCGACATCGTCCGCTTCGTGGAGCGCGCCTGCCAAGGTAGCCTGTAACTGTCACAATCAACCAAACCAGGAACAAATATGCCACAACCCATTACCGATATTTACCTGCCCAGACAGGCCAAGGTGGAGCAGATCGAGGTCGAGAATTCCCTGATCTCCACCTTTGTCCTCGCCTTCAGCGACCGCCAGTATAACGATGCCTTCCACTACCAGCCGGGCCAGTTCATGATGGTCTCCATGCCCCATTACGGGGAAGCGCCCATCTCCATCTCCTCGACGCCAACCCGACCAGGGGCCATCCACCTCAGCGTCCGCCGGGCCGGAAAACTCACCAACGCCATGCACGGGCTGCAGGTCGGTGACACCATCGACCTGCGCGGTCCTTACGGTCGGCCATTTCCCATGGAGCAGCTTCAGGGGCAGGACCTGTTGTTCGTGGCCGGCGGCATCGGTCTGGCGCCGCTACGGGCGGTGATCAACGGATGTCTGGACCAACGGGACCGGTTCGGCACACTCACCGTGCTCTACGGCAGCCGCACCCCTTCGGACATCGCCTTTCAGAGTGATCTTGGCCTATGGCAAAAACAGGGGGTGGATTGCCACCTCACCGTTGATGCGGCTGAACCAGGATGGGATGGGGCGGTGGGCTTGGTCACTTCCCTGATGGATGATTTGACCCCGGAGTTGAGCCGCAGCACCGCCCTGGTCTGTGGCCCGCCCATGATGTTTCGTGCGGTGCTTGGCAAGCTGGCCAGCATGGGTTTTAGCGACGAACAGGTGCTCACCACCATGGAGCGCCACATGAAATGCGGAGTAGGCATCTGCCGCCACTGCCACATGGACGGCAAACTGGCCTGCGTGGACGGCCCGGTCTTCAGCCTGGCCGAATTGCGGAAGCTGAAGATCATGGAGCTAGAGAGCTGAAGGGTTGCAACTGTGATGGGCTGATCTGTGGTCTTTTTTATTCCAGAGCCAGGGCCTGGGAGTATGTCAGTATCCGCCCCCCGTGTTCTTGCTGGAATTTCTCCGCCCGTTCCCGGCTGGAAAAGGCGATAATGCTGATGTTGCTCATCACCGGCGGGGCATCGCTTCCTACCAGATAGACGGCCCGGGTTGCGTCAACAAGTTCGGTGCTGAGATAATCGGCAACCTGCAACTGCTTCATCTCGCTGCCGTGGCTTTTCAGATACCGGGCCGCACAGGTCAGGCTGCAAAACATGACCTTGCTCCCATCCTGGGCAATGAAGAGATGCCGGGTGTGCTGGTACTGGTCAATCCACATTCCGCAGACCTTGCAATCCGGTCGGGAAGAACCCGCGAAAAGCGAGGAGGCCCCAATCAGCAGGAGGGCCAGGGGAAAAAACCAGAGAGAGCGATGATTCCGGAGCATGGCTTTCATATGCAGCTCAAAGGGAACAAAGAGGTTCTTGCGAGTTCAGTAAACATTGCTTTCCAGACTACTTCACGAGCCGACCGGAAGGGGATTCAGGTGCCGCCTGGGCTTCCGGTAATCCACAAACACTCCTACATTTGCATGCCTTTTGGCATCTTGGCTCTTTCCTTGAGTGCCTCATCAAAGGTGTAGATGGTGCCGCCGAACCCCTTCTGGAACTTTTCCGCCTCATCCTTTTTGCCAAAGGCTATCCAACTCGGGGCGCAGGCGGGCACGGCACTGGACTTGAAGAGAAAGGTCATCTCACCCGGATTCAGCCACTCGCCGCTGATGAAATCCCGGGCGCGGGCCGTTTTGACCTTGGCAGTTTCCGTGGCGTGGACATACAGACCGCAATGGGGACAGCAATAGGTTGCCTGTTTGCCGTCCTTCATCGTGATTTCATAAGCGGTGTTCTCATTGCCTGCGAAATTCATCCCGCACAATGAGCATTTGCCTGCCATTTCCGCAGCATAGGCACCAATGGCCAACAGCAGGAAAAAGGCCAGAAAACTGATCGAAAAAATTGTTTTTTTCTTCATTTCTCACCCTCACGAAAAGTTATTGAACAAGCGAAGCGGCACCTGACCTTCCTGTCCTATTATCTTTTTATGATGCGGGGAAGTGCGACAAAATGTCAACATGGAAAGATCAGCCAAAAAAAACGGGAGGGGCGAACAACTGTCCGCACCTCCCGTTGGAACATCTTCTGCAATACTGCTTACACCGTTTACTTCTTGGCAGCAACCTCCGCCCCACCGCCTTCCAGACCAGCGGTGATAGTCTTGCTCAGCTTCTCTTCGATCAGGGCAGTGATGCCGTCCTGGGTAAAGATCGCTTCTTTGCGGATGGTCTTGGTGGCGTTACCCAGGGCAATCCGCAGCTTGCGGTCACTCACCAGGGCAAGGGCCTTATCGATCCGGACCTTCAACTCCTCAGGGCTCAAGCCTTCGGCCTGGCCTATGGGCCCGAGATCCTTGGTCTTCATGGTAAAATCGGTGATCAGTTTGACAAAGCGCGGCGCCTCCGCCGCTGAAGCCCTCTGCAGACCAAACCGCTCCGGCTTGATCCCGACCTCGGCCAGAACCTTTTTCACCAATGCACTCACACCCATCGCGTCGTAATTACCAACCTGGTAATGGCATTCGCCGAGTTGTCAGCCACCGGAGAAGATGGCGTCGGCACCTTCGGCAAAACCCCGCAGGACAAAGGCCGGATCGAGCCGTCCGGTGCACATCACCCGGATGGTCCGCAGATTCGGCGGATACTGGTAACGGGAAACCCCGGCACTGTCCGCTGCGGCATAGCAGCACCAGTTGCAGAGAAAACCCAGGATCTTCGGGTTGAAATCTTTCTGACTCATAACCACTACTCCTCTATTGTGCACCAAAGGCGGTGATTTGCGCGTTGATCTGTTCGTCGGTGTAGCCGCCCATGGAAATGGCGAATACCGGACAATGCGAGGCACAGATGCCGCAGCCCTTGCAGGAGGCGGTGATGGTCTCGGCCTTGCGCTTGCCGTTTTCGTCCTTGATGATCCGGATGGACTGATACGGGCAGAGCGACTCACACAGGCCGCAGCCAATGCAGGCTTCCTTGTCCACGCAGGAAATGGTGGGCTCCACCGAAACAAAGCCCTTGCCCAGCGGCATAGCCGCCTTGGCCGCCGCTGCCTGCGCCTGGACGATGATCTCCTCAACCGGCTTGGGCGAATGGGCCAGGCCGCAGACATAGATCCCGCTCACCGGCAATTCCACCGGGCGCAGCTTGACATGGGCCTCGAGGAAGAACTTGTCTTCGTTCACCGGAATCTTCAAGAGCTTGCTGAGGTTTTCGGTGCCATCGGCAACAATGCCGACACTCAAGGCCAGCACCTCGGGGGTCATGGTGACCTCGTCGCGCAGGATCGGATCGAAAAAGGTGATGCTCATCTTCTTGCCGCTGCTCTTGAACTTAGGGCTGTTGTCCATGGTGTAGGGGATGAAGACCACCCCTTGTTCCCTGGCCTGGCGGTAAGCATCCTCGGCAAAGCCGTAGGTGCGCATATCGCGGTAGAGCACCACCACCTGGGCGGCCGGGTCAAGGGCCTTGATCTTGAGGGCGTTTTTCACCGCATGGTTGCAACAGACCTTGCTGCAATAGTTGAGATCATCCCCCCGGGAACCGGCGCACTGCACCATGACCACCGACTTGGGCGCCAAATTCTTGCCCTTGCCGGACAGACGCTGCTCCAGCTCACGTTGGGTAACCACGGTTTCCGAATACTTCACCGGGTTGCCCAGCACCACTTCCGGCCGATGTTCGCGGCCGCCGGTGGCGATGATGATCACCCCATGGTCGAGGGTGGTTTCCGTGGCTTTCTTCCCCTTGGTGGTGGTAAGCACCGAACTGAAGTTGCCGACAAAGCCGCTGACCTGGGTCAGTTCGGTATTGGTCAGCACCTCGATCAACTTGCTCTTTTTCACCGTGTCGGTCAGCTCGCCCAAAACCGTGCTCACCGTGTCACCCTGCAGGGTATAGGCCAGATGCTGGAGATGGCCGCCCAGGGTGGCTTCTTTTTCCACCACCGTGGTATGGAAACCCTGCTCGGCAAGGGTAAGGGCCGCGGTCAGTCCTGCCACCCCGCCGCCCAAAACCAAGGCCTTGGCCGTAACCGGCACAGTCTGTTCGGGCAGGGGCTGGATGTGGCGGGCCTTGGCAACGCCCATGCGCACCAGATCCTTGGATTTTTGCGTCGCGGCTGCTGGCTCGTTGGCATGGACCCAGGAACAGTGGTCGCGGATGTTGACCATCTCAAAGAGACAGCGATTGAGGCCCGCATCCTTCAGGGTTTCCTGAAAGAGCGGCTCGTGGGTTCTTGGCGAACAGGCAGCGATGACCACCCGGTTCAGGTTGTGCTCCTTGATCTTGGCCTTGAGCACCTCCTGGGCGTCCTGGGAACAGCTGTATAGACTTTGGGCATGGTAGACCACGCCTTCCATGCCTTCGGTGTACTGCTCCACCGCAGCCACATCAACCACGCTGGAGATATTGATCCCGCAATGGCAGACAAAGACCCCGATGCGGACCTCTTCATCCTTGCCGGTTTTCTGTTCCTTGGGATAGGTCTTGTGCACCAGGGCCTTGCCGCGATCCTTGGCAATAAGCCCGGCCGCGAGCCCGGCCGCCGCGCTGGACTGGGTGACACTTTCCGGGATATCCTTGGGACCCTGGAACGCACCGGCCACGAAAACGCCGGGTTTGGTGGTGAGCAGCGGGGCAAAGGTCTCGGTCTTGCAGAAATCGTAATCGTTCAGGGCAAAACCGGCAATCTCGCCAAGGTTCTTGGCGTCGGCCGGAGCATCGAGGCCCACGGAGAGCACGACGATATCGTAGGGCTCAAAGCTGTGCGTGCCGTCCAGGGTGGAATAGGTCAACTTTAAATTTTTGTCCCAGGGCATGACATCGGCCACCCGGGCGCGGACAAACTTGATCCCCATGGCTTCCGCCTTCTTCTGGGCGGCATCGAAGCCCTTGCCCTGGGTCCGCATATCCATGTAGTAGATGGTGATCTCCACCTCGGGGTCATGTTCCTTGGCAACCATGGCTTCTTTGATGGCATACATGCAACAAACCGAGGAGCAGTAGCCATTGTTGCAGCCGAGATCCCGGGAGCCCACACACTGGATAAAGGCGATCCGCTTGGGATGCCGGCGGTCGGAGAGGCACTTGACCTCGCCCTCAAAGGGGCCGGAGGCGCAGAGCAGCCGCTCGAACTCCAGACTGGTCATAACATCGGGGTGCAGACCATAGCTGTACTTGGCCAGGGTTGCATCGGGAACACGACCAAAGCCTGGGGCCATGATCACCGCGCCGATCTGCAACTCCTTTTCCGTTGCCTTCTGGCTGAAATCAATAGCCTTGCTCTGGCAGGTGCAGACGCAGATCTGGCAGGTCCCGTGCTTCAGGTACAGACACGCCTCCGGATCGATAAAATAGGTGGCCGGCACTGCCTGGGCATAGTCGATATGGATCGGCCGCGTTACCGCTAAGCCCTCGTTGTACTGATCCACCAGATGCTTGGGACAGTACTTGGTGCACAGTCCACAGGCCGTGCATTTGTCCGCATCGATGTACCGCGGACGCATCCGCAGTTTGGCCGTAAAATTGCCTGGTTTTCCGTCCAGGGAAAGAAAATCAGCATTGCTCAAAATTTCGATATTGGGAGACCGACCGGCCTCTACCAGCTTAGGCGCGAGTATTCAAAGCGAGCAGTCATTGGTAGGAAAGGTTTTATCCAGCTGTGCCATGGCGCCGCCAATGGCCGCAGACTTTTCTACCAAATAGACATAGTAGCCAAGCTCGGTCAAATCAAGGGCTGCCTGGACCCCGGCGATACCGCCGCCGACGACCATTACCGTCCCTGATTTTCGGTCAAATCAAGGGCTGCCTGGACCCCGGCGATACCGCCGCCGACGACCATTACCGTCCCTGATTTTTTATCTTTTGCTTGTCCCATCGTGTAACTCCACTCAAATTAGAAAATTTAGGAGCCCAAACCGCACTCCAAAAAAAGGTCAATCCGGTAACTCATCACCCAATACTTCAACCTTAATGGCGCACAGCTTATACTCCGGAGTCCTGGAAAGACGATCCAGCGCATCCAAGGTCAGAAGATTTACCAGCGCCTGCAAATGATTGTATGTGCTGAAAATCGTGCCCTCCTGGGTCCGGTCGGTAATGATTGCCCTCATCTGCACCGAACCGCGCCGCGAGGTGAGCCGCACCCAGTTTTTCTCCTTCAGGCCCAGACGCTCCGCATCACGAGGATTCACCTCGGCAAAACACTCGGGGCTGATCTCGTCGATCTCCGGGGTCTTGCCGGTCATGCTGCTGAAGTTATACCGGGCAATATCGCGGCCGGTGGTGAACAGCAGCGGATATTCCTCATCGGGCAGTTCCACCGGAGGGTAGTATTCCTCTGGAATAAACAACCCCTTGCCCCGCGTAAATTCCCCAACATGCAGAACCGTGGTGCCGGGATGATGCTGGTCCGGCACCGGCCACTGCAGGCCGACCTTTTCCAGGCGCTCATAGGAAAGGCCCTTGTACTGGGGCAACAACTGGCAGATCTCGTCAAAGATTTCCGAGGCGGAATTATAATGCATGGGATAACCCATCCGCTGGGAAAGCATGGAGATGATCTGCCAGTCCGGCTTGGCCTCGCCCGGCGGCTCAACCGCCTTGCGAATTCTCTGGACCCGGCGTTCCGTACAGGTGAAGGTGCCGTCCTTTTCCGCGTAGCAGGCAGCAGGCAACACCACATCCGCCATCTTGGCGGTATCGGTCAGGAAGAGATCCTGAACCACCAGGAAATCAGCCTTTTCCAGGGCCGCCCGGACATGGGCGATATTGGCATCAGCCACGACGGGATCTTCCCCGAAGATATAGAGGCCGCGGATATTGCCCTTAAAGACGTTCTCCCAAACCTCGGTGGCCGGTTTGCCTGGGCGCCGGGGCAGTTTGATGCCCCAGAGCTTTTCATACTTGTCAAAAAGCGCGTCGTTTTCCAGGCCGCCATAGCCTGGGAGGGTATTGAACAACGCCCCCACATCGCAGGCGCCCTGCACATTGTTCTGGCCACGGAGGGGATTGCAGCCGGTGCCTTCCTGCCCAACCTTACCGCAGAGCATGGTCAGGTTGGCGATGGACTTCACCCGGTCCGTACCGGTGACATAGTGGGTGATGCCCATACCCCAGAAAGTCGCGTGCCTGCCTTCCGCCGCATACATCCGGGCGACCTGGCGCAGCTGGGCTTCGTTGATGCCGGTGATCTTTTCCACCATCTCCGGGGTATATTTTTTCACCAGCCGGACCAGCTCGTCAAAATCCTCGGTGCGCTCTTCGACAAATTTCTTGTCCCAGAGCTCTTCCTCAAGAATGACCTGCATCATGCCGTTTAAAAAGGCGACGTCGGTGCCCGGCTGGATACGCAGCCAGAGATCGGCCCGCTCGGCCAGTTTGGTCCGGCGGGGGTCCACCACCACCAGCTTTGCCCCGCGATCCACAGCCTGGTGAATGCGCAAGCCAATGGTGGGATGGCTGGTGTCCGGGTTGCTGCCGACCATGAAGAAGAGATCGGTTTTCTTTGTATCCGCAATGGAGTTGGTCATTGCGCCGCTGCCGAATGTGAGGGCCAAACTGGCCACCGTGGGAGCGTGTCAGAGTCGGGCGCAGTGATCGATATTATTCGTTCCGATCGCTGTCCGCATAAATTTTTGCATCAGGTAGTTTTCTTCGTTGCTGGCCCGGGCACAACTGAAACCGGAAATGGAATCAGGTCCGTACATGGCCTTGATATCGAAGAAACGCTTGGCCACAATATTCAAGGCATCTTCCCAGCTTGTCTCCACCAGCTGCGAGCCACGCCGCACCAAGGGCTTGGTCAGACGATCCTTGTGCTGGACAAAATTATGCCCGAAACGACCCTTGACGCAGAGCGCCCCGTAATTGGGCGCCAGGTCGGGGTCCGCGGTGACCTCCATCAAGGTATTGCCCTTCACCTTGAGGATGATCTGGCAGCCCGCCCCGCAGTAAGGACAGGTGGAGCGCACCTCGCGGATGACCTCGTTGACCACCGGTACCAGGACGTCTTTTTTGTTCAGGGCTCCGGTGGAGCAGTTGTCCACACAGGCGCCGCAATTGACACAGTTTTCCTTGAACTTAAACCGCAGCCCCAGCGGACGGCCCTTGTCATCGACAGAATCGGCGCTGATTTCCAGGGCATCGTATTCGCAGCTGTTCAGGCAGCGTTTGCAGTAGATGCACTTGTTCAGGTCCACCAGGATCACGGGGTGGTCGATCTTTTCCGTGTACACCGGCTTTGCCGCCATGCCGGTCCGGGTTGGATCAAGACCGAAGTCCGTGGCCAATTTCTTCAAATCACAGCGGTCAAAGGCGCGACAACCGCAGGAGAGGCAACGTTTTGCCTCGGTGATCGCCATCTGTTCCGAAAACCCGAGCTTGATTTCGCTGAAATCCTGGGTGGCGATCTGGGGAGGTCGGGTGGGCATCTTCTCGCGAAGCTTGATATTGACCCCTTCGAAATTACGGAGATCCACATCATCGAAGCCCTTGCCCCGACTGAAGTTAAACCGGCTCTCAACCACGGTCTTGGTGATGCCCATGACCTGGGCATGGATATTTTCCGCCGCACGCCGGGCTGCAACAACGGCCTGGATCACCGAGCGGGGGCCGCTGGTCACGTCACCGGCCGCGTAGATACCGGGATGGTTGGTCAGCGAGGTTCTCGGGTTAGCCTTGACATTACATTTCGGGGTCAGTTCCAGGGTCGCTTCCAGTTCGCCGCCCTCAAATTTCTCGCGGCAGGCGCTCAAGCCTTGGGCGACAATGACGGTATCGGCCTGGATGTTCACCGTGGTACCGGGGATCGCCTCGGGATAGCGGATGCCCTTCTCATCTGGCTCGCCAAGCTTGGTTCGGATCAACTGCACGGCAATGCCGTTGCTGGTGTCGCTAAAGTTCACCGGCGCGGCCATGAGGAGAAACTGGACGCCCTCTTTTTCCGCCACCCGGATATTACGCTGGTTGGCCGACATCTCGGTCTGGGCCCGGGGATAGATGATGGTGACCTGGCCGACCTCGTTGCGCAACAGGGAGCGGGCAACCTCCATGGCCACATTGTTGCCGCCAAAAACCACGGCGGAGCGGCCATAGTTGCCGGTCTTGCCTCCGGACATGTCGCGGAGGAATTTTGTGGCCGGGATCACCTTGGGCAGAGCACAGCCCGGGACATCCAGGCGCTCGTCCACCGGGGTGCCGGTAGCGATGAGGATGGCCTCGTAACCTTGGTCCTTGAGGGATTGCAGGGTGAAATCCTCGCCCCACTTCTGGGCCGCCAAGTTTGGGGGAGGACTCGAAAACCGTGACATCGTGGCCTTTGCGCGCCAGATAATAAGCGCCGGTCAGGCCGGAAGGGCCGCCGCCGATAACGGCAATCTTTTTGCCGGTGGAAGCATCGCGGGGAATGCGCAGTTCAATCTTGTGGGCCATGCACCAGTCGGCGACAAAGCGCTTGAGATGGTTGATGGACACCGGCTCATCCACAAGAATCCGACGACAGCGGGTCTCACAGAACCGGGGACACACCCTTCCCACGGAAAAGGGAAAGGGGTTGCGCTCCATGACCAACCGCAGGGCCTCTTCGTACTGGCCTTTCGCCACATGGGCGATGTAGCCCTGCACGTTGATCTGCCCAGGACAGGTGAGATTGCAGGGAGCCTTGCAGTCGCCGAAATGGGTCTCCATCAGGAGGGTCATGCGCTCGGCGCGCTTGGCCTGCAACTCCTTGGACTCGGTGGTGATCCGCATCCCTTCTTGTATCGGGGTAATACAAGACCGCACCGGCGCCTCAACCCCGTCCACGCTGACCACGCAGATCTCGCACGGAATGTCCGAGGTCCCCTTGTTCACGTAGCACAGGGTTGGAATATGGATATCCGCCCGTTTTGCCGCTTCCAGGATGGTGATCCCTTCTTCGGCAACAATTTCATAACCGTTGATTGTGATATTCATAGCCGGTTCTGTCGGTGTGTATGGTTATGGTACGGCC
>JAPLJG010000066.1 GCA_026388735.1 Deltaproteobacteria bacterium
CTCAACAACAAGGCAAAAGTCATCATCCATAAGGCCTACGGTTTCAAAACAGCGACAAACTATATCAGAAATCTTTATCACTGCATGGCGAATCTGCCATTACCGAGAACCATGCATACATTTGCGTGACGAACCAGAAAAGTAATAACCGTTAAGGTCGGTGATGATCCGCAAGGTTTTATTGGAAGATATCAGGCTATTAATGGGAAGGGAAGATTACCCAAGGATATTGTTGAAGATATAGTGAAAATAATGGATCAACAAAAAGTCTCGGGATCAGGTCTTGAAAAGTAAGTTTCGGAATTCAGATTTCAGAAGGACCGCCGAATGCCGCTAATCTGGTCACACTCGATCGACAGTCTCGACTGGGACGAACTTGCCGCGCTCTATAGTGCCGCGCCTCTTGGAAACAAAACTCCAGCCGAGCTGAAAACCGCGTTCACGAACAGTATGTTCAGGTGTTTCGTATACGAGGAAGGCAAGCTTGTGGGTGTTGGCAGAGCACTCGCGGATGGGGTTGACTGTTCGTATATATGCGACGTTGCCCTCCTGCCAAGTCATCAGGGCCTTGGCCTCGGCAAACAGATCGTTTCCAATCTCGTGCGCTTATCGAGCGCTCACAAGAAAATCATCCTGTACTCCGTACCAGGGAGGGAGCCGTTCTACAAGAAACTCGGCTTCAAACGCATGAGCACGGCGATGGCTATATTCGAGAACCAAGGCGATGCACTAGAGCGAGGGTACGTGAATGAAACCTAACCTTACGGTCAAGAGGGACGTGACATATCCTTTAGAAAAAACTGCCATCATTGTTCTTTCTTTCCCCCCGTGAAATCCGCCAATTGCCCGACCAATTCGGCATGAATCTGCCCATTGCTCGCCACCACCTCCGGGATATAGGGGGTGTAGTCTGCACCATCGTAGGTGGTCAGTTTGCCCCCAGTCTCGCTCACCAACAGCATGGCGGCAGCGGTGTCCCAAGGCTTGAGGTTGATCTCCCAAAAACCATCGGTCCTGCCACAGGCAAGATAGGCGAGATCAACAGCCGCAGCCCCGGTCCGCCGCACGCCCTGACATCGCATCAACAATCGGGTGAGGGCAGCCATCACCCCCTCAACCTCCTGGGCAATGGCATAGGGAAACCCCGTGCCCAACAGGGAGTCCTGCAAGATTGCCACCCCGGAAACCTGGATGGGCCGACCATTGAGCCAGGCGCCGCTACCGAGGCAGGCGCAGAAAAGCTCATCCTGCATGGGAGCATACACCACGCCAACCTTGCTGGTTGTGCCCTCGGCATAGGCGATGGACACGGCAAAAAATGGAAAGTTGTGAGCAAAGTTGGTGGTGCCGTCCAGGGGATCGATGACCCAAACCGGGCCCTGGGGCAGGGTCGCATAGGAGGCGTGCGATTCTTCCGCGAGAAAACCGATGCCGCCGCCCATTTCCCGCAGGATGGTAAGCACGGTCTGTTCCGCAGCCACGTCCGCTTCGGTGACCAGATCAATGGCTCCTTTGTGGGTAATCTGGTGGGGCTTGTCGTACAAATCTCGCAAGACGCTGCCTGCGGCAAGGGCCGCCGTTGCCGCCGTCCGCAGAATCTCTCCCAGAGCCGCATCCTTGCAACCCGCGACACACCGGGCAATTCTTTGATCCTCACCTTCGCTTAAAATCCCAGTCATTTTTCTCCTCGAAATCAGTATGGTTACAGCAATCCCCTTTGCAGGATCAGCCAACTTGCGATACAGTACCAAAAATCATCCCGGCCATTACAACCGGCCTGCCAATCCCACTCTTTTTCCCCGAGGCAACAGATCCCTTCCGTGTCTTCCCCTGCAAACAAATGGCCCATTTTCCTCATCGTGGCCACCGGCGTCTTCATGTCCACCCTGGACAGCAGCATGGTGAACATCGCCCTGCCCTTCATCATGAAGGACTTCCACAGCTCGCTGGGCGACACCCAGTGGGTGGTGATGATTTATCTCCTCACCATCACGGCCTCGCTTCTTTTCTGGGGTCATCTTGCCGACCGACTGGGCCGGGGCAGGATATACACCACCGGCTTGTTAATCTTCGGCTTGGGCTCCCTGGCCTGCGCCTATGCCCCAATCCTGGCCTTCCTGATTGTTGCCAGATTCTTTCAGGCTCTGGGCGGTGCGATGATGATGGCCGCAGGCCCCGCGATCATCAAAGAGGCCTTCCCAAAGGAACAACTGGGCCGAGGCCTGGGCCTGATCGGCATGGCCGTTTCCCTCGGCCTGATGAGCGGCCCGAGCCTGGGGGGATTCCTGCTCGAACTCGCCTCCTGGCGCGTCCTATTTTTTATCACGGTCCCGCTGGGGTTGGTCTTCGCCTTCCTCGCCATCCGGGTTCTGCCCGGGCCAACCAGGCATTATACCGGACCCCTGGACTGGCTGGGAAGCCTCACCTGGGCCACAGCCCTGGTCCTACTGTGCCTGACCCTGACCCATGCCTCCTCGGCCAGCTGGTCAGCCGTCCGCTTGCTCATCACCGGCGGGGCCGGAGCAGCCGCCCTGGGTTGTTTTATCGTCATTGAGGCCAGATTGCCCCACCCGATTCTGGCAATGGCCCTTTTTAGTAACCGCCACTTCAGCCTGGCCATAGCCAGCGCCGTGCTTTCCTTTATGGTCCTCTTTGGTGTGATCCTGCTCATCCCGTTTCATCTCGACAGGATTCTCCACCTGCCGCCTTCGAAAATAGGTTTGGTCATGCTGGCCATTCCCTCCTCAATCCTGGTGGTCTCTCCCCTCGCAGGCTGGCTTTCCGATTATGTCGGCGCCCGCTCCATCAGCACCCTGGGCTTGAGCATCTCCACCCTGGGGGCATTGCTGCTCACCACGATTCAGGCTGCAACCCCGCCGCTGATTATTGCCGGACAGTTGATGCTGCTTGGCCTGGGCCAAGCCCTGTTTCTTTCACCCAACAGCGCCTCGGTCTTAAGCCATGTGGAAGCCAGCAAGGCAGGCGCTGCCGCAGCCCTTCTGGCCACGGCCAGAAATCTGGGCATGCTTCTGGGCATAGCCCAGGCCGCCTTGATCTTCTCCTTGTATTTTCGGGGGGTTACCAACGGCCTTGATTTACGGGATTTCAGGCCGGAGCATACGGCCTCCTTCCTCTCTGCCCTGCACGCCGCTGTGTTGGGAGCAGCACTTATCGGCCTGCTCGGCACGACCGCCTCATGGTTTCGAGGCAATTCGGGACATCAACGCCCAGAAAAATAGCACCCCCGTCAGGCTTCCAGGTCAACGATCCTAACGCTCTCCATTTGCGCCGCAGCCTCAATGCCGGTCTTCAACGATTCCAGCATGTTAGCCTTGGCAACCCGGCAGGAAAAATGGACCGACTCGTAGCCGAGCTTGCCCAACAACGCCTCAAGTTCGGCAAGCTGCGGGGCCAGATGCTCCCGCACCGCCTCCGTGTTCACGACGCATTCCCCTTGCAGGGTCTGACCCTTGACCCGAAGTTGGATCTGCACCTCCCCCAAACGGCTCATCTCCAGAAAGAAAGAAAGGGTATAGCCCCGATCCTCGCCGGTTGCCGCCTGATCCTCCCCGCGGTCCAGGGTGAAAAGCCACTGCCCTACCCCAGCACCCATGGTAAAGAGGCAGGGAAACACGAGAAATTGCGCCTGTTGGGCCGAAGCGGGCAGGGCATTGAGTTCGCCCTGCAAATCCAGAAGCAGTCCAAGCTTCTGCATGGCGGCAGCATTGGCTTTGCCAAGGACCCCGCCCCGGTCCTCGGCCAGCAAGGCGACCAGCTGGTGGAGCTTTTGCGCCCCAGACCCTACCTGGTCCGTGCCATTTTTTTCCGCAGTTCCCCCGTTGCCCAACATGGCCAGGAGGCGGATGATTCGGTCAGGGTCGGCCTCCGCACCCATGGCGGCATTGGCAAAATTCTGGAGCACCCCGGCCTGATCGGCCAAACTTTTTTCCGCCTCCGAAAGAAAGGCCAGGCCAAGCAAGGCCCGCAACCCTTTGCCCATGGCAGCAGGGTCGGCATAGTACTGACGCAAAAACTCCTGGGCCGCTCCTTTTTTATCGGCCACCCGCAGCCACAGAGGCTCCGTCTGCTGCACCTCAAGCCAGAGGGTACTGCCCGGCTTCAGCGCCACCTCGCTTCGCGCCTCAACAATCTGCCCGCCGATATCAAGCAGGACCTTGCCGTCCGGGGTAAGGCCCGTCACCTCGCCCCGGACCAGCTGGCCCTGGCCGAACAGCAACGATGCCGGCAGGCCCGGCTTGCCTCCAGCCTCAATCCTGCCTGAAGCCGGCAACTGTATCCCCTTGAGCAAAAAGGGAGCTCCTTCGATTTTCATCTCGTCCCGCCTCGCCTGCCTGGTGCAAAATATCCGTGAAATAGCCTTGGGAGTTACTTAAAGAGGGAGAACCACTTGTACTTCCAGGCCGCCGCCGGGGTGGGGCTTGAGCGAAAAATTGCCGCCATGGGCGCTGACAATCCGCTCAACCAGGGTCAGGCCCATACCGGTTCCGTAGGTTTTCGTGGTGAAAAACGGGTCCTTGGCCTTATCCAGATAGGATTCAGGAATACCTGGCCCCGTGTCGATAACCGAGACAATGGCCTGCCCCTCCGCAACAGCCACGACAATGGTCAACTTGCCCCCATCGGCCATGGCCTCCACTGCGTTCTTGAACAGATGGAGAAACACCTGACGGATCTGATGCATGTCCCCCTGGATAACCGGCTCAGGGGCAGGGCATTCCATCTCCCAGGTCACGCCATGTTTTGCCATGCTCGATTGGAGCAGGAGTGCAGTTTTCCTGATCACCTCGCACAGAGCCAGCTCCTCCTTGCGGATCTCGCTCTGCCCGACAAAGGCAAAAAGATCCTCCAAGGTGGACTCCACCCGCTCTGTTTCGTGGATGATGACATTCAGGTATTTTGCCCACTCGGGATCGACATTTTTTTTACTCAGAATACGGGAGACCCCACCGATGGAGGTGATGGGATTACGGATGATGTGGACCAGCTGGGCAGCCATATGGCCCAGGGCGGAATAGCGCTCCGCCTCGACCAGCAGATCCTTGCTCCGGTCGAGTTCCTGATTCACCGCCTCAAGCTCGGCGATCTTGCGCTGCCGCTCGTTGTGCAGAAGGCTCTGCTCGATGGCGAGACTGGCCTGGCTGGCAAAAAGCTCCAGGGCGCCGATATGGCTGTCCTGAATGTCCCGCCGGGTCACATAATTGTCGGCAATGATCACCCCGAAGGAACGACCCGGGGAGTACAGCGGCACCACGACAAAGGAATCCTCGTCAAGGATATTGATGAGGTCCCTGGGCGCGGCAAGAACAGGAGCAGCCTCCTCCTCTTTTTCCCGACGCTCATACATCATGGTCCCGTTGTTCCGCCTGCTTCCATTCCCGTTGCGCCGCTCCAAGGGCACAGGCACCCAGTCGTTTTCCGGAGAAACCCTGTAGCTCCTCCGGCCCAGCACGGAGCTGATCAGGATGTTATCCTTGTCCTCGGCCGAAACAACCAAGGCCCTGGCAATGGCGTTGACCGCAGCGTCCTGGGTGGAGCTGGTTTCCTTGAGATTGTCAACGATCTCCAAAAAATCGAGATCCCGCTCCTGAATCTCCCCCCAAACCCGCCCGGCCTCCGCCCGGGAACTCGGGCCAATGGCCATCCTCCCCCGTAAAAACCGACCATCGTCGTCGAACATAACCAGAAATGCCCGGTTAAAACCCAAGCCTTCCTTGGAGGTAATCCCCACCAAAACCGCACGCAGAATCTGATCAAGCTCACCAGTGCTCAGATACACGGTATTCATTTTCAACGACAACTGATGCAGCAACTGGATTCTAAAATGCGCCTCTTCCAGCTCTTCCTGATACTTGCGATTTTCAAAGATCAGCCGCCGCTTTTCCAGGGCCTTGCGCGCCACGTGAAATATCTCTTCAAACTGCACCGGTTTGGACAGATAGTCCGTGGCGCCCTTGCGTATGCAGTCCAGAACCACCCGCAGGTCAGCAACGCCGGTGAGCATAACCACGGCGGTATCGGGGTACTGATCTACGATCTGGGGCAAAAGAGAAAGGCCATCGGTATCCGGAAGCCCGATGTCAAGAAGGACCAGGGCCACATTCCGGGAGGCCAGCACCTGCATGAGATCTGTAGCCGAGGCGCATTCCGCCACGGGCAGGCCATGCTCTTCAAAATAAAATTTAAGCGGCTCGCGGATCGCCGCATCATCATCGACAATGGCGACAATCTCGCCGTTTTGCAGCAGCTGCCCCAAGGCAATGGAAACATGTTGGTGCAGCCCGGAAACCGCCTCGACCATAGAAACACCCTGCGTGCGGACACAAGAAAAGATGGGTACGCCTCGACATGAGACGTACAACAATGCTAGGACGGCAGGCAAAGCCCTGTCAAGGGAAATAACCGCTGGGCCTTACCGCAGGCGGAATACCGGACAAAAAAAATCGCATTCCCCGGAGTCCAGAGAATGCGATCTGTCATCAGCCATGCCGACCAGTGGCATGATGCATAATTCTTACATCTCAACCATCAGCTTGCCGGTATCCTCGTTCCAGCTGACAATGAGGTACCACAGGCACATGGATAAAGCAATCACGGCCAGGGTGCCGCCGTATCCCAAAAAGGTATCCGGCATGTAAATCCACTGGCCCAGCACGCCGCTTTTCTCGGCAGTACCTTCCCATGCCCACTCCTTAAACTTGGGGGTCAGAATGGCATTGGACACCCCGAAGGTAACCACGGTCAGCCAGAGCTTGACCTGGCCTTCCCCCACCCGCCAGAGGCTGCCAGAACCGCAGCCACCCGCAAGCATGGCGCCCAGACCAAAGATAAGGCCGCCGAACACTCCGCCAAAGCCGAAGGTGCCGCGCACATAATGTATCGGCTCACGGAGACCGGTGGCCTTGACCGCCGCAATACCGACAGCGAGTAGCAGGATGCTGACCATGACGCCCTTGGCCAGGGTGTAATCGCCGGTCATGTGCGGCTCACGGAAGGCCTGCACCATGCACCAACGACCACGCTGCATGGTATAGCCAATGGCCGCGGCGATAAGCAGCATGCCACTCAACCCGCCTGCGATACTCAGGGCCGCGCCCTCTTCCAGGTTCGTGTAATCGGCAACATGAATAACCGTGTCCCCGTAGGCATAAGCGCCCCACACCAGGCCAACCAGGGCCAGAATGCCGAAAATCCGACGCATGGGCACCGGGATCTCGATGGTTTTAGCACCGCCGGAGCCCCAGGAAATGTGCTCCATCTCCCAGTAGATGTACTTGAGGCCAAGAAGCACGCCCATTACCAGGCCCAGCCACATGGCGAAGCCGTTGGCGGCCAGATTGCCGATGGCGTTGTACATGCCGCCCACGTTGCAGCCGCCGGCAAAGGCGGAACCGATGCCCATGAGCACACCAGCCACCAGGCCCTTGACCATCTCCAAAACCGGCGGGATGCGGATGTCGAAGTTATCCCCCAAATTGGCAGACAAAAATGCCCCGGCCACAAAGCCGATGCCGATCACCGAGCCGGAATCGAGCAGGGCACTCTTGGGGGCCGCTGCTTCCCACAGACCCAGCTTGTCCCAAAAACCGAGGCCGTAGATGATCCACTCACCCCAGTTGCGGATGGCGCCAACCGCGCCCCAGGGGCGTGCCCAAACAAGCATCAAAACACTCAGGAAGGCAACAATAATGCCTGCGGTGACTGAATTCCACTCGTCCTTGCACAACTTTTTATACAGCCCTTTGACCTTGCTCCCCATAACGCTTTCTTCGCCCATCCCAGACCTCCTCTTCCCTTTTTTTCCAAATAATTACAAAAAGATAAGCCAGCCAACAAAAAAACAGAAAATCCCTATTAAATTTTTCCGAATACTAATGATTATGTACCGATACCCCCTTTACCCGCGCCATAAAATTTTGTCAAGTTTGGCAAAGAATTTTCCAGGCATTCCCGACCATAATCCCCTCGGATTCCGGCCAGGACATATCCCCTAATCCTCCTGATAAATGGTCTCTTTTCCCTCCTTGCCGCCCATGAACCGCCATTCATAAATTCCCTTGACATGCCCCATGAATATTGGTAGAGACCCAATGTTGCATGAAAGAGCCTTGGCTTTTTTTGTGTGAAAAAGCCTCCCAAGACGCGGAGGGGATGTGAGCTAAAACGCAGCGTGAAATCTGCTGCCGCTTATTTTTACTTTGAAAAATTACCCCCTACACCCTTTTCTAAGGAGAAAATCATGAGCGATGATGTCAAAGTAGCCCCGGATGGTATCACCCCGACCCGCACCCTGGATGCAAAAGGCCTGAGCTGCCCCATGCCCCTGCTGCGCACCAAGAAAGAAATGGACAAGATCAACGCCGGCGAGATCCTGGAGATCCTCGGCACCGATCCCGGCTCCCGCAACGACCTGCCCGGCTGGTGCACCCGTTCCGGCCATATTTACCTGGGCGAGAAGGAAGACTCCGGTTTCATCCGCTTCTACCTCCAGAAGAAATAGGTTTTTTCACTCCACACGAAGCGGCGCAGGCACACGCTCTGCGCCTTTTAATTTTGCATCAGGAGACAGGAAATGGCTAAAAGTTTAGGTATTTTTGTTACCTCTCCCCAGAACATGCGCCATGTCATGGGGATCACCAAGGCCGCCAAGGCCAAGGGTTCCAAGGTAAAGGTTTTCTTCAGCTGGTTCGGTGTTCATCTGACCAAGTGCAAGGAGTTCCCTGAGCTTTGCGAACTGGCAGACGATGTGTCCATCTGCGTAGACAGCTACAAAAACGCAGGCTATGATCCCGCCGATATTCCCAAAGGGCTTGAGGCCAAGAAGATGGCCACCCAGTCCCAGCACGGCGAAATCATCGAAGACTACGAATGCTACCTGACCTTATAAGGAGAGAACCATGTCCAAGAAAGTAGGTTTTCTGTTAGTAAACAAGGAGTACACTCTGGACGGCATCCGCTCCACCCTGGGCCTGGCCGTCGAGAACATGTACTCGTATGCCTATGTCATGAACAACGAACTTGCCGACCTGAGCGACTACCACAAAGAGAACATCGAGTGGGTTCGCGACATGGAAGGCGAGGTCTACAGCACCGTGGACGCCAATGTCGAGAACCACGGCATGGTCAAGATCACCCTTGAGGAGATCGGCAAGCAGCTGCGCGACCTCGAGATCATCATCCCCTACGGCATTCTCCGCTCCGACAAGAGCTAAGATAATTCAAAACAATAAGGAGTGTTCCGATGAAACTCTTGAATGTATACCGTTCTGAGCCCACTGACGATACCAAGAAATTGGTGGAGATCGTCTCCGAGGGTCGCGAGGTTGAGTCCTTTGATCTCAATGTTGAGAGCCCGGACTACAGCGCTTTGCTGGATAAGGTTTTCACCGTCGACCAGACCATCTGCTGGTGGTAAACAAGACTTTTTCAGCCGATATGGACTGAAGCAAATCCCCGGTCATTATTGACCGGGGATTTTTTTTGCCCAGCAAGATCTGGTTTTTCTGTGCATTTTAGCCATAAATGGCGTATGCTTTTTTAGGTTTGTTGCCGATGAGGCCTGTGACCTCTTCATGTTTGCCTGAAATTTCCGGCAAGGGGAACTGCGACTTAACCTTATGATGGACTTCGCACTATGATCTGGAAACCACGCCTCTCTGTTCTGGGATCATCTACCCCGCCTGCTTTTCTCTTCGTACTGCTCATCCTTTCTTTCACCTTCCTGCACAGCGGTTGCGCCACAAATCCTTCCCCACAAACCGCCCAGCTCCCGACGGATGCGCCCTGCGACCCGCAGGATGATGAAGATCAAGACCCGGGCCTGCCAGTCACCGCGCCCCTCAAGTCTCCAAAAATAGTCATCAAAAAAGCCAAAAAAAAGCTTTTCCTCTATTCCGAGGAAAAGCTGCTCCGCACCTACCCGGTCAAGCTTGGCTTCAATCCAGTTGGCGAAAAAGTCCGCCAGGGGGACAAGTGCACTCCTGAAGGCTGTTATTATATCTGCATGAAAAATCCGCGCAGCAAATACTACCTGTCCCTGGGCTTGAGCTATCCGAGCATTCAGGACGCCGAGCGGGGTCTTGAGCAAAAACTCATCAGCAAAAGTGACCACGACCGAATCGTTGAGAGAATCTCCAAAAAAGCCATCCCCCCGTGGGACACCCCCCTGGGCGGCGAGATCTTCATCCACGGCGGCGGCGAAAACTGGGATTGGACCTATGGCTGCGTCATGCTGCATAACAAGGACATCGAGGAATTATTCAAAGTCGTCGCCCTGGGCACCCAGGTTGTCATCCAGCAGTAAGCCGACTCACTCCCCAACGGCCACCGGCGTTTCATGCACCCAGACCCAAGTTCCCGGATCGGCCTGGGTCGCCTCCTGCCAATTCCCCTTGCTGGCTTTGGGCTTGGTCCACTCAAACAACCAAAAAGCATCCTTGGGAGCCAGGTTCACGCAGCCATGCGAGTTTGGCAGACCGAAAAAGTCGTGCCAGTAGGAGGTGTGCAGCCCGTATGATTTATAAAAATACATATGCCACGGCACATCTTCCACAAAATAGCGGTCCGAATCATCTTCACCGCCGCTCATCTTGCCGAGCCTGACCTTGGCCCAAATCCGGAACAGCCCTTTGATCGTTGGATAGCGCTCATCCCCGGAAGAGATCATGGTGGCAAAAACCAACTGATCTCCCTCATAAGCAGATAAGGTCTGCTCGGTAATATTCACCTCGATCCAGCGTTCCGTCCCACCAACTCCCTCCGGGCGGCTGCTGTGGATCACCATGGCAAGGCGAGAATGCGGAACCCAGACGCCGGTGCCGATCCTGCACCACTTGCGCTGTTCGGCTTCCTGTATCTCATGAACAATGACCAGGGATCTTGCCGGCACCACGGCCGGATCTTCCTCTTCAACCGGAGGCACTCCTGGGCCGGGGGAAACACGGGTGTGGAAAATCATCCAGGCAAATTTCTTGTCAAAGTCCCGCGGCACCATGACCCCTTGAAACCCCGAGGGTTTGGCCAGCCGGAGCTTGTCCGCCCGCATGTATTCCCGCTCATTGATCTTGTACCAGCTCTGCCCGTCCACCATAACCGGGCGTGGATCACTGAGGCTGACCCACATAAAGCCCTTTCGCGTAACCCGAACCGGGGAAAGCCCGGCTGCCTCGTCCTGCGGCTGGGCATAAACAGGGACAGCATCTCCCATGATCTGGGCGTAGGTCATGGGTAAAACATCGGTTGTCGTCTCCGGAAACGGACAGACAAACTGTTTTTCCGTAAGATCCGCTCCGGCCCCAGCCCGGCACAACTCCGCCGGAAGGCCGCCAACACACGCCATGAGCAGACAGAGAAAAACGGCGTTCCGCACGATCAGTCCCTATGCCTTGATATGTTCATCCGCCAGCATCCGGTCAAGAAAACTAAGGAGAAACTGGCGCTGGGCCGGGGTGGAATAGCTGATGCACGAGCAATGCAGATTGCTCTGGCTACGGACCAGAAATTCGGCGATCAGCCGGTTCCGGCCCAACTCAATCCCGAAAAAAAACGGGCCGCATTGCTCATGTCCCTGCTGGGCTTCAGCCAGCAGATCATCGGGAACCGGCAGCCAGAACATCCCTTCCATACCGGCTGCTTTCAAGGTCCGCTTCAGATACGACTCCAGATTATCCTGTTCCTCTTTGCTCAACTCATCAACAACAAACTGACGCATACCATGCCTCTCTGCCGATTTTCCAATGAATTCGTTTTATGTGCCCCGACTCTTCCCATGCAATACCGTACACGCTAACAGTACCAGAATAGCCGCAAACTGTCATCAGGGAGACTGGCCTCCCCACCGCCCGCCGCCCTGCTTTACATTTGACAGAATCCGACCCGAACAGTATCCTGCGACCGATAGTCAGCTTACAAATAAGGAGAAACAGATGAGCAACCCCTGTCTTTTTTGCAGGATTATCAACGGTGAAATCCCGGCCAAAAAACTCTACGAAGACGACGAAGTCTTCGCCTTCTGGGACATCTCCCCCCAAGCACCCACGCACTTCCTGGTCATCCCCAAGAAACATCTTAGCGGCCCGGGCGAGATGTCCGCCGAAGATGAGGCGCTCATCGGCAAGGTCGTCCGCATCGGCGCGCAACTGGCCAGGAAAAACGGCGTGGAGCAATGCCGTCTGGTCATGAACAACGGCGCCGACGCAGGCCAGACCGTTTTCCATCTGCACCTCCATGTTCTCGGTGGCCGGACCCTGTCCTGGCCGCCGGGCTGAACCGAAACCCACGGCAACCACCACCATGCCCCCTGTCATCGCATTCGTCGGCAAGCCCGACTCCGGCAAAACCACGCTGCTTGAAAAACTTATCCCGGAATTGCGGCGGCGCGGCTACCGGATCGGCACCATCAAGCACCATGTCCATGCCTTTGAGATGGACAAACCCGGCAAGGACACCTGGCGCCACAAGCAGGCCGGCGCCAGCACCGTGGCCCTCTCTTCCCCCACCGGCCTGGGCATTATCCGCGATGTGCCCGAGGATTTGACCATTGAAGAGCTGGTGGGCCGCTATTACGGCGACATCGACCTGGTGATCGCCGAAGGCTACAAACGCCTGACCCTGCCCAAGATCGAAGTCTTTCGCCAGGCCTTGCATGCCGAGCCCTTGCCGGATCGCGATGAAACCTGGGTCGCCATGGTCAGCGACACCGCCGATTCGACAGATCTCCCCTGCTTTGCCCTGGACGACATCGTCGGTCTGGCCGACTTTCTCGAAGAGCGCTTCATCAAGCCCTTCCCCAGGCAAAAAACCAGCCTGCTGGTCAACGGCCAACCCGTCTACCTCAACACCTTCGTGGAGAGCTTTCTCCGCCAGGCCATCACCGGCATGACCTGCTCACTCAAGGGGTGCCAGAACCCCGAGGAGATTATCATCACCATCCGCCAGGCCCCGCCGGAATGACGGTTCAGATTGCTCAGGTTGCCGGGGTGATCCTGGCGGGCGGCAAAAGCTCGCGCTTCGGCAGCAACAAGGCCCTGGCCCTCCATCAAGGCACCGCTCTGATCGAGGGCATCACCCGTCGGCTTGCCGGGCTTTTTCCCGAAACCCTGCTCATCACCAATACCCCTGAAGAGTATGCATTCCTTGGCTGGGCCATGGCTACCGATCAGTACCACAATTGCGGCCCCCTGGCCGGAATCCACGCCGCCCTGCGAACGGTCAACCAGCCCCGCGCCTTTATCTGCGGCTGCGATATGCCCCTGCTCAACCCAGACCTGATCCGCTTCCTCTGCCAACTGCCCGGGGACCATGAGGTGGTGCTGCCCTGGCTGCCCGAAGGGCCGGAACCACTGTACGCCGTCTACAGCAAAACGGCCCTACCGATCATCGAGGAGCATCTCAGCAAAAACAAGTGCAAGATCGGCATGGTGTACGAGAAACTGCGCATCCGCAAGGTCACAGCCGAAGAGATCTTGCAAATACTCCCGGACTTCACCACCTTCCAGAACATCAACCACCAGCACGACCTTGCCCGTCTTGCCTCCATGGGGCCGTAAGCCATGCCTACTCTTTCCCTCAAGGAAGCGCAACGGCTGATTGTCAGCCACAGCCCCGTCCTGGCAGCGGAGACCATCCCCCTGCCGGAGGCCAGCGACCGCATAGCCGCCCAAGCCATCACAGCCACCCGTGCGGTGCCGGACTTTGCCCGCTCCTCCATGGACGGCTATGCCGTCAACAGCCGCGACCTGACTGCGGGCGCAGAACCAGTAACACTACGGGTAACAGGCGAGATTGCCGCAGGCACCACCGATCTGCCACGGCTTGCCAGAAAAAGCGCCATTGCGATCATGACCGGCGGCGCCTTGCCGCCCGGGGCTAATCAGGTTGTGCCCTTTGAGCGGTGCAAGAGAAAAGAAGACATGGTGCTGGCGAACAGCCCACCCTGCCTCGGCGCCTTCATCCGCGCCAGAGGCACGGACCTCGCGGCCGGACAGACCATTGTCCGGGCCGGGGCCAGAATCGAAGCCCAGCACCTGCCGCTCCTTGCCGAAAGCGGCCTAGCCCAGGTTTCCGTGATTGCCCGCCCGGAGCTGGCCATCATCTGCACGGGCAGCGAATTGCTGGATACCGCGGATACCCCGGAGGCTGGCCAGATCATCGGCGGCAATCGCTTCCTCCTCGCCGCTCTCATCAGGGCGGCGGGAGCGACATCCCGTGATCTTGGCCTGGTGGCCGATGACTGCGACCGCATTGTCGCCACCTTAAAAGATGCCCTGCATGGCCCGTCCCAGGGGGTGATCACCACCGGCGGCATGGGGCCTGGCAACTACGATCTCCTGCCCCAGGCCTTTGCCAAACTCGGAATTCACCCGGTGTACACCGCCTTGGCAGTGCGGCCTGGCCGGTCAACCATGTTCGGCCTTTACAACGGCAAACCGATCTTTGCCCTGCCCGGCCCGCCGCCTGCGGTTTTCCTGCTCTTTCACGAACTTGTCCTGCCGGCCTTACGCAGGATGCAGGGGCAACAGCGCCCCTTGCCCCCACTCGTGCGCGCCACCCTCACCGCCCCAATACTCTTAAAAAAAACAGGGCTGCTCAACCTGAAAGGCGCTGTGGTTCGCCTGAACGGCAAGAGTCTCACCGCCCGCCCCACCCACAAAAATGAGGTGGCCAACGCCATCATCCATCTGCCCGCAAACCGCAAGCATCTCCTGGCCGGGGAAGATGTCTCCCTGCGCCTCTGCCCCCCGAACCTTTTCTGAGAGGTTGTTTGCCCCCGCTCCACCCTCTTGATTTCTACCCTACGCCATGATACAACCCCCTCTGACAGTACTTTTAGAGCCCATACCGACCAAAGGGGATATCCATGCTTGAATTGCGTTTTATCAGGGAAAATCTGGATCTCGTCAAAGAAAAACTCGCCTTCCGAGGGATCACCGATTCCCGCATTGACGATTTTGCCGCCATCGACCTAAAACGCCGCACCCTGCTTTCCGAGGTGGAATCGCTGCGCAACAAACGCAAGACCGCATCCCAAGAAATCGGCGAGCTGAAAAAGGCAGGGGCCGACGCCGAAGGCCCCATGGCCGAAATGCGACAGGTGGGGGAGCGGATCAAGGAGATCGAAACCGATCTGGTCAGTCTGGAGGAAGATCTTCAGAGCATCGTCATGACCCTGCCCAACCTCTGCGACGATTCCGTGCCCAAGGGCTCCGACGACAAGGATAATCTGGAAATCAAGCGTTGGGGCACGGTGCCGCAATTCGCCTTTACAGCCAAGGCCCACCATGAACTGGGGGAAGCGGCCGGGACCATCGATTTTGAACGGGCAGCCAAACTTTCCGGAGCCCGCTTTGCCGTGCTCAAGGGCTTTGCCTCCCGCCTGGAGCGGGCGCTGATCAACTTCATGCTCGATCTCCACACCCAGAGGCACGGCTACACCGAGATCCTCCCCCCGTTTCTCGTCAATTCCCAAACCATGACCGCCACCGGCCAACTGCCGAAATTCGAGGCGGACCTCTTTGGCATCAAGGACTGGGATCTCTGGCTGATCCCCACTGCCGAAGTACCGGTGACCAACCTGCATCGGGACGAAACCCTGGCCGAGCATGAGCTGCCCATCAAATACACGGCCTACACTCCCTGCTTCCGTTCCGAGGCCGGCTCCTACGGCCGAGACACCAAGGGGCTTATTCGCCAGCACCAGTTCGACAAGGTGGAACTGGTGAAATTCACCACCCCAGAAACCTCCAGCGCCGAGCTGGAAGGCCTGCTGGCGGACGCGGAAGAGGTATTACAGCTTCTGGAGCTGCCTTACCGGGTGGTGCAGCTTTGCAGCGGCGATCTTGGCTTTTCCGCCAACAAGACCTACGACATCGAGGTGTGGATGCCCGCTCAAGATACCTACCGGGAGATATCCTCATGCAGTAATTTCGGGGAGTTTCAGGCCCGGCGGGGTGGAATCAGGTATCGGCCCAAGGGCCAGAACAAAAGCGCATTGGTCCACACCTTGAATGGCAGCGGCTTAGCGGTAGGACGTACCCTGGCCGCCATCTTTGAAAATTACCAGCAGGCCGATGGCTCCATCGCCATTCCCAAGGTGCTTGCGCCCTATTTTGAAAAAAGGTTCTGATGAGGAGATGAGAGCGGCGTAACCACCACCGCTTTGGGGGACTTTACTTCAAGACATACCGGTTCTTGCCGCCCTGCTTGGCCTCGTACATGTTCTGGTCGGCCCGCTCCAACAGGCTCTGCCCGCTTTCCCCTGCAAGGTATTGGGTTACGCCAATACTTATGGTTTTTCGCACTGTTTCCTGGGGGTTCGGTTGAAAAACCTCCCCGGCAAACCGGGCCCTGATCCGCTCTGCCACCACGGTCGCCTGTTCGCCGCTGGTCACCGGCAGGATGATGGTGAATTCCTCCCCGCCGTACCTACAGGGAACATCATTTGTCCGAAGCGACTCAGCGATCACCTGCCCCAACCGGGCCAGAACCCGGTCGCCGTCCGCATGCCCGTAGGTATCATTGTGATGCTTGAAATTGTCGATATCCAGCAGCAGCAGGGATAGCGGATGGCCATGCCGATTGGCCCGCTCCACCTCAAGCTGTAGGTGCGTGTTAAAATAGCGTTTGTTAAAAAGCTTGGTCAACTCATCAACCAGACTGAGCTCCTTGTAGCGGCGTTCGCTTTCAGCCAAGGCCTTTTCCGCCTTGACCCGCTCGGTGATATCGGTGATATGCTCGACAATCCCAATGAGATCTCCGCCCGGCCCTTTAAAAGGGGTAGAAATCGTACTGTAATAGACAGTCACTCCCTCCAGCCCGTCCTTTTCTATCTCGTTTTCAACGCGCTTCACCCCTTTCTTGATCCGCTGTAAAGGACATTCCTCGGTGTTGCACAGACACGAGTGGAAAATCTCGTAGCACTTCTGGGCATGCAGATTTTCCCGTTTCACCCCGGCCATCTCAAGAAATGAATCGTTGCAGCGCAGGATATTGCAGTGTTTGTCCACCAGGACAATGCCCCCGGCAACGGTCTTGAAGATCTGGTTGATCTCGATGTAGGCCTGCTCCGCCTCCATGGCCATGGTATTGGCCCGGCTTAGGGCTTCTTCCAACTGGAGGTTGTTGTCTCCCAGATCTTCCTTGATTTTTGCCAGGGCCAGATCAGCCTCTTCTCGCACCAGGCAATCCTGCACATTCCTGGAAGCTGCGGACAGCCAGATGTCCAGCACCTTTTTTTCAAAGGGCTTGGGTATAAAGTAGTCTACCCCGGCGGCAATGGCCGTGGCAATATCCTCTGGGCTATCTTTACTGGAAATCATCAAGATGGTGAGGTATTTCCCCCGAACGGAGGCGCGGAAGGTCTTGGAGAGTTCCAAGCCATCCATATCCGGCAACAACCAGTCCATGAGGATAAGATGGGGGATTCTTGTGGCAAAAGCTTCCCGGGCGAACGCGGCGGTGTTGCAGACAACAACGGCGTAGCCCAGTTTTTCCACGATCCTTTGCAAAAAATCGCAGACGGCCTGATCATCCTCGACAATCAGGGCGGTGAGCCCTGTTTTTCCCGGCGCACATTCTGTCAAGACAGCTACTCCGCTGGATTTTTCCGGCCCTGTCTCGCCGGGGATTGTCGTGTCTTTTTACAGAGTATAGCAAACCTGTCCGATTTATTTCAAAAAATCTGCAGCCGGACTCATCTCTGGGCCAAGGCCAGCTCGATCAGGCGGTCGAGCAGGGCCGGAAATGGCAAGCCATGGGCGGCGGCCGCCTGGGGCAACAGACTGGTCGGGGTCATCCCCGGAATAGTGTTGGTCTCAAGCACATAGATGCCATCGGCGGCAACAATCATGTCTGTCCGACTGTATCCCTTGAGATGCAAGGCCCGGTGCGCGGTAAGGGCGATCGCTTGCGCCCTGGCGGTCACCTCGGGCGGCAACTGCGCCGGACAAACCTCCCGGGAAGCGCCCGGCTGGTATTTGGCCTGATAGTCAAAAAAAGCATACTCCTCGCCGGGGATGATCTCAACCAGGGGCAGAGCGGTGAGTTCTTTGTTGCCCAGCACCCCGCCGGTGATTTCCCGACCCCGCACATACTGTTCAACCATGACCTCGCTGTCAAAGGTAAAGGCCTTGGCCAGGCCCTGGACCAGTTCCTCTTCGCTGCGAGCCAGGCTCATCCCCAGACTGGAACCCTGGCGGATGGGCTTGATAACCACCGGCAAGGAAATCCGGGAAAGCAACCGGCGGGGATTTTTTTGATCTTCCGGCTGCGCCATCTCCCAGGCCGCCACGGTGAGCCCGGCCTGTTGGTAGAGAACCTTGGCCAGATTTTTGTCCATGGCCAGGGCAGAGCCGAGAACCCCGGCACCCTGATAGGGTATACCCAGCAGATCGAGAAAACCCTGCATGGTGCCATCCTCCCCAAAGAGACCATGCAGCAAGATAAAGGCCACGTCAATCTTTGGGGCATCTACGGCCAACTGGGCCAGATCCGTGGCCGGGTCATAGCGGCGAACCTCATATTTTTCCCGACTGAGCGCCTGCTCCACTCCTTTGGCCCCGGCCAGAGAAACCTCGCGCTCGCCGGATTTGCCCCCGGCGATAAGGGCCAAACGAATCTTCTTTTCCATAGCTTTTTTCCAAATAGTTGCGTACTGAATTGTAAGGAATCATGCTGCCAACACGGGGCAACAGCGAAGTGTCTACCAAGTACGTATTCTTATAATAACTTCCCTGTCTATTTTGTAGGGATTTTTAGGAGCCGTTACAAAATAAAGCCCCATCACTGTTGACAGTAGCCTAGGCCGCGCTGCTACATTCCTTGCCATTTCGTTACGGCTCCTTATGCCGCTCACGAAATTCCATAGGCTCAGTTATACTTGAACAACGGCCTACAACATCCCATCGGAAAAAAGCTCGATGAACCATGACACCATCCAGAGACTGCGAGAAATTGTCGGCCAAGACCAGGTAACCACGGTCCCGGAAGAGCTGGCCTGTTACTCCTATGACGGCACCGGCCAGGAATATCCTCCCGCCGCCGTGGTCTTTCCCGGCTCCACCGAGGAAATCTGCCGTATCATGCAGTTGGCCTCCGCGACCCCGTTTCCCGTGGTGCCACGGGGAGCTGGCACCGGCATGACCGGCGGCGCCTTGCCGGTGGCGGGCGGCTTGGTCATGGTCATGAGCCGCCTGAACCGCATCCTGGAAATCGACCGGGACAACCAAATCGCCGTGGTCGAACCGGGGGTCATCACCGGAGATCTGCGCACCGAGGCGGGCAAGCACGGCCTCTATTATCCGCCCGACCCGGCCAGTCTGAAGTTCTGCACCATGGGCGGCAATGTCGCCGAATGCGCCGGCGGCCCGAGCGCGGTGAAATATGGGGTAACCCGCGATTATGTCCTTGGCCTGGAAGCGGTGCTGCCCGATGGCCGGATCATCCATACCGGGGTCAGAACCGCCAAGGGAGTGGTGGGCTACGACCTCACCCGCCTGCTGGTGGGCTCCGAAGGCACCCTGGCCATCATCACCAAGATCACGGTAAAGCTCCTCCCCGCCCCAGAGGCCCGCTCCACCCTGCTGGTTCTCTGCGCAGGCATGGTCGAGGCTACCAGCCTGGTGGCACAGATTCTCGCCCACCATACCCCCTGCACCTTGGAATACATGGACCGCACCGCCCTGAGCATTGTCCGGGACAAACTACCCATCCCCTTCCCGGAAGAGACCGGGGCGCTGCTCCTGATCGAGCTTGACGGCCAGAAGGACACTGTGCCCCTTGCCACCCACCAGCTCACGGAGTTTTTGCAGACCCAACCGGGAATCATCCAAAGCCGCACCGCCGAAAGCGACGCCGAGGCCAATCAGCTCTGGGCCGCCCGCCGCGCCATCTCCCCGTCGGCTTTCAGCCTCAAGCCCCATAAAATGAGCGAAGACGTGGTGGTTCCCCGCAGCCGCCTGCCGCAACTGGTCTCCTGCACAGAAAAATTAAGCCGGGACCTCGGGGTCATCATCTTCACCTTCGGCCACGCCGGAGACGGCAATATCCACGTCAATATCATGCTCGATAGGAGTATCCCGCAGGAGGTGCGCCAGGCCAACACCGCCAAACAGCTTCTTTTTGAAGAAGTCCTGCGCCTGGGCGGCACCCTGTCCGGCGAGCACGGGATCGGCCTGACCAAGGCTGCCTACCTGCCCATGGAGCTTGACTCGCCAACCCTGGCGCTCATGCAAGAGATCAAAAAACTCTTTGACCCGCACAACATCCTCAACCCAGGCAAGATCTTCCCTGCCTGAAATCGCAGGAATAAGGTAGCGCCCTTGAATTGCCCAACGACATCTATCGCACTTTTCGCGCCCCAATTTTGGCAGGGTCGAACCCCTTGGGCCAGGTGGTTTTTTCGTTATATTCCGCATCGGCGAAAACAGCCTTATCGAGAATTGTATAGGAAAAATCAGCCCCCTCCAGGTTCGCTCCCGTAAAATTAACGCCGCAAAATTGTTTTCCTCGACCAGCATCAGCAAAAGAAATGACCGAAGAAATAATATGGTTGTCGTCATCGCTATATTCAGGCGAGTTCGGCTTTCGAGAGAACACCGCTTTCGACAGATTGGCATTATATAATTTAACTCTAACGAACCTAGCATCGCACATGTCATACTGGGTTAATTTCTGACCAGACAAATCGGCCTCGGACAAATCAGCCCCGACGAAATCTGCCGTATTGAGATGTGATACTTTCTTGAAATTGACTGACCTCAGCGATGCATTTTTGAACGATGCTCGATACAAGTCCGCCTTCGAAAAGTCGGCGTTATCGAGCACTGACCCGCCAAATTTCACACCATCACGAAGACAAGCGCCCCTGAAATTAGCATGTTCAAGTTCGGCCTTTTCGAAAGTGGTTTGGTCTGCACTTTTAAGATTCTCAAATTTCGCCCCGGTGAGTTTCGCAGCAGCAAAGTTGCATAAGGTCAGCGTTGCCCCAGAAAAATCGGCCCCGCGTAGGTCCGCGCCGGTAAAATTCAAAAAATTAAATTTTACATCCCGAAAACTTGCCCTGCGCAAATCGAGACCAGCAAAAGAAATACGCTGTGTGCCGCCATCACTATATTCAATTGCAGTAAAATCCCTGTCGCTTGCCCCGAGTTCATTAGACCTGCCCAGGAGGACCAGACAGATGGCCCTCCCTCGACGGGCTTCTTTATTCTGTCCATCCACGGTTATGGCCGCCAGGTAATCAGAAAGCGCGTCTTCATAGCGCCTCATTCTATATCTAAAGTTGCCCCGCTCGACAAGCGTTGTGGCATCACCCGGGCTTATTTGCAGCAACTCGGCATAGGCTTTATCCACACCGGTTAACTCCTTAAATTTTAAGGTTCGTCACGCAAATGTATGCATGGTTCTCGGTAATGGCAGATTCGCCATGCAGTGATAAAGATTTCTGATATCGTTTGTCGCTGTTTTGAAACCGTAGGCCTTATGGATGATGACTTTTGCCTTGTTGTTGAGGCCTTCCACGATGCCGTTATCGATAGGCGCATCGAAGTAGTTGAGCAGGTCATCTTCTCGTCGGCGGAGCATCCAGGCAA
>JAPLJG010000073.1 GCA_026388735.1 Deltaproteobacteria bacterium
CGAAAAGAAACAGGGCCAGGGCGGTGATCAGGGTCGCCACATGGGCGTCGATGATGGTCCAGAGCGCCTTGGCGAAACCAGCCTCGACCCCGGAGCGCACAGATTTGCCCAGGGCGAACTCCTCGCGCATTCGTTCGAAGATGACGATGTTTGAGTCCACCGCCATGCCGACGGAGAGGATGATACCGGCAATACCCGGCAGGGTCAGGGTGCCGCCCATCATCGCCAGTCCGGCAAAGAGCAGGAGGATGTTTAAGACCATGCAGAGGTTAGCGATGACCCCGGAGAGCCGGTAATACACGGCCATGAAGATCACCACCAAGAGGGTGCCAAACAGGCCGCTCATCAACCCCTTGTTGATGGAATCCTGACCGAGCGAAGCGCCCACTGTCAGGTTCTGGACGATTTCCACCGGGGCGGGCAGGGCCCCGATGCGCAGAACAATGGCCAGGTCGGTGGCTTCTTCGTAGCTGAAGCTGCCGGAGATTTGAGCGCTACCGCCGAGGATTTTTTCCCGGATTACCGGAGCGGAGCGGACCACTTCATCCAGGACAATGGCAAAGCGTTTGCCCACGCTTCTTTCCGTGACCTGGCCGAAAACCGTGCCGCCATGACCGGTAAAGTCGAGGCCGACATAGGGTTCGTTGAAGTTGCCACCCACCCGGACCTGGGCATCCTTGACCATGTCGCCGGTCAACAGCACCTGGCTCTTGAGTAGGATGGGCACCCGGGTTTCCTTATGGGTTTTCTTGTTCACATCTTTTTCGAAGTAGATCTCGGTGCCGGCCGGGAGCCTGCTCTGCAAGGCGAGATTGAGCTGTTTTCGACTGGCGCCTTCCTGCCACTGGCCGGCCTGGATGGCCTGGTCGATGAGCTGCGGCAGGTTGAGGCCAACCGTATCGTCCACCAGCTTGAACTCGAGCTGGGCGGTGCGTCCGATGAGGTTCAGGGCGCGCTGCGGGTCCTTGACCCCTGGGAGTTGAATGACGATTTCATCTGTCCCCTGCCGGACAATGGCTGGTTCTGCCACGCCGAACTGGTCGACCCGGTTGCGGAGAATCTCCAGAGATTGGTCCACCGCCTTGTTGTTGATAAAATCGATCTTTGACTGTTTCAGGCTGAGGATGATCCGGGGGAAGGTTCCCTGGTCGGTCTGGAAGTCGCCGACCAGGTCGGGGAAGTCCTTGCTGATGGTCTGCTTGACCGTTTCCAGGGCGCCGGTGTTAGGCAGGGTGAGAATGATTTTGCGTGCGTCGCCGGAAGCGGTTCGGACCACAGTGATCTTTTTCTCGGCCAGGGCTTCCTTGAGATCCTGAACCGAGAGGTCCAGATTGTTTTCGATGGCTTTTTTGAGGTCCACCTTGAGGACCAGGTGCATACCGCCCTGGAGATCCAGACCCAGCTTCAGTCCTGCCGGAGCGAGATATTTCTGCCACCAGGCCGGAACCTTGGTGAAGGAAGGGGCAACGGTAAGGCCGGCAAAAATGGTTACAAAGAGCAGGAGGATAATTTTCCAGCGCAGGGAACTCGACATAAACTCTCCGTGATGCGGGTTAGCCGTGGTTGTAAAAAAAATAATTGTGTCATCGGATCATGCATAAAACGGCATAATGAGCCGTGCAAAATGGTCAAAAAAACAAAGGGTTGTTTTGTAACGGCCCTTAAATATGCCGGCTGATTGGACCAAGGCCCCAACGTTATGATTTGGTGCGAGATTATACTCCCCTTTTGTCAGAAGTCAATTTGCAAAAAAAGATGGATGGAGTCAGGCGTTTTGCTGAATTTGCAGGGGCATTTTTTCGGTCCCGATTAAATAAGAAAAATTCTGGGACAAAAAACGGCTATGCTATAATGGCTGAAAAGGGAGTTGTTGACCTAAAAAGAGGTGCGCGCGGAAATGGGTAAAAAAATTCTCGTTGTTGATAACCATCCCATGGTGCTCAAACTCATTGCCAACCTTTTGGAAAAAGACGGGCATGAGGTGCGTACTGCCGAGGATGGCCTGAGCGCCCTGGATATCCTGAAGTCCTATGTGCCGGATCTTATTTTTGTCGATCTGGTGATGCCCAACATCAGCGGCGAGAAGCTGTGCCGAATCATTCGGAACATGCCCCATCTGCAAGGGGTATTTCTTGTTATTCTCTCGGCCATCGCCGCTGAGGAAGAGCTTGATTTCGTGGCCCTTGGGGCGGATGCCTGCATCGCCAAAGGGAGCATGAGCAATCTGGCCAGGCACGTGGCCAGGGTGCTTGAGCTGGCGAGTCCGGAGGGACGACAGGAGAAGTCCCGGGATATCCTTGGCCTTGATGAAGTCGCGACCCGTGAGATCACCAGGGAGCTGCTTTCTTCCCGGAAGCATTTTGAGATAATCCTGCGGAACATGTCCGAAGGGATTCTCGAGTTTGCCCCGAACAGGAAGATAATTTTTGCAAACCCCACTGCGGTCGCACTGGTGGGGATACCGGAAGAAATGCTGCTGGGTACGGAATTCATCGATATTTTTGCCGATCACTCGCTGGAAACCGTGGTCGCTTTATTGAACGGTCCTTCGGACTCACCCAGAAAAATTTCGGAAGAGATGCCGGTTCTCCTCAATGGCCGTCAGGTTTCCCTACAGTTTCTACCTGTTGCAGGGGACGTGGGCGCTACCACCATTGTTATCATCCATGATGTTACCACCCGAAAGCAGGCAGAGGAAAAGATTGGCGAACAGAACAGATTTTTGAACAAACTCATTGAGTCGCTGCCCCATCCGTTTTTTGTGGTGGGGGCGAAGGGCTATGAGGTGGTGCTGGCCAATTCCTCAGCGCAAAGGTACCTGGGCAGGCTGGCCGAGTGTTTTGGGCAACAAATCAGCCCAGTCGAGGTATGCAAGGCGCCGCCGCCATACCTCCCCTTTGAGCGGGTACAGCAGGAGAAAAACTCCTTTCTCATGGAATATGTCGAGCAGGGCAGGGACGGTCAGGAAACCACGCACGAGATCCATGCGCATCCCATCTTTGATAAGAAGGGCAAGGTCACGCAGATTATCGAATACCGGCTGGATATCACCGAGCGCAAAAAAGCGGAGCAGGCCCTGCGGGACTCGAAGGATGCGTTGCAAAAGGCTTTGGACAATCTACAGGTGGCCCAGCAGGTCGCCATTCGTCAGGAAAAATTGGCCTCCATCGGCACGCTGGCCTCGGGGGTGGCCCATGAAATTCTCAATCCTCTGAATATCATAGGAACCCTGGCCCAGGTCATGCAGCTTGAGAAGATTCCCGCAAGCATGCGGAAAAATATCGATGAAATGCTGGTCCAGATCAAACGTGCCACCAAGATCACCAACAACCTCAGGACGTTTTCCCACCAGCATGCCTTTGAGGTTCGTCTGGTCGATGTGCACGCGTTGTTTGACAAGACCGCCGCCCTGCTTGAGCATGATTTGAACCTGGACAATGTGCGGGTGGAGCGGCATTATGCCCCGGATTTGTCCCGCATCGAAGCGGATGAGGATCAGTTGGCCCAGGTGTTTCTTAATTTGATGAGCAATGCCCGAGATGCCATGTCTGCAGACGACAAGCGGATTATTGTTGAAACCAGGCAACAGGACAATGGCGTTGAAATCCGCTTCAGCGATACCGGCGGCGGTATCGGTCCGGACGAGATCGGGAAAATATTCGACCCTTTTTTTACCACTAAGGATCCAGGGCACGGCACCGGCCTTGGCCTGTGGATTGTCTATTCCATCATCGAAAACCATTGCGGGACTATTCGGGTCGAGTCGGAAAAAGGGAAAGGCGCACGGTTTGTGATCTTTCTACCAACGCATCAGCCGGGACAGAAGGAATGCGCTCCGGCTGAGGCAAAACAGGATAGCACCAGCGGAGAACATGGATGAAAAAAATAAAAATTCTTATTGTGGACGATGAATACGCCTTCTGCCGCTCGTTGAAACTTTTTCTGGAGAAGATCGGATTCCAGACGCTCATAGCCACCAACGGCGAACATGCTCTTGATATCCTCATGGAGGAAAAGCCAGCCATCATGACCCTTGACATGAGGATGCCTGGGCTCAACGGTTATGATATCCTGCAAAAAGTCAAAAGGCTGCACCCCGAACTGTTCATTATCGTTGTCACCGCCATCGACGTGCCAAACATGGAGGAGATGCTTGAACACAGCGGTGCTCATGCGCTGCTGCATAAGCCCATCGACTTGCAGAAGCTTTCCGATACGATCTACGGTTTTGTTGGGCATCTGCTGTAGTCTCTTTTGCTAAGGCATCTGTCGGGCCGGGTGTAAAGCGGATCGGCAGATGCAAATAGGGTTATACTAAAGGAGTATGGATGAAGAGGAAAATAAAAATTCTTATTGTGGACGATGAAGCCTCCGTCTGCCTGTTGCTGAAGAGACATCTGGAGAGTATAGGGTTTCAGGCGTTCGTTGCCACCGACGGCGAACAGGCTCTTGATATCGTCCGGGAGGAAAAGCCAGCCATCATGACTCTTGATATAAGGATGCCGGGGCTCAACGGCTATGAGGTTTTGGAGAAAGTTAAGAGGCGGTACCCAGAAATGTTCATCATCGTTATCACCGGCATCGATGTGCCGAACATGGAGGAGATGCTTGAGCACAGCGGGGCCCATGCCCTTCTGCGCAAGCCCATCGATTTGCAACAGCTTTCCGATACGATCGACGGTTTTGTCGGGCACCTGCTGTAAACATCTTTTTTGAAGGGAGGGCAGTGGATGGCTGTAGTGGACAAGGGGAAACGTCTGCTCGTTTTCTGGACAATCATGGCCTACTGCCTGATCGGTATTGAAATCATCATCATGATTTCTCCTTTTGCCCTGTATTTTTATTCGGTGTACGGCCCAGTGCTTCAGACCCTGGCGGCAAACCAGTTCACCAGCGGGTCCACGGAATTTTTTCTGCCGCATTTGGTTTTCCCTGATGATCCGCTGATTAGGGCCATCTCCCTGTTGCAGATTCTCATGGTAGTCGGGCTGCTGCTTTTTGCCCTGGTGGCTTTCCGCTCTATCATGGGCGTTTTACAGGCAAGTGGGTGGTGGCCATATGCCGATCATCGCCCTTGCCGCCCATGCCGCGCAAGATTATTTAGTTGAGTAATTCCCCGCTTTCCTATAATTGTGAAAGATAGCATTCTTCTTGGGTAGTATCCTGAAACATTGGAGCCTTACATGAGCCAAGCCACTGGTTATAAAACCGATATTCTTTTGCAAGCCGGCACAAACGAGCTGGAGATCATCACCTTTTTTCTCCAGTGGCGTGATCAGACCACCGATTCCATCAGTAGGACGGCGTACGGCATCAATGCCGCCAAGGTTCGCGAGTTGGTGGCCATGCCGGAAACCTTGACTGAAATTCCGGAAAGCGTTTCGTCCATGAAAGGCGTTTTTCTGCTGCGGGATCGGACCATCCCCTTGATTGATCTCTGTGATTGGTTTGGCTATGAGCCGGACCTTTCCCCGGAGGCAAAGGCCAAATGGGTGGTCATTGTCACCGAGATCAACGGCAAGTTTTTCGGTTTCATTGCCCATGGGGTGGACAAGGTCTATCGGGTTAGCTGGACGGCAATTCTGCCGCCGCCGCCAATTATTTCCCATTACAGCTCCCTCACCGGGGTGTGCCTCGTGGATGGCAATATCATCCAGATGGTTGATTTTGAGAGTATTATCGCCACCATCGATCCCAGCATGGTTATTGATTCCGAAGCCCATTCTATCTCGGTAGGCCCCGAAGGGATTCAGGCCGACAAGGCCGTGGTCATTGCCGATGATTCGCGGGTCATCCAGGATCAGATCCGAAAAACCTTGGAAAAGGCTGGATACCGGGTTGTTGCCCATTCCGACGGGCAGGATGCCTGGGAGTATCTGGAAAAACTGAGAATTAATGGCACCCTGCACGATGCGGTGCTGGCCGTGGTCAGCGATATAGAAATGCCGCGTATGGACGGGCATAATCTCTGTAAGCGGATCAAGGAAAATACCGGGTACGATGGCATCCCCGTCATGCTTTTTTCTTCGTTGGTCAACGATCTGGCGCTACACAAGGGACATGCCGTTGGCGCGGACGATCAGATCTCCAAGCCCGAACTTGGCCAGCTTGTCATCAGGTTACAGGACTGTCTCCGGCGCCAGGCGGCCTGATTTTTTGTTGTAGCTTTGCCGCATGGTGTTGGATACGATCATGAAGAGCGCCATGCATATCTATCGGGCCAACAGGGTTGAATCCCTGCTGGACTCGCTGACAGACGTTTTACGCACCCCGCTTTCCTCGCCGCTTGCCCCAGAATGCATTGTCGTGCAAAGCAAGGGCATGGCCACCTGGCTTGCCATGCAGCTTTCCGCCAGGTTCGGGGTGTGGGCCAACCCCGATTTTCCCCATCCCCGGCAGTTTATCCAGCGTGTTTTGCGAGCAACCCTCGGCGATGAGGGCGATCGGGTGCAGCGGTATAGCCGGGAGCGGCTTGCCTTTGTGATCTGCGTTTTGCTGGACGACTGTCGCTTCGACCCTGATTTTTCTTCCCTGACCTCCTACCTCGGCGATGGCCCGTTGAGCAAGAAACTCCAGCTTGCCCGGCAGATCGCCCATCTCTTTGATCAGTACGCGGTGTACCGGCCCGAGATGATCCTTGCCTGGGAGGAAGGAGAGAACCGGGCCTTTGCCCATGATCTGGCGGAGGATATCTGGCAGCCCAAGCTCTGGCGTCTGCTGGTGGTGCATCTGGGCTGCTGTTCCCCGGCCCGGCTCATGCTGCGCGCCAAGCAAGCCCTGGCCGCAGGCAATATTCCTTTTCCCCAGCTTTTGCCCGCCAGGGTTTCCCTCTTTGGTATCGACACCCTGCCCACCGTTTATCTCGGTATCATGGGCGAACTGGCGCACATCCTGCCGGTGCATTTTCATCTTTTCTCCCCGGCGGAAGGCTACTTCGCCGACATCCGCTCCCAGGCCGAGGCCCACCGGGCTCTGGCCCGTTTGCCTTCCGGTTTGGACGAGACGGATGCCCACCGGGCTCTGGCCCGTTTGCCTTCCGGTTTGGACGAGACGGATCTCTATCTGGAGGTCGGCCATCCGCTTCTTGCCTCCATGGGCGCCATGGCCCGGGATTTTCAGGAGGTTCTTGAAGGCTCGGTTTCCTATGTCGAGACGGGAGAGCACTACACCGCCCATGCCGCGCCGCAGACCATGCTGGAGGTGCTGCAAAACGATATCCTGCATCTGAGCCATCGCTCTCCGGCAGGCGGAGATGCCGCGCCCCAAATGCTTGCCGTGGATGATGCTTCCATCCGCATCCATGCCTGCCATAGCCGTCTTCGCGAGGTCGAGGTGTTGCAGGACCAGTTGCTGGCCCTGTTCCAGGATGATCCGGTGCTTGCCCCCCGCGACATCGTGGTCATGCTCCCAGAGGTTTCCGCCTACGCCCCGCTCATCGAGGCGGTCTTCGGGCTCTCCCCGGAGGACAAGCGCTTTATTCCGTTTCGCATCGCGGACCGCTCCCTGTTGAGCGGCACTCCGCTCATCGATGTTTTCTTCCGATTCCTCCAGATGGTTCCCGGCAGAATGACGGTTTCTGAGGTGATGGAACTGCTGACCTGCGAGGCAATCCACCTTAATTTTGGTATTGCCCCCGATGACCTGCCCAAAATCAGACTTTGGGTGGAAAAAACCGGGATCAGGTGGGGCGTTGACGAGTTACACCGGGAGGCATTGCAGCAGCCGAAAGACCGGCAGAACACCTGGCGGTTTGGCTTCGATCGCTTGGCTCTGGGTTATGCCGTCCGTGCAGGCGGGGCTTTCCTGGGTGATGTTTTTCCCTATGAGGAGATCGAGGGCCAGGGTGCGGAGCTTGCCGGTCGGTTCATTCATTTTTGCGAGACCCTGTTTGGGCAGGCGGAGGAGCTCTCGGCGGCCAGGGAGATGCAAGAGTGGCAGCGCGCTTTGAATGATCTGCTCCAAGTAATTTTTCTAGAGGATTCCCCCCAGGCCTGGCAACTCCAGAAAATCCGTGATGGCCTGGCCCAGATTACCCTTGAGGTCCAGGATGTGGGTTTCAGCCAGACCATTGACCTGAACGGGCTGATCATCCTGCTTAAAGAAAAACTCTCCGGTCAGGCAACGGCCCAGGGTTTTCTGGAGGGCGGTCTTACCTTTTGCGGCATGCTGCCCATGCGCTCGATCCCCTTCAAGATTATCTGTTTGCTTGGCATGAATGATGGGGATTTTCCTCGGGTGGAGCATCCCCAGAGTTTTGATCTGATCGCCCGATACCCCCAGCGGGGCGATCGGGCCAAACGCAACGATGACCGGTATGTCTTTCTTGAAGCCTTGCTGGCCGTCCGCAGTAAATTTCTGATTTTTTATCTGGGCAATACCCTGCGCGACGGCAAGGAGCTTCCCCCCTCCGTGGTGATTGAAGAGCTGATTGACAGCCTGGCCGAGAGTTTTAGCCTTGGGGATGATGGTTCCGGTCCTGACATGGACAGTTTTGATGGGCGGAGAAAAAGGCTGGTGGAGCGGATCGTGGTTCGGCATCCGCTCCAGCCCTTCAGCTCAAAATACTTTTCCGGAGCGGATGAACGGTTGTGCAGTTTTGCTGCGGAATACTGTCGGGCGGCCCAGGCAAGACAGGCAGGGAGCCGCGCCAGGCATATCTTTCTGCCCGAGCCTTTGCCGCCGGTAGCCTTGAGCCCTGCCCCCGTTTCCCTCTTGGATTTGTCCCGCTATTTTTCGCATCCGGTCCGCTGGTTTCTTGAAAACCGGCTCGGCCTTTTCTTGCAGGAAAGAAGCCGGGCGATTCAGGATCGTGAACCCATCCATCTCGATGGTCTGGAAAAATACCAGCTGAGCCGCGATTTGCTGGCCATGAAAGGGGAGGGACTGGCAAAACCGGAAATCCTTCTCGCCCGCTGGCGGGGGGAAGGGCTGGTTCCTCTGGGTCAGGGCGCCCAAGCAGTTTTTGCCGAAATCAGAGAGGCCGTGCGGCCCATCGTGCAACAGCTTCTTAAACATGGGCCAAGGGAAGGTGACCAAGAACTTCCGCCTGTGCGCCGGGAACTTGTTCTTTCTCCGGAGATCACCCTGCACGGCGAGTTGAGCGGCAGATATCCAAACGGGCATGTGTATTGGACCAACAGTCTGCTCCATGGCAAGATACTGCTGCCGGTTTGGCTGGAGCATCTTTTTCTCTCTGCCGTGGCCCCGGATGACCAGCGTTGTGAAACCGTGCTGATCGGCAGAGGCCGCGACAAGGGTACGGCCCAGGTTCTCCGTTTTTCTCCGGTACCCGAAGCGGCAAGCCTGCTGCTTGAGCTGGCACGTCTATTTGCTGACGGCTCCAATGTGGCTCTGCCGTTTTTCCCTAAAAGCGGGCTTGTTTTTGCCCAGATCCTTGCCTCAGGCAAGGGAACCGAACAGGAGCAGCGAATTGCTGCCTTTGCCAGGGCCGAAGAGGAGTACCTTGGCAACGACTTTACCCCAGGCGAGGGCGAAGACCCTTACTGCCGACAACTTTTTGGTGATGCCCTGCCTGTTTCTCCACCCTTTGGTGAGCTTGCCATCCGCATCTTTGCGCCCATGCTCAACCATATGGAGGAGTTATGAGCCGGGCTTTTGATCCGTTCCTTATAGCCAGTACCGGCGTGCAGCTCATTGAGGCCAGTGCCGGTACCGGCAAGACCTATTCCATTACTTCCCTCTACCTGCGGCTGTTGCTGGAGCGGAGGCTGACCGTGGAGCAGATTCTGGTGGTCACCTTTACCGAGGCGGCCACCGCCGAATTGCATGAGCGGATCAGGACCCGGCTGCGCTCGGCAGTGCAGGGGTTTCAGGATCAGGACGGCGGGAATGATCCATTTTTATGCCAACTTTTAGAGCGCAGCCTCGACCATGAGGCTGACCGCCGTCTTCTTGCCCGGGCGGTAAGCGATATCGACAAGGCCGCAGTCTCCACCATCCACGGCTTTGCCCACCGGGTTTTGCAGCAGCACGCCTTGGAAACCGGCCTGCTCTTCGAATTGGAGCTCACCGGCGCAACTCAACTCCTGGTGCAGGAGATCTCCGACGATTACTGGAGCACCTTTCTTTACGCTTTGGATCATCGGCTGGCGAGCCTGGTGCGGCAAGGGGTTTCCCCCGCCCAGTTGCGGGCCCTGGCCCAGGAGGCGATCCGGCATGGTGATTTTGCTATTGTCGGTGAGGTCCCGACGGAGGAAGAGCTTCCACCCCTGGTGCAGGAGTATTGCCGACTCTATGCCGAGGCGCGGGGGTGCTGGCAGGACCAGCGTGAGGCCTTGGTGCAATACTTTGCCCAGGCAGAGGGGTTGACCGCTTCGTTTAAAACGCTGCTCACCAATGGTCTGCTGGATCGGCTTGCTGATTTTTTCGCCAACGATGAACCCGTTGCCTTTTCCCCGCCGCGACAGACGGAACTGCTCGGCGGGGAAAATATTTTTCAACCGGACGGCAAGGTCTTTACAGCAACGGCCCTGAAAAAAGGGGGGGTACCCAACAGCCCCTTCTTTGAGCCATGGGGCAGATTGGTTGCCCAGGCCGAGGGTATGGGGGCAAGCAGCCAGGCACGGTTCCTTGCCGGGGCGGCGCGGTATATCCGGGCGGAACTGCCCATGCGTCTGCTGGCCGGGCAACAGCAATCCTTTGATGAACTCCTCACCGGCCTGGACCGGGCATTGCGGGGGGCGCAGGGCGCACAGCTTGCCCAGGCGATCCGCACCCGTTTCCCGGTGGCCCTCATCGATGAGTTTCAGGACACCGATCCGGTTCAGTACCGCATCTTCCAGGCCATCTATGGGGAAGGGGGCAAGGAGGCGCTTTTCCTGATCGGCGATCCCAAGCAGGCGATCTATGGTTTCCGGGGCGCGGATATCTATGCCTATCTTGAGGCCGCCGGTCAGGCGGAATCTGAAAAACATACCATGACCACCAATTGGCGGGCCGACCGGCAAATGGTCGCGGCGCTGAACGCTCTCTTCGGCGATCTGACCCATCCCTTTGTCGATGGTCGGATCAGCTACGCCCAGGTCGATGCGCGGCCTGGGGCGGAAGATCTCTGGCATTCCCCGAGTCTTGGCTCATCCCCCCTCCAGTTTCTCACCCTGCCCGAGGGGCTTTGCTGGGTTAAGGGGAAGCGTTTGGTCAAGAAGCAGCTTGAACCCCTGATCCCGGATCTGGTGGCCGGAGATATCGCCGGGCTGCTTGCTGGGGATACGAGGATCGGGGAGCGCTTCATTCGGGCCGGGGACATTGCCGTGCTGGTCCGCACCAATACCCAGGCAGCAGAGATCCAGGCAGCCTTGCGGGGCCGGAGGATCAACGGGGTCCTCCAGAGCAAGGCCAGTGTTTGGGCTAGTACCGAGGCGCAGGAGTGTCTGCGGTTGCTGGCGGCGGTGGCCGAACCGGGCAACGAACAACTGCTCCGCAAGGCCCTGGCCACCACGATGCTCGGCTTTACCGGCAATGATCTTGACCGCCTCAATCAGGCGGAATCCGAGCTGTACGCACTCATGGGCCGAGTTGCTGCCTGGCAGGAGGTCTGGCAGAAAAACGGGGTCATGCGGATGCTGCTGGCGGCCTGGCAGGAGCATGGCGTTACCGGCAGACTGCTTCTGTTGGAGGATGGCGAACGCCGCCTGACCAATCTGCGGCATCTTGCCGAACTGCTCCAGGAGACGGAGAGCCGGAATCATTTCAGCCCGGAGATGCTGGTGGACTGGTTCAGTCAGACCCTTACCGCAGGCGAGAGCGGAGAAGAGGCGGAGCTGCGGCTGGAAAGCGACGAGGATGCCGTGCAGCTGGTCACCATCCACCGCAGCAAGGGGCTTGAGTATTCCATCGTCTATTGCCCCTATCTCTGCCTGGGGGGCTCCGGTGCATCCAAACAGCCCTTTGTCTCTCTCCATGATCCCGAGGCCGACTGGCAGGGGAGGATCGTCCTCTTTCCCGATGATGCGGCCAGGGCTTTGGCGGCGGGTGAGCGTTTTGCCGAAGAGCTGCGCCTTGCCTATGTGGCGATGACCCGGGCCCGGCATAGCTGCCATATCCTTTGGGCGCCGGTCTCCGGCTACGATACCAGCGGATTGGCTTGGCTTCTCCATGGCGATCAGGTTGCGACCGATGTAGCCAGCAACCCGGAGGCATTGCAGGAGCAGCTCAAGGGGTACACTGCTCAGGAGCTGCTGGATCGGCTTCAGGCTCGGGCCAGGGCAAGCGAAGGGTGGCTGATTCGGCAGTTGCAGCCGGGCACGGCTGCGTTGGGCCAAGCACCCAAGCCGAGTGTTCCAGCGTCTCTGGCCTGTCGCATCCCAGTGCGCAAGCTGGCCCAGGTCTGGCGGATCGGCAGTTTTTCCCATCTCACCGCGCAGAGTAGCCATGACCCGGGGGAACGGGAGCCGGAAGGAGTGGTCGCAGAGGTGGCCGAGGAAGCGGCAGTGCCTGAAATGGCTACGGAGAGTCCCACCGCTGCTTTGATTCCCCTGGCCCAGTTTCCCAAAGGCCCTGTGGCTGGAAACTTTTTCCACATCATTTTTGAAATAGCCTCCTTTCCGCAAGAGAACCCAGCCCCGTTGCGGGAGCAGGTGCGGGAGCAGCTGCGCTTTTACGGCTATCCAGAGCAGCAGTGGCTTGCCCCGGTCTGCCGGGCATTCGCCGAGGTGCTCAAAACTCCGCTCTGCGCAACGAATCCCTTTTGTCTCGGCGATCTCACCGACGCGCAGCGGATCAACGAAATGCCCTTCACCTTTCCGGTGGGCGCGGGCTTGAGCGAGGATGCCAGCCTTTCCGCCGAACTTCTGGCCCGCCCGTTTATCGACCATCCCCAGGGGATTCCTGCCGGGTATGTCGAGAGCCTGCGAGCCTTACGCTTTATCCCGTTGCGCGGTTTTCTCAAGGGGTTTATCGATCTGGTCTGCGTCTTTGCGGGCAAATGGTATCTGCTGGATTACAAGAGCAACCATCTCGGCGCTAACCGGGATGATTACGCTAGGGATAAACTGCCTGCGGCCATGGCCCACCATCATTATTTCCTGCAATACCACATCTACACCGTGGCCCTGCACCGCTATCTGAGCTGCCGCCTGCCCGGTTATGTGTACGAGCGTGATTTCGGCGGAGTTTTCTACCTCTTTTTCAAGGGGATGCACCCGGATTCCGGGCCGGAATTCGGAGTGTTTGCCGATCTGCCGCCCCTGGCCCGCGTCGAACAACTCTCGGCGATATTTCAAAGCCTGGCAGGGGAGGGCGGTCCATGATCAGGGAGATTGAACAGCTCATTGCCAGCGGGATGCTGGACCAGTTCGACCGCTATTTTGTCAGAACCCTCCAGCGCCTTGCCCCCAGTGCAACTCCCAGGACCCTTGTCCTCGCCGCCCTTGCCAGGAAAGCGGTGAGCAACGGCCATGTCTGCCTCGATCTCAAACGGCTGGTGGCTGGAGCCTCCTGCACAAGTCCCCAAAGTTCCCTCCCCCCCGGCGGGGGAGGGAACTTTGGGAGAGGGGGAAACAGCGATAACACAGGCAGCTCGCAACTTCACCCACCCCCCGCCCCCCTCCCATCAGCAGTGATAATGGCGAGGGAGGGGGAGTCAATCGAGCCCTCGCTTGCAGACCTCATCGCGGAACTTCAGCAAAGCCCTCTGGTGAGCCGGGATGGCAATCTTGCCCCGCTGGTGCTCGAAGGACATCGGCTGTATCTGCAACGCTACTGGCTCTACGAAGAGGAACTGGTCCAAGAAATCCGGTCCAGGGCAGCAAATCCGGTGGAGGTTCAGGAGGACCTGCTCGCCTCCTGCCTCGCCCAACTTTTCAGCGGCACGGAGCAAGATGCCCAACAACGCGAGGCCTGCGCCGGGATTTTTCGGCAGCGTCTTGGCCTGATCACCGGCGGACCCGGCACCGGTAAAACCACGCTGGTCACCAAATATCTGGCTCTGCTCCTGCTCTATGCCAAGGCGTCAGGAGAGCCGCCGCCGCGCATCCTGCTTCTTGCCCCCACGGGCAAGGCTGCGGCCCGGCTCACCGAGTCCCTCCAGAAAAAAACCGGGGAGTCAGCTTTACCGCAGGAGCTGGTTGCGGCCATGCCCGCCAAGGCGTCCACCATCCATCGCGCCCTGGGCTATCGGGCCGCCTTTGCTCCCGACGTGTCGCTTAAAGACAAGGATCGAATCCAGGCCATCATCAAGGAATTCGCCGCGCAGGATGTGATCTTGGCCGAGGTGGGGGCGTGGGTCAATATGCGATGTGGCCCTCATGGCCAAGCTCTTTGCGGCGGTGCCGCCCACGGCGCGGCTTGTCCTGCTTGGGGACAAGGATCAGCTTTCCTCTGTGGAGGCAGGGTCCATCCTGGGGGATATCTGCGCGGCGGTTTTGGATGGCGCTGGGGCGGGGAACAATCCCCTGGCCAGGTGCGTTGTCCGGCTCACGGAAAGCTTTCGTTTTTCTCCGCATGAGGGGATCGGCGCCCTGGCCAGCGCAATACATGCCGGTAAGGCGGAAGAGGCGGTTTCCCTGTGTCAGCAGGGCTCGACAGAGGTCAGCTTGCTGCCTCCGCTTGTGCAGACTGATCCGAGTCATCCCCTGGCGGAGATGATCCTGGCCGGATACCGTCCCTTTCTGGAGGCGGCCAGCCCGTTTGCGGCCCTGACCCTGTTTGAACAGTTCCGCCTGCTCTGCGCCCACCGGACCGGGCCGATGGGGGTCTCATCTCTGAACAGGTACGCGGAAAAGGTTTTGTCCCTGCATCGGCTGATTGAGCCCAATACCCCGTGGTACAAGGGACGACCGGTGCTGATTCAGGCCAATTCGTACCCGTTGCGGCTTTTTAACGGCGAGACCGGCATCCTTTGGCCTGGGGAAGACGGTGAGGGGCTCAAGGCATTTTTCTTTTCGGAAGGCAGGGAGGGGGTTCGCTCTTATTCCCTGCGCCAGTTGCCTGCGCACGAAACCGCTTTTGCCATGACCATCCACAAAAGCCAAGGCTCCGAATTTGACTGGGTTGCCCTGGTCCTGCCCGGTGAGGATTCGGCTCTGTTGAGCAGGGAACTTTTTTATACCGGTATCAGCCGGGCCCGGCGGCAAGTTGTCCTGGTAGGGAGGCCCCAGGAGATAGAGGCGGCGGTGGGCAGAAGGGTGGAGCGGGCCTCGGGACTTGGAGAAAAGTTGACAGGCTGAATGGGGTTGTTCGGCTGAGATTGTGGAAGCGGATAATAGTTTTGGAGAATTCACGTATTCCGTATAAGGTACTCAGAGTGGACATAAAAATGATTTTTCGAGCATTCCCCCCCCCCCTTTTAGCATCCGCAAATCAACCCAATATTAACGTTAGGTTTTTATAAGAGCCATGGCACGCTTTCTTCTCGACCTTGAAGTTGAATCCTTGGCGACATTGGTGCCCTCGGAGACGACACTGCACGTAGTCTTGCCGGAAGGTGGCATCGAAGTCAGTGTGTCCATTGCAAAGTCGGACCCAAGACAAGGCTCTACCGCTTTATCGCTACAGTTGACGTTGGATGCGGAGAGCATTCATGATGCGCGAGACCGTGGCTTGGACGTGGCCAAGGATTTCTTACGGGCTTGGTCCTTTACTACAAGCACGCCATTTCGAATTTTAGCTCTTCGGC
>JAPLJG010000054.1 GCA_026388735.1 Deltaproteobacteria bacterium
ATTGCTCAAAGAGGGGGCCTTGCAGCGTGCGATTTTCAACAGCGCCAACTTCTCGAGCATCGCCACCGACGCCAAGGGTGTCATCCAGATCTTCAACGTCGGCGCCGAGCGCATGTTGGGCTACACGGCGGCCGAAGTAATGAACCAGATCACCCCGGCCGACATCTCCGATTCCCAGGAGTTGATCGCGCGTGCCACCTCGCTAAGCGACGAACTCGGGACCACGATAACGCCGGGCTTTGAGGCGTTGGTCTTCAAGGCTTCGCGGGGCATAGAGGATATTTACGAGCTGACTTATATCCGCAAAGACGGCAGCCGTTTTCCGGCAGTGGTATCGGTTACGGCCCTGCGCGATGCCAATGAAAACATTATCGGCTATCTGCTGATCGGCACAGACAATACCGTGCGCAAACAGGTCGAGGCAGAACAAGAAAAACTCAGCCAGCGCCTGCGCGACCATCAGTTCTACACGCGCTCCCTGTTCGAATCCAACATCGATGCGATTATGACCACCGATCCGTCCGGCATCATTACCGACGTCAACAAGCAGATGGAGGTGCTCACCGATTGCACGCGTGATGAACTGATCGGCGCGCCTTTTAAGAAATATTTCACCGATCCTGAACGGGCCGAGAAGAGTATCAAATTGGTGTTGAGCCAAAAAAAGATCATCGATTACGAACTCACCGCGCGTGCCAGGAACGGTAAGGAAACGGTGGTCTCTTTCAACGCGACCACCTTCTATGATCGGGACAGAATTTTGCAAGGTGTTTTCGCTGCTGCGCGTGACGTTACGGAACGCAAACTTCTGGATCAGGTACTGCAGGAAAAGAACATTGAATTGGAAAATTCCCAGGGGCTTGCAGAAAAAGCTAACCTCGCTAAATCTGAATTCCTTTCCAGCATGAGCCATGAATTGCGCAGCCCACTCAATGCCATCCTTGGCTTTGCCCAGTTGATGGATTCCGAATCTCAGCCGCCGACGCCAGCCCAGAAGGAGAGCATAGACCAGATTCTTAAGGGCGGATGGCATCTGTTGAAGCTGATCAATGAGATCCTCGATCTGGCTAAAGTTGAGTCCGGACAGGTGCCGATGTCGCTGGAGCCGGTTTCGCTGGCCACAGTTATGAACGAATGTCAGGACATGGTCGCACCGTTGGCTCAACAGCATGAGATTCAAATGACTTTTCAACAACTCGATAACACCTGGTTTGTCAAAGCCGATCAAACGAGAGTCAAACAAGTGTTTATCAATTTGCTGTCCAACGCAATAAAATACAACATTAAGCAAGGAAAAGTAGAGGTGACATGTGTCAAGAGGCCAAAGGGACGTGTTTGCATAAGCATCAAAGATACCGGCGCAGGATTGAATCCGGAAGAAGTGTCCCAGCTGTTCCAGGCGTTTAATCGTCTCGGACAGGAGGCAGGCCAAGTGGAAGGTACTGGCATCGGCCTTTTGGTTGCCAAGCGACTGGTCGAGCTGATGGGGGGCATTATCGGGGTGAAAAGTACCGTTGGTGAGGGAAGTGTGTTCTGGTTCGAACTCCTGGCAGATGACGAACCAGTTCTTGCCATAAATCGCGACGAGGCTGTGGCCTTGGCGAAACCCCATGTCTCTTGTGAAGGTTTATCATTAGCTACCTTGCTCTATGTAGAGGACAATCCGGCGAATTTGAAATTGGTCGAGCAGATCATCGCGCGCCACCCCGACATACGCTTGCTGTCCGCCGGAAACGGACGGAGTGGTATCGAACTTGCGCGCGCCAACCATCCGGATGTGATCCTGATGGACATTAATTTGCCAGACATCAGCGGGACACAGGCCCTGAAGATTTTGGGTGAGAATCCGGAAACAGCAGACATTCCTGTTGTTGCCGTCAGTGCTAATGCCATGCCCCGCGATATCAAGATGGGTATGAAGGCCGGATTTTTTCGCTATATAACCAAGGCCATCAACGTAAATGATTTCATGGCGGTGATAGATGTGGCGTTGGAATTTGCCAGAAAAAAGGGTGCCAAGGCCAAAATAAATACAGGTGAAGAACAGTGATAAATTCAGCAGATATTTTTAAAGCCAGCATTTTAATCGTTGACGATCAAAACGCAAACGTCCTGCTGCTTTCGCGAATGCTTGTTTCGGCCGGCTATACTTCCGTCGCTTCTACGATGAATCCGCTTGAGGTCTGCGAACTCCATCGCCAGCATTGTTACGACCTTATCCTGCTCGATCTTCTGATGCCCGGCATGGACGGATTTCAGGTGCTGGAGGGGCTGAAGGAAATTGAACCGGACAGCTACCCTCCGGTACTTGTCATCACCGCGCAACCGAATCAGAAGTTACGTGCGTTAGAGGCTGGTGCGCGTGATTTCGTCAGTAAACCGTTTGACCTGTCCGAGGTGCTGCTACGCGTTCACAATATGTTGGAAGTGCGACTGTTGCACAAGAGGTTGTACAATTATAACGAGGTGCTGGAGCAACGAGTGCGGGAAAGAACCGCCGTTATGGCTGAAGAGATTGAGGTGCGAAAACAGGCCGAGGAGGCGTTGCAGATTTCCGAGGTCCGTTACCGGCGCCTGGTCGAATCGGTGACAGACTATATTTATTCAGTAAAAGTTGAGCAAGGATGCGCCATATCAACAATCCATGGCCCAGGTTGCGTCGCTGTAACCGGCCACGCCCCGGAGGAGTTTGCTGCCGATCCGGAGCTTTGGTCGCGGATGGTATATGAGGAAGACCGTGAAATTGTGATGATGCAGAGTCGGCAACTATTTGCCGGAGATATCCCGCCGCCGATGGAACATAGAATTATACACAAAGATGGTTCAATTCGCTGGGTGAGGAATACCTCTGTTCCGTTTTTTGACAAGGACGGGCAATTGGTGGCGTACGACGGCATGATCACCAACATTACCGAGCGCAAGTTGGCGGAAATTGCCTTGCAGTTCAAGAATCTTTTACTGATTACCCAGCAGGAAGTCTCGATTGACGGGATTCGTATTGTTGACGAATTTGGAAAAATCATATCGTACAACCAGCGTTTCATCGAGATGTGGGAGATACCGTCCCAATTAATCGAAACCGGCTCGGATGAACAAGTGTTGCAATTTACAATCGGCAAAACTACAGAACCTGAAACATTTCTCCAGCGGATTCATTACCTTTACAGTCATAACGAGGAAAAAAGCAGGGATGAGATTGCGCTCCTTGATGGCAGAACATTTGATCGCTATTCAGCGCCGCTGTCCGGCCAAGACGGAAAATACTACGGACGGATATGGTACTACCGCGACATGACGGAAAGAAAACAGCTTGAAAAAAAGCTGAAGGAATACGCGGAAAATCTTGAGATAAAAGTCAGGGACAGGACAAAACAACTTGAGGATGTAAATGTCGAGCTCCAAACTTTAAACGATGAGCTTGTTTTGCGACGTCAGGAAGCAGAGATGGCTAAACGTCACGCTGACAAGGCAACGCGGGCCAAGTCGGATTTTCTCGCCAACATGAGTCACGAGTTGAGAACGCCACTTAATTCAATAATCGGTTTTTCACAGGTCCTGAAAAAGGCGAAGTTCGGAGAGCTAACTGAAAAACAGGATGAATTTCTAGGCTATGTCATTACTTCGGGCAAGCACCTGTTGAATCTGATCAATGACATACTTGACCTCGCCAAGGTGGAGGCGGGTAAAGTTGAGCTTGAAGTGAGCTTTTTCAATGTCCAGGCCACGTTAAATTCTTCGCTCAACATGCTCAAGGAAAAGGCTATGAAACACCGTATAAATCTGATGCTTGATATGGCGCCTGATGTGGAGACGGAAATCGAGGGCGATGAAAGGCGTTTCAAGCAGATTCTCTTTAATCTGCTCAGCAATGCGGTAAAGTTTACGCCCGATGGCGGGGTTGTGTGTTTGCGGGCACAAAAGAGCGGAAAGGAGAGCTTGGAAATTTCCGTAGAGGACACCGGTATCGGCATGAAAAAAGAAGATATGCCGCGACTGTTTAAAGAGTTTTCGCAGATTGAATCTTCGTTCGATAAAAATTACGAGGGCACGGGTCTAGGCCTGGCGTTAACGAAGCAACTTGTTGAACTGCACGGCGGCAGGGTATGGGCTGAGAGCGATTACGGGAAGGGGAGTAGGTTCGCTTTTATCATGCCTGTTCGGCATGAGGAGGGCAAACATGACACATAAAATACTTGTTGTTGATGACAATGCGAGGAGCCGCACATTATTCAGCGAAGTTTTAACCAGTGACAGTTATGAGGTAATTGAGGCTTGCAACGGGGAAGAGGGTCTCAAAGCGGCAAAGGAGCACAACCCCGCGTTGATACTCATGGACATACAGATGCCGGTCATGGACGGTCTCGCTTGCTTGAAGCTGATACGGGAAGACATGGAAATAGGACATGTGAAGATTGTCGCCCTCACCTCGTTTGCCATGAAGGGCGATAGGGAAAAGTTCATGGCAGCTGGATTTGACGGCTACATCACCAAGCCTATAGACATCGACCAACTCACGGAATCGGTAAATGGATTTATCGGAACAAGAGAGGGGTAAATTATGCAACAAATCAGGCCTAGGATATTGTGTGTTGATGACGAGGTGAAGAACCTCGCCTTGCTGAGTGCGGTGCTTATGCCAGAAGGATACGAGGTGATAGAAGCCAAAAACGGTGAAGAGGCGTTGATACGCATCAGGACGGAACAAATAGATCTTGTTTTGCTCGATGTTATGATGCCGGGAATGGATGGCCTTGTAGTATGTAAGGAAATTAAAGGGGATGCGAAATATCGGAATATCCCGGTAGTAATGATCACGGCGCTTGCGGCTACAGCCGACAGGGTTAAAAGTATTGAGGCAGGAGCTGAAGACTTTATTTCCAAACCTTTCGATCAGGTGGAGGTGCTTGCCAGAATAAATATGCTCCTCAAGGTAAAGGAACTCAACGACAAGCTTAATTGCGCCTACAATAATATTATCAGCCTTACCAACTTCGGCGAGAAGCTTATCGAAACCTTTAGTCCCCGTGAGTTCGACTTCATGAGGCAGATAGACAATCTTGTCGGTCAGATCCTGAAACAAACCAGCCATGTGGCCGATAAACCTAAAACAGTGCTCGTTCGTATTCTTAACAACAAGAATATTTACAACTGGTATCGGTACGAACTTTTGTTCGACACGCTTGAAAGACTTCCTTTTCAGATAAACTTGGAAATAACACTCCCGCCCGCAGTGAATTCCCGGCTGCGTTTTTACAGTGAAGCGGAGATGGAAAACCCATTGTTTAAGCCCTTTATTGAGAAACTTAAGGGTTACTTGGTCTTGGTAAAGAACATGGTTTGCTATGTCAGTAATAATCTGAGCGTCTTCGCCCTGAATTATGACAGGGAAGTATCGGGGTATGACGCAGCGGTGTTGAACAGCGTTGTCATGCAGACCCTGTTTTTGAGATCTCTGTCTCTGCAGATAAATGCGACGGAGAACGCCTTCGAATACACGGTAAAGGCCCTTGCCAGGGCATCCGAGGTGAACGATGAAGACACCGGAAAGCATGTAGTCCGGGTCGGGTTCTATTGTTCTATGCTGGCAAAAAAAATGGGAATGCCGGACACCTTCATGCGGAGCGTGCGAATCAATGCACTTCTCCATGATGTCGGAAAGATTCACACCCCTCCAGAAATCCTGAGAAAGTCGAGCCCGTTGACGCCGGAAGAGACGAAGGTCATGCAACAGCATACCATCCACGGACCCAAGATAATTGGAGACCATCCAAGGCTTAAAATAGGGAGTTCCATAGCTGGGTGTCATCATGAACGATGGGACGGGAGCGGATACCCTCACGGGCTTAAGGGAGAGCAAATACCGATTGAAGGCAGGATAATGAATATTGCCGACCAGTATGATGCCTTAAGGAATACCAGGGGCTATAAGCCAGGGTTTGACCATCTTACGACAGTCAAAATTATTACGGAAGGTGACGGAAGAACTATGCCTCAGCACTTTGAACCTCAGGTTCTTGATGCATTCGTAGAGGTAGCCCCCAAATTTGATGAATTATACGAAAGATTGAAGGGGTAGCCGGAAAGAGGCCAATCTAAAAGGAGAGCTTATGGTTTCGAAAATTTTTGTACCAGTAGATGGCTCAAAAGTGTCCCAAAAGGCAGCGAAATTCGCGGTATATCTTGCGAAGCAGACAGGCGCATCATTGACGTTGCTGAGCGTCAATGATACACGTTTCTTCGTCGAACAGACGGTTCCAGCTTCCGTATCGCCGACCCATGTAACAGAGTCTATAGAGGATTTCCTGAAGCAGGCGGCTCAATTCGGCACGGATGCGATAGCAAAACTATGCGAACGGAATCGCATCCCATACAGCGTGACAGTAAGGACAGGGCATCCGGTGGAAGAAATCGTGAACGAGGCAGCAAAATCAAAGGCTGACCTGATTGTCATGGGCTCCCATGGCAAAAGTGCCCTTAAAGCGGCCGTCCTCGGCAGCGTTACCTATGGGGTAATGCACAAGAATTCAAAAATTCCTGTACTCATCGTGAGAAGATGATCTTCCGGCCCAAAACTGAGGTGGCCTGTTTTTGCCAGGCCCCTCCTATGCCTGCCCTCTTAATTCTACGTCTGGATTGTAAATATGATTGGTAGGTATCTCGGACATCTTGACCATCATGATCCCCTGTATGGTTATTTGCGGGATTGTATTGTTCCTCAGTTGGGTATCAGTTCCTCCTGCGTGGAGTTTCGTGTTTCCCAGTATGTGTGTTCACGTAATGTCTTCCTGTACGAGGAGACGCACAGTAGCGCACGTCTGGTTGGTAAGTTTTATCCCCAAAAAAACGGCGTCGGCTCATACCCGAAAACAGGGGAGGCCGAATTTAGCAATCTGGTTTATCTGCGCGGTCTTGGGTTCGATGCGCCGCCGCATTACGTGGTCAAGCCTTTGGGGTTCAATTCGGCCATCGGCAATGTGCTGCTGATGGAATTCCTGGAAGGCGATTCGTTGGGTACAGTGATCACCGATGCCATGCATCTTGGCAAGCATGAACGGTTGTACCGCAAGCTTACGGCCCTAGCCCATTTCCTTGCCACTATGCACAACCGCACGGTAGGAGATTGGGGGGTCAACTTTGACCACAGCCACGCCTACATGGGCAAGCTCATATGGTCGCTTATCGCCAAGCGGGGTATGGGGCGAGATCATTCGGACGAGCTCTACCACTTGCGCGAGGCCTGGCGCAGCCAGGGCAGCATGTGGGAAGACCGGGCCGTGCTTATGCATGGCGACGCCACGCCCTCAAACTTTCTGTTTGGCCGGGGGCGCACGGTGTTGGCCATCGACCTGGAGCGGATGCAATGGGGCGACCGGGTATTCGATCTGGGTAGGCTCTGCGGTGAACTTTCCCACTTCTTCTTCCAAGGGAAAGGCGACCCCGGATTGGCCGAGCCCTTTATCGGCCATTTCCTCTGGGAATACAGTTGCCACTTCCCGGATCGGTTGGCCACATTCAGGGCCATTTCCCGGCGCATTCCTTTCTATATGGGTATTACCTTGCTTCGTATCGCACGTAACTCCTGGATCGACTGGGAGTACCGCTGGCAACTCGTACGGCAGGCTAAAAAGATTTTGAGGGGACTATCATGATCATCAAGGGTATTTTGTTTGACATCAACGGAACTCTCATCGACATCCAGACCGATGAAGGCAACGAAGAAATCTACCGGGGCATCAGCCATTTTTTGACTTACCAAGGCATTCACATTCACCGTTGGCAGGTGCGCGATGAGTATTACCAGCTCATGGAGCAACACCGTCGGGCAAGCTCCGAAACCTTTCCCGAGTTTGACACCGTGGAATTGTGGCGAGCGTTTCTGCTGCGTAGGCCAGAAGTCTGCCAGAGCCTGGACCCGGAAAAGCTGAAGTGGATGCCCATATTTCTGGCCGAGATGTACCGGGGCATCTCCCGCAATCGTCTGCAGCTTTATCCGGATGTAAAAAACGTGCTCGAAAAGCTCTTACCACGCTATAGGCTGGCTGCCCTTTCTGATGCGCAGAGCGCATGGGCCGTACCGGAAATGCGAGCCGTGGGTATTGATGGGTATTTCAATCCCATCGTTGTGTCAGGGGATTTGGGCTACAGAAAACCGGACAGACGGATTTTTCAGCAGGCTTTGGACGGCATGCAGCTCCCGCCCGAGAACGTGCTCTTCGTCGGCAATGACATGTACCGCGATGTGTTTGGGGCCAAACAGGTGGGTATGAAAACCGTGTTTTATTCCTCCAACCAGGGGCGAAAGAAGGCCAGTGATGCAGAGCCAGACTACATTATCTACCAATTCTCCCAACTGCAGCAGGCCATAGCCTTTTTCGAAGCGCAATGAAAAAACAAGAACCTGTCTGTAAGCCTCACTACAATCTCCTGCCAACGGACATCGAGGGATTCGATTGCCTGACCGAGCTTGCCTTGGATATGCGTTGGTCATGGAATCATGCCACCGACGAGGTGTGGCAACAGCTTGACCCGGAGCTGTGGGCGCTGACCCATCATCCGTGGGATATCCTGCAAACCGTCTCCCGGGAAAAGGTGAAAAATCTGTTGGCCGATCCGGCTTTTCGCAAGAAGGTAGATGCCCTCGTTAAGTCCAAGAAGCAAGCCGCGAAAAAATCCGCCTGGTTTCAGCAGAACCATCCGGGTGCCTCCTTGACCTGCGTTGCATATTTCAGCCTGGAATTTATGTTGAGCGAAGCGCTCCCTATCTATTCGGGGGGGCTAGGCAATGTGGCCGGCGATCAGCTTAAGGCTGCCAGTGATCTGGGTGTGCCCGTGGTAGGCGTGGGGCTGCTCTACCAGCAAGGCTATTTTCGCCAGGTGCTCGATAGGGATGGGGCGCAGCAGGTCCTTTACCCATACAACGATCCCGGACAACTCCCGATTACGCCGTTGCGCCAGGCGAACGGGGAGTGGTTGCGGTTGAGGCTCGACCTGCCCGGCTACCCGCTCTGGCTGCGCGTCTGGCAGGTTCAGGTCGGCAGAGTGAAACTGTACCTGCTCGACAGCAATGATGTGGCGAATTTTCCAGCGCATCGGGGGATTACCAGCGAGTTGTATGGCGGTGGCCCGGAATTGCGGCTCCAACAAGAGATGGTGCTGGGGCTTGGCGGGTGGCGCTTACTCTGCGCCCTTGGCCTCCAACCGGAAGTTTGTCACCTGAATGAGGGACATGCGGCCTTTGCCGTGTTGGAACGCGCCCGGAGTTTCATGAAAGAAACAGGGCAGCCCTTTGACGTCGCACTGGCTGTGACCCGTGCCGGCAACCTTTTTACCACCCACACAGCGGTAGCCGTCGGCTTTGACAGTTTTTCTCCGGCTCTCATCAAGCAATACCTCGGTGGTTATGCCGAGCAGAAACTTGGCATCACTCTTCGTGATCTGCTGGATCTCGGTCGCCGGAACCGCGAAGACTCGTCGGAGGGTTTCAATATGGCTTATCTGGCGATTCGCGGAAGTGGCGCAGTCAACGGCGTGAGCCGCCTGCATGGCAAGGTGAGCCGACATCTTTTTGAGCCCCTTTTCCCGCACTGGCCGGAGGATGAAGTCCCGATCGGACACGTGACCAACGGAGTCCACATGCCCACCTGGGACTCGCCTGAGGCCGACGATCTTTGGACGGAAAACTGTGGAAAGGACCGCTGGCTGGGGACGACCCAGACGCTGGAACAGGACATGCGACGGGTCTCCGACGCCTCGCTCTGGCGATTTCGGGCGGCCGCCAGCAAGTCTCTGGTGGAGTACGCTCGCGAACGCTTCTCCCTGGACTTGGCCGCCGCCGGCGCGCCGCCCGAGGCGGTCGACGGTGCGAAGCGTCTC
>JAPLJG010000121.1 GCA_026388735.1 Deltaproteobacteria bacterium
AGTGTTTTGGATCAAAGTTTCCACAAGCATGAGTCTCCTCCCAGATACCTAGTAAGTTTCGCACCTTCTAAGTAACTGATGAGGCTCATGCTTTTCAACTATTCAACAAAATTCCTCGCACCGATTCCCGAAAGGAACCACTTTTCTATTCATGCCTAATGCATAACCAATTTCCTGATTTGTCCAGATGCTTGAGAAGAAACCAGGAGTGATTAAGGCAACTAGGAAATCCATTGTTTTCAAGGCATATTCTATTGAATTTTGCCAGTCATTATTTGGTTCGATATCTTCATGAGCAACAAATCCTGATATGTCTTTTCTTAATAGGTAATGTTGTATCTTGGACGCCTTTTCTTTGTCTTTTGCCAAGTGGCTTATGAACACTTTTCTTTTGTTGCTAAGCCATACAGATGTATCAGTATTTCCTTTTATTATGTTCTCTTCATAATTTGAAAGATCCATCTCAAGATCTTTTGCTATATGTACTATTTTTAAAATATCCTCAGATTGTAGCAAGTCTCTAACATATACTCTTTTGCTTCCTACTGATACGTGGAATGCACCATTAAGTTTATATGGAGATAGCAAAATATTGATCTCAGATGTAGTCATTTCCTGTTGCAGCTTGTAGGCAATTTCGTTTATCAAGCTAAGCCGTTGGTATGAATTCATCTGTTTCTCCTGGCGAACATTTTATTTCCTGGAAGTTATTCGGCATATCAGTGCAATAAGTGAAATATTGTCCGTCATATCACCCTCTATAGGTGGGACGGAATTTTCACTTATTCTTATATCTAAGATAGAAATATGGAAAACCAGCCCGTTTACTGTCTGCCTATTGCGTTGTCGCTGGTTGATTTCCACATATTGCGATATTGTCTGATAGGATATGGAAAATCAAAAGGAAAGTAAACCTAAATCCCGCCCTTTTTACATCTGGCCGATGATCTTTTCCAGAACGGCGCTGAACAGCGCCTGTTCCTCTGCGGACAGGGTGGCGGTGATCTCTTCGGTGAGGCGCAGATGGTACTGGTGGTGTTCGGCAAAAAGCCCCTGCCCCTCTTCCGTCAGGGCAATCAGGTAGGAGCGGCGGTCTGTTTCGTGGGGGGTTCTTTTGAGCAATCCCTGTTGCTCCAGCCGGTCGATCATCACGGTGAGCGCGTGCTGGTGGTTTGTGAAAAAAAACAGGCGCGGGATATTCTTCCGCGCCTGTCTGGAACTACCGTAGATTGCTACGGATTACAGCAGATCGGTTTTCTTAAGGATAATAATGGCTCCTTGGTACGAGACAACCAACACCAGCAGCCAGCTTACGAGCAGAATTGCATTCATGGGCTTACTCCTTTCTTGTTCGATTAATACATGTCCTTGGCGTCTTCGCCTGCAAGTTCAGTCAGGGTCAGTTGTTTTGCGTCCATCACCTTCCAGACGTAGGCGATGTAGGCCAGGACAAAGGGTACCGCCAGGGCCACATAGCTCATGACCGTGAGGGTGTATTTGCTGCTTGAGGCGTTGTAGATGGTGAGGCTCGATTGCAGGTCGCTCACCGACGGGTAAAAGGCGGTGTTGTTGTACCCGGCCAGCGAGAAGATTGCCAGCCCCACCAGCACGGTGCCGATGCCGCCAAACCAGATGCCGCTGTTCTTGCCGAGAAAGCCGGTGGCGGCCACGGCGTAGACCACGGAGCCCAAGCCCGCCAGAAGCAGGAACAGCACCACGGGCATCCCCAGCAGATTGTTGAGGTATTTGCCCTTCTCCATGAAGATCTCGCCCGTGGCCGGGTTAACGGCAAAGCCGTCCATGGTCACCAGGCTGATCAGGATGGTAAGCAGGAAGGGCAGGGCCCAGAGCAGGTTGATCCAGGTCGCCTTTCTGGCCTTTTTGACCAGGGGTTCATGGGCAACGTGGTTGACGATGTACATGGCACCCAAAGTCCGGGCCAGGAAGACCAGAAACAGGCCAAAGGCCAGATTGAACGGGTTGAGCGCCGCTTCCAGGCCATGATAAGGTGTGGCCCAAGTCACGGAATTGTAGAGGTTCAGGCTGAAGCGGGAGCCGGTGAAAAAGGTGCCCACTGCCGCGCCGATCAGAAGGATACCGACGCTGCCGTTGATGCACATGAAGATCTCATAGGTCCGTGCCCCGAGAACATTGTTGGGTTTTTTGCGGTATTCGTAGCTCACCGCCTGGACGATAAAGGTGAAGAGGATGAGCATCCACACCCAGTAGGCCCCGCCGAAGCTGGTGGCATAAAAGAGCGGGAAGGCTGCGAACAGGGCGCCGCCGAAGAGGACCAGGGTGGTGAAGGTCAGTTCCCACTTGCGGCCCATGGTGTTGATGATCAGGGATTTTTCCTCTTCGCTGCCGGCCAGGGTAAAGATCAGGGTTTGGCCGCCCTGCACAAAGGTCAGAAAAAGAAAAAGCGAGCCGACCACGGAGGCGATCAGCCACCAGAGTTGCTGCAGAGTTGCGTGATCCAGGTTTCCTATCATTGGTTTATGCCTCCGGTCCGATCTTGATTTGCTTTATCATAATGCGAATCTCTGCCACTAACAGTGCGGTAAACAGGGTCAGGAACATGAAGAAGGTGGTCTGCACGTTGCCTACGGCAATGTTGGTGCTGGCCACGCCCACCGGCAGCAAGCCCTGGATGGCCCAGGGTTGCCGACCCACCTCTGCCACGACCCAACCAGCCTGTTGCGCCACATAGCCTAGGAAGATGGAAAAGAAGCAGGCCAGGTTCAGCCAGCGTTGGTACTCCAGGGTGCCCTTGAAGGCGAAGTAGAGAACCATCAGGAAGATCACCGGGAACAGGGTGCCCAGCACCACCATGATATGAAAGCTGTAAAAGGTGGTGGCCACCGGGGGCGCGGCCTCGGCCGGGCTGTTCAGGTAGCCGTAGCCAAGATCTCCTTTGTGCTGGTCAAAGAGGGCCAGGGCTGCGGCGGCTTCTGCCCCATCCCCCTTTGTTCTTGCGTATTTGTAGCGGGCCAGTTCGGCCAGGGCGATTTTGCCGGTGACCATCCGCTGTTCGGCGCCGACAATATTGCGCTCGGCATTGCCGAAGACCAGATCGTTGATCCCGGGGACAAAGCTGTTGGGGTCGCGGTTGGCCAGCATGGAAAGCAGCCCGGGGATCTTCGTCGCCTGGTAGAAGGCGGGCAGGTCGTCGCCGGGTTTCTTGTTGGAATTGATGATGCCCATGGCAACGATTGGGGCCTTTTCCTGTCCCACATAGAGGCCTTCCATGGCCGCGAGTTTCATGGGCTGCCGATGGGCCACGCTGAAGGCGGCCTCGTCACCAGTAATGCCAACAAAGACGGAGGCGATGAAGCCGAAAACAGCGGCCACCACCATGCTGCGCTTGGCCATTTTCTGGTGCCGTTCTTGCAAGAGAAAGAG
>JAPLJG010000008.1 GCA_026388735.1 Deltaproteobacteria bacterium
CATCTCCGGCATGCCGGGTCCGCCCTTGGGGCCGCAGTAGCGGATGACCACCACGTCTCCGGCCTTGATCTTGCCGCCCAGGATAGCGGCCTGGGCCTCGTCTTCGGATTCGAACACCCGGGCCGGGCCGCTGTGCTTGAGCATCTCTTCGGACACCGCCGACTGCTTGACCACGCAACCATCCGGGGCCAGATTGCCGTAGAGCACGGCGATGCCGCCAAAGGGGTGATATGGTTCATCGACGGGCCGGATGATGTCGGCATCCCGCACCCGGACCTTTTCCAGATTCTCGCACAGGGTCTTGCCGGTGACGGTCATGACCTCCAGATTCAACCCGGCCTCGGTGTTGGTCAGTTCGCGCATCACCGCCGGCACTCCGCCGGCCTCGTCCAACTGCTGTAGGCTGTGCGGCCCGCCGGGAATCAGGCTGCACAAATGGGGTACCCGCTCGCTCACCTCATTGAACAGGGCCAAGGGCAGATCCACCCCTGCTTCTCTGGCGATGGCAGGCACATGCAAAACGGTATTGGTGGAGCAGCCCAGGGCCATATCGATGGCCATGGCATTTTCAAAGGCCGCACGGGTGGCGATATCACGGGGCCGGATGTCCTCGGCCAGCAGCCGCATCACCGCCATGCCCGCCTCTTTGGCCAACCGAATTCGGGCCGCAGCCACCGCTGGAATGGTGCCGTTGCCCGGCAGGCCAAGGCCAATGGCCTCGGTAAGGCAGTTCATGGAATTGGCGGTGAACATCCCGGCGCAGGAGCCGCAGCCGGGGCAGGCATGATCTTCAAGCTCGTCCAGCTCTTCCGCGCTCATGGTCTCGGCCTTCACCCGGCCAACCCCTTCAAACACGCTGACCAGATGCACGTCCTTGCCGCGAAAGCGCCCGGTGAGCATGGGTCCGCCGCTCACCATGATGGCCGGAATATTGACCCGCAGCATGGCCATGAGCATACCGGGCGTTGCTTTGTCGCAGTTGGGAATCATCACCATTGCGTCAAAGGGGTGGGCCATGGCCATGATCTCCACCGAGTCGGCGATGAGCTCGCGACTGGCCAGGGAATACTTCATGCCCTTGTGGTTCATGGCCAGACCATCGCAGACCCCGATGGTCCCAAAGGCGATTGGGGTGCCCCCCGCAATACGAATCCCGGTTTTCACCGCCTCCACAATCTTGTCAAGATGCATATGACCGGGAACGATCTCACTGTGGGCATGGGCAATCCCGATCAGAGGCCGCCTGATTTCCTCATTGGTATAGCCCATGGCCTTAAGCAGGGAACGATGCGGCGCCCGCTCCACCCCTTTGCGTAATGCATCACTGCGCATCTTTTTCATAGGTCGATTCCCGTCAATTGTCCTGAATTTTTCATACTTTCATCAAAACTTGAGAATACTAGCAGGACGCTGCCTGCTGTCAAGGCAAAAGTCTCCTGCCGCCTAAATTTGGAGAGAATGACGCGTGCCAAATCGCGCTAAATAACACACACCGCTCCCGATTAAAAAAAATACCTCCCGCTCCCATGGTTGTGTTATACTGTACACAAAGGAGACAACCCCATGGAAACCTCAACGATAACGGTCAGGATTCCCTTAAACATCAAGGAACAGCTAAGCCATCTTGCCGAAGCCACGCACCGCAGCAAATCATGGCTCGCGGCCGAGGCCTTGAACCGATATCTGGAGCTGAACGCCTGGCAGGTGGCGGAGATTCAGAATGGGCTACAGGAGGCGGAACGCAAGGAATTTGCCACGGAAGAAGAAGTAGAAGCGGCATTTGCCAAATGGCCGGTTGAATGAAAATCCGCTGGACCCGAACGGCTCTGCGCAACCTCGCCGCCGAAGCAGAATATATTGCCCAAGACAGCCCAACCGCCGCCGGAAAAACACTGGCCCGAATCAAAAACGCGGTCAATCTTCTTGCCGGTCAACCGTCCATGGGCCGGGCAGGAAGAGTGCCAGGCACCCGCGAACTCATCATCCCGGAAACCCCATACATTATCCCCTACCGGATACATGACGGGCAGATTGAAATTCTGCGGGTATTTCACACGGCCCGAAAGTGGTCGACTGACCTGTAAAAGGTGGAATAGGGAAGCGCATCTGATTTCCATGGAAAGTTACAAAAAAACGGCCCCAGAAATCATAACCGCGATCCAAGTCTCAGGGATAGGTTAGTCGACAAATCAACAACGTCCCGCTAAGGCCCCCATACTTTTCTTTTGACTTTCCATATCCCACCACATAGGATTGTAATATCTGGATATCAATCAGAAAAAAATGATCTACGGCCTAAGTTCCACTTATTAGCTCACCGGAAAACTGGAGTCACCTTGGCATCCCTACGACTAGCCACAAAAACCGAATCCGACGATTCAACCCTTAGGCTGGCAGTTTTAATTGACGCTGACAACGCGCAAGCTGCCATTATCGAAGGTCTTCTCGCGGAAATCGCAAGATTTGGAGCAGCTACCGTACGGCGCATATACGGCGATTTCACTGCACCGGCAAGTTCCTCTTGGAAGAAGGTACTTCAACGATACGCTATCAAGCCGGTTCAACAATTTGCCTACACGACAGGAAAAAACGCCACGGACAGCTCGCTGATCATTGATGCGATGGACTTGCTGTACACGCGAAAATTCGATGGTTTTTGCCTAATCACAAGCGACAGTGATTTCACAGGCCTTGCAATGCGATTGCGAGAGGAGGGTCTCACGGTTCTCGGGTTTGGCGAGAAGAAAACACCAGAGGCGTTCCGCAATGCCTGCCACAAATTCGTGTTCACCGAAGTCCTTCGTCCAAGCTCAGTAGCTGAACCAATCAGTCTGTCGCCAAAAGTTAAGAGTAAGCAAAAGGCTGCTTCACCCCTGACACCTCCCGAGGCAATAGAGCCAAAGCTTGAATTCCCCAAAAAATTCGTCCTACGTGCACTTGAGCAATCAATTGACGACGCTGGATGGGCACACCTCAGCACCTTCGGGAGCTACCTTACCAAGCTACAACCCGACTTTGACTCTCGACTATACGGCTACAAAAAGCTCTCTGATCTTGTCAAAGCAAATAAAGAGATCTTCGAGATAGAAGAACGGCAAGCACCTGGGGCAACTCATAAAGTTCTGTACCTTCGTGCGAAATAATTTTCTACCCCGGCTGCCATGCGACCGCATCCATATTACTGGCTATCAGGAATACCCAGAGGGACGCTGTTTTCTATTTTTCTAATTGGCCTCCCTGACTGCCACAAGCCCTCTTGTTCTTTTCCTGCAACTAAATTCAGTTGCATAATCCTCGGCTTTTGGATTAAGATGCACGCATGGGAAAACACGATAAGCTGCGGGCGAAACTCCAAAGCCGCCCGAAAGATTTTACTTTCCAGGAGATCGTCACTCTGTTGGCAGGGTTCGGTTATGTCCTCAATCAGAGCGGTAGCGGGTCACGGGTCAGGTTCGAACATGAGCATTGCGCGCCCATATTCATGCACAAGCCGCACCCGTCGCCAGTACTGAAGCCTTATCAGATTGACCAAGTGCTGGATGTTTTGCATCAGGAGGGCTTGCTATGAAAAACACCATGGAATACAAGGGTTATACCGGATCGGTTGAATACAGCGATGAAGATGGACTTTTTTTTGGAAAGGCGCAGTTTATTCGAGCGCTGATCAGCTACGAAGGCAGCAACGCCGAAGAATTGCGCAAAGATTTCCACGATGGGGTAGATGATTATCTGGCGATGTGCGAGCAAAAAAACATCCCGCCGGAACAGCCATTTAAGGGGTCATTCAACGTGCGGGTTGGCCGTGATTTACACCGGCAGATTGCCCTCGAAGCGGCGCGGCGCGGCGTGAGCTTGAACAGCTTAATCGTTGCCGCCCTGGAAAAAGAGACACACCACGCAGCGTAGCCCCTGCGGTTGCCCCGTTGCGGGCTGGCAGATTTGCCTTGCCAAAAACTCCGGATTGTTATACCTTGCCAAACAAGAAAAAATCCCCTACCAGCGGAGGGAAATACTCCTGCGACCCTTGATGCACAGACCTTTATCCTCAGCCGTTTCGCCTCGGACCCGTAAAACCCCATGAAATATGTATTTGGCCCGGTTAATTCCCGCCGTTTGGGAATTTCACAAGGCATTGATCTCGTCCCCCCCAAGATATGCAATTTCAACTGCATCTATTGCGAGATCGGCGCCACCACCACCCACACCTGTACCCGCAAGGAGTATATTCCGCTGCCCGAGCTGCTGGCGGAGATCGACACCGTGCTTGCCGACCGGGAACTCCTCGCCCACATTGATGTTTTCACCATCACCGCCAGCGGGGAGCCCACCCTGCACAGCGGCATCGGCCAGGTAATCCGCTATCTCAAGGAAAAGTCCGACAAGCCGGTGGTGGTCCTGACCAACGGCTCCCTGCTCTTTCTCCCGGAAGTGCGCCAGGACCTGATGGCAGCGGATATCGTCATCCCTTCCCTGGATTCGGCCAGGGAGGAAAGCTACCGCCGCATCAACCGGCCGGCCGCCTGCTCGCCCTTGGCCGAGTTGATCGAAGGGCTTATCACCTTCCGAAAAGAATTTTCCGGAAAATTCTGGCTGGAAATCCTCCTGGCCAGTAAGATCAACGACAGCCCGGAAGACATCGCCGCCCTCGTTGTAGCGGTGGAAAAAATCAGGCCGGACAAGGTGCAGCTCAACACCGTGGCCCGGCCGCCCCTGGAAAGCTTTGCCAAACCCCTGACCCAGGCGAAACTGGAAGCCGTTGCCCGCCAGCTTCCTGGAGAGGTGGAGATCCTGGTTGACTTCACCACCCGGGATCGGGAAAAATTCCGCAACCTTTCCGAAGACGAAATTATTGAAATGTTAAAAAGACGCCCCTGCACTACCAACGATGTCAGCGAGGCCCTCAATCTGGACCCGGACACCACGCAGATCATGTTACAACAACTGGCCGCCAGCGGCCGCATCATAGAGACGACACACGATGACAAACGATACTACCAAACCAACAGATGACCGGCCAAACGGCCAAAGCAACGAAAACAACGGGGAAGAGCGCGGAATCCTCTCCCGGGTGAGCAAGTGGTTGAAAAAACCCGGCAAGCCCGGCGAAGAAGGCCAGACCCCCAACCAGACAGCCCAGACTTCCGGCCGGACAGATTCCGCTCCGGCTCCCGGCGGAGCCCCCCGGCCCGAGGGCGAGGCAGGCTCCCCTACGAGTGGCAGACCCCGCCGCCGCAAAAGACCGCCCCGGAGACGGGGGAAATCCGCCAGGCCGGAAGGCCAGCAACCGGAACCAGGCGCCGAGGGGCAGCCCCTTCCAGCCCCGGTTGAAGCAACGGAGAGACCGAAATCCGCCGCAACGGCCAGACCGCCGCGCCAGCGCCCACCCCGGCCTCGGAAAGACGCGGAACACAGCAAGGAAGCCCCGGCGCCCTCCGAAAGCAGGCCGGTGGCCAAGGGGGATTCCTCCCTGAAGCTGCTGATCAACACCGATGAACCGGAAGAATGCCGCCTTGTCCTTCTGGAAGGCGGCCGGGTGGAATCATTCTACGTGGAAACCGTCAGCCAGGCGCAGACCAAGGGCAACATCTACAAGGGCCGAGTCACTGCGGTGGAGGCCAATCTCCAGGCCGCTTTTATCGATTACGGCACGGAAAAAAACGGCTTTTTGCCCTTCGGCGACATCCATCCGGAATATTACGCCTCGGAAGTTGCGGCAGACACCCACTGGAAGGATCTGCCCATTCAGGATGTCCTGAGCAAAGGGCAAGAGGTGCTGGTTGAGGTGGTAAAGGAAGCCACCGGCAACAAGGGCGCGACCCTCACCACCTTTCTCTCCCTGCCGGGCCGCTACCTGGTGCTCATGCCCGGCAGCGACAGCACCGGGATTTCCCGAAAAATCGAGTCCGAGGAAGAACGCAACAAGCTGCGGGAGATGATAGAGAGCGTCAACATCCCCGAGGGCATCGGCTACATCGTCCGCACCGCCAGCCAGGAGATCACCAAAACCGCGCTGGCGCAAGACGTCCGCTACCTGCTCAACCTCTGGAAAGAGATCAAGAAAAAAGGCCAGACCGAGAAGGCCCCGGCCCTGCTGCACAAGGAACAGAACATCGTCTCCCGCTTCCTGCGCGACCATTTCACCTCCGAGATCACCGAGATCCTGGTGGATGCGGAAGAGGCCCTGGGCCAGGTCAACAATTTCCTCGAATTGCTGCCCGCCGCCCAGCGCAAATCCACCGTGGCCAAGCTGCACAAGGGAATCCAGCCCCTGTTCCACCAGTACCATGTGGAAAAACAGATCGAGCAGATATACCAGCCCACCGTACCCCTACATTCCGGCGGCTCCATCGTCATCAACCCTACCGAGGCCTTGGTCGCCATTGATGTCAATTCCGGCCGTACCGGCAAGGACAAGAGCTTTGAAGACGCCATCTTTCTCGCCAACATGGAAGCAGCCGAGGAATTGTCCCGCCAGCTCAGGCTCCGCGATCTCGGCGGCCTCATCGTTGTTGATTTCATCGACATGCGGGACTCCAAGCACATCCGCGAGGTGGAAAAAAAGGTGCGCGACTGCATGAAACGCGACAAGGCCAAGGTGGATTTCTCCAAGATCTCCAAGTTCGGCCTCATGCAGATCTCCCGGCAGAAGATGGCCGCCCCGGTCGCGGTGGGCAGCTACCGGATCTGCCCCCATTGCCAGGGACGCGGCATGGTCCGTTCCGTGGAAACCCAGGCCCTGGTGCATTTCCGGCATATCCAGACCGGGGTGACCAGAAAGGATGTCAAGCGGGTGGTCTGCCGTCTGCCCATGGAGGTTGCCCAGTACATCCTGAACAAGAAACGCCAGGATCTGATGGAACTGGAACAGGAGCATCAGGTCGAAATCAGCATCATCCCGGATTCGGCGATGCCGCCCACCGAGAGCAAGATCGATTTTCTCAAGGAATAATCTGCCGCCGAGGCGCATGCCACTGGCCTGCGCCTCGGCTCTGCAATACGCACTATTTTCAGCCTGAAGTCCTCGACGTAACGCCATATGCAAAAAAAATCCGTAGACACTAACCGGACTCTATGACAAGAGAAGCTTTCTCCGGGCAGTGATTACTCCTAGCACGACGCCGAATCTGATCTAGACCATCTTCCGCCATTTTTATTTTCTGGCACAAGGGCAACAAACGCAGGCTGAACAGATTATCCTAAATCTATCAGGAGCAGCCGGAGAACCAGTAAGGGTTTAAACTGTATACCAACCTGAATACTGAGCTGGGCAGAAAGAAAAAGGCCTCAGTCATGGGCGGGCTGCGCGGGACTACTGCAAAACACCTTTTTTCAAAAGCGTAATCTCAACCCGCCTGTTCTTCGCGCGATTCTGCGGCGTATCCCTGGAAAACAGCGGGCGAAATTCTGCAAACCCCTGAGTCGTTATCCGTTGTGGAGCAACACCCTGGCCAAGAAAATATTCCGCCACTGCCACCGCGCGGGCTGCAGACAAATGCCAGTTGGAGCGGAAAAATTCATTATGGATGGGAACATCGTCGGTATGGCCGGAGATCACCACATCATAGCCATTTTCCTCCAGGATCAGACCGGCCACCCGATCAAGAATCGCCACGGCGTCGGCGGCCAAAGTGGCTTCTCCGCTGCTGAACGAGAGCTGCTCCTCCAACACCAGGGTAAGACTCTGACCGGAAGAAGAAACATAAAAACCGTTGCCGAGCAGGCCATCCAGATGGCGCTGTACGGCCTGAGAAATCTCCGGAGACACGCCAGGGGGCATAGCGATCGCGACTTCCTCCACTGCGGGACTTTTTGCTACCACTCCCCGAGACTCTGGTGACTCCTGAACATACATGACAATGAAGAATACCAGCATCAGCGTCAGTATGTCGATAATGCCCCAGAAGCTGCTGTCTCCCTCTGGTTCCACAAAGGGAAACCTACCCGCGTATGACTTCATTCTCGCCTCCGCTCAACTTAGAAAGGAAAAAACTCGGACAAATGAAAACGATACCGGCGCGATCCGATGCCGTCTTGACTGAGGTTGCGGCGTAGGTGCCAAAATCTCTTCCACCTCATTTGCTCCTAGGCAAGATTCGAGCTTGTAATGGAGATGACGGGATGACTCTCTGTTTGCTAGTCCTAACACCCCCTCAGTGATGAGTGGGAAGGCGCTGACCTCATCTCCAACCCGCGTCGCATACTTTTTGTAAAGCGGCATAAATAGGAAGTTGGCAAACAGCAAGCCGTAAAGGGTAGAGAAGAGAGCCACCGACACGCCGGGGCCAATGCTGGTCTTGTCATTGAGGTGGCCAAGCACGTTGATCAGGCCGACCACCGTACCGATGAAACCGAAGGACTGCGGCAGCCTGGTAAGGCCACTCAGGATGCCAGCAAGTGCCTCTTTCCGGGAAAGGTAGAGATCGTAATTCTTCTCCAGGATACGCCGGATGTCATCGGGAGCATAGCCATCAATTACCATGTCCACCCCTTTGCGTAGAAAGGGATTGGTTATCTTTTTGCCAGCTTTCTCCAGCTCCTTGGGCCCGGACTCCTGCCACACCACAGCCAGTTGGTGTATCTGGCCAAGTAGCTCTTTCTCCTGGGTCTCTCCCCGGTGATGGCGAAGGGCGAGTATCTCCCGCCAGAGTCGGCGCAGAACATCGTGGGGATGGGACAGGATCACGGAAAAAAGCGGACCGAGCAACACTAGGACAACCCCTTCCAGAATGGAAATTGGGTCGGCCTCCCCCAATAGGGCATGCTGCGCCTTCAAAAAAAATACCGTACTCAGCACCACCACCGCGATCTTGATCATTATCTGCCTCCTGGTTGGGTTTGCTGAATAATTAAGCAAACACCATGCCAAGCTAGACAACAAAAGAAACAGGTAGAAAGAACAGAATATCCCCCCAATAACACATGCTTTTCCCTACAAGCCATAGCATGCACCCCGCCAGGAATGACGGCCCCGCAATAGGAGTTTGGGCAATATTTTCCCTCTAGTCAGCGGATGAGGTGCGGCAACAATTTCCGAATGCCAGGATTAGTTTCCTCCCCTTTTCTGATACTTGCAGACGGCCCGATTATGCTCGACCAAATCGCGGGAAAAATAATGGGTCCCGTCATTTTTTGAAACGAAATAGAGATAGGATTCCGAGGCAGGGTGCAGCACCGCAGCAATGGAAGCACGGCCAGGATTGGCGATGGGGCCTGGGGGCAGGCCGTTGATCTGGTAGGTATTGTACGGGGTTGACGTTTCCAGGTTTTTCCGGGTGAGATTGCCGTCAAAATCGGTAAGGCCGTAGATCACGGTGGGATCGGTCTGCAACCGCATATTCTGCCGCAGGCGGTTAAAAAAAACCTGGGCTATGAGGGGCCGCTCTTCCGGGGCGGCGGTTTCCTTTTCCACGATGGAGGCCAGGGTAAGCACCTCATGGGGAGAAAGGCCCAGAGCGTTGTTGCTTAAGTCCCCCAGTTCCTGCCGCACCTGTCTACCCCGTTCGATCATCAGGCCGATGATCTCTCTGGGGTTCTGGCCGCGCACCAGCTGGTAGGTGTCCGGGAACAAGTAGCCTTCCAGGCTTGCAGCCCTCACCCCATACCGGGCAAGAATCTCCGGATCGCGCATCAGCTTGAGAAAAAGATCCCGCTCCCCCCAGCCGCCTTGAGCCAGGATGTCGGCAAGCTGATAGATACTGGTGCCTTCGGGAATGGTGACCGACCAGTGCACAGTGTCCCCGGCCGCAAGGGTACAGAGAATTTGATAGGGGGTTTGTCCGGGATTGAAAAGATACTCGCCGGCCTGCAACCGCTGGCTGAGCCTGGAGACCCTGGCAAGATAATAAAAACCCCGCCCCGGCGGGATTACCCCGTTTTCGGCAAGAATCTTTTCTATCCCGGCAAGGCTTGTTTTGGGAGGAATCAGGACATGCGGATTGGCCCCTTCCCGTATGGGCATGGGAGTTACAGCATAGGACCAGAGCCAGAGCCCAAAACCGGCCAAGCCCAAAAAGGCAAGGGCACACAGCCAGGCTACCAGACGCCAGGTGGTGCTGGCCCGGCGTTGACCTTTTTTTCGGACTCCCCTTCCCTGGCCCAAAAACGCATCTCCTGCGGATTGTTACGATGAAGCGAGGCTTCTGCCCTGCGCAAAGGGCAGAAGCAATCGCGCTATGCCCTTTGCGCAGTCTTAGTCCGTAAAAATAATGGAGAGAATCCGGTCCATGTTTTTCACCGGCACGAACTTGATCTTCTTGCGGAGATCCTCGGGAATCTCCACCAGGTCCTTCTTGTTCTGCTCCGGGATAATTACCGTGGTGATCCCTGCCCGCAGAGCGGCCAGAGCCTTCTCCTTGAGGCCGCCGATGGGCAGCACCCGACCGCGCAAGGTAATCTCCCCGGTCATGGCCACATCCTGGCGCACCTTTTTCCGGGAGAGCGCCGAATACATCGCGGTGGCAATGGTCACCCCGGCGGACGGCCCGTCCTTGGGAATGGCACCGGCGGGCACATGCACATGGATATCGATCTCTTCGAAGTAATTATCGGCAAGCTTGAGCTTCTTGATGCGGGAGCGGCAGAAACTTAAGGCCGCCTGGGCCGATTCCTTCATCACCTCGCCCAACTGGCCGGTCATGGTCAGGTTGCCGCGGCCCTTGAGGATGGAAATCTCAATATAGAGAATCTCTCCGCCCACCTCGGTCCAGGCAAGGCCGGTGGCCATGCCCGGCTGGTCGATGATCTCGGTTTCCGACTCG
>JAPLJG010000038.1 GCA_026388735.1 Deltaproteobacteria bacterium
AAATCAACCTCGAGGGTGGAATTTCTGGTGGGCGCTCTTGAGCCGGTTGCTGTCCACATGGGTGTAAATATGGGTGGTGGCGATATCGGCATGGCCGAGCATCATCTGCACGGAGCGGAGATCCGCGCCGTGTTCCAGCAGGTGGGTGGCAAAGGAGTGGCGGAGCACGTGGGGGCTGATTTTCTTGGTGATTCCGTTCATGCGGGCGGTCTGCTGGACGATCTGCCAGAAACGCAGACGAGTCATGGGTTTGCCATGGCCGGTGACAAAGAGGAAATCGCTGGTTTGTTTTTTGAGAATCCGGGGGCGGGCATCCCGGGTGTAGACCTTGAGGTATTCGCGGGCCGCCTCGCCAAAGGGGATGAGCCGTTCTTTGGAGCCTTTGCCGAAAACCCGGACATAGCCGCCCATGAGATTGACCCCGGCCAGGGGCAGATGGACCAGCTCCGAGACCCGCATGCCGGTGGCGTAGAGCAGATGCAGCATGGCGTTATTGCGCAGGGCCAGGGAATTATCATTGGCCGGGGGGGCCAGAAGCCGGTTCACCTCGGTGATGCTGAGCACCTTGGGAAGCGGGCGGCCCGGTTTGGGCAGATCCAGGATAGCGCAGGGATCAATGGCGATGCATTTTTCCGCCAGGAGAAATTTGAAAAAACTGCGCAATGAGGAGATTCGCCGGGCGTTGCTTCGGTTGGAAATACCCTGGCTATGGCAATGGTCGAGATAGGCGCGGAGGTGGCCGGCGTTAATATCGGTCAGTTGGCTGAGGCGTTTGGGGCGGAGAAAATCAAGAAAGAAGGCAAGATCAGCCTGGTAGGCCAGGATGGTGTTGGCTGCCAGGCGGCGTTCCAGGGTGAGATACTGAAGGAACTGGTCGAGGAAAGGCTCGGAAAAAAAAGACGCTCCGCCGGGTGGAGAGGAAGGAGACGGCGACTGTGGCCGGTCCCGGTCGGAGCGTGGGTATTTATCAGCAGATTTTCCTCGTTTGCTGTTCATTTATTCAATGAGCCAACGAGGGGGAAGAGCGGCAAGTTAGTCGCGCTCGCCGCGCATCATGAGCTTGCGGATTTTCCGTTTGGATTCTGCTTGCTTGCGACGGCGTTTGGCGCTGGGTTTTTCGTAGTACTCGCGGCGTTTGAGCTCTTTCTTCATCCCATCAAGCTGCATCTTTTTCTTGAGCAGCCGAATCGCCTGTTCGATATCCCCTCTCACTTCTATTTCGATCATGATCTCTCCAGTATGCGGGTTGCAACGTCACGTTTCAGAATTTTTAGCCAACGCCTGTTTCACAAGGAGCTGAAGTGGCGCAGATTTTTAAAAAGAAACCGTTTATATAGCCGATCATTGCGCTGATTGTCAAATATTTTTTTCCGGCACGGCCTGGGGAGGGAAGATCTTGCCTGGGTTGAGGATGTTGTGCGGATAAAATTCTCAGCAGCCTTCCACGGTCTTGCGTTTCATGGGCTGAGGCGAAAGCGCATAGGTGCTGCTCCCGCCCAGGGCGTCTTTGAAAAGGGCCTCCGCTCTGATCTTGTCCTTGTTCACCTCGTGGGCGAGGGTCAGACGAATCTGTAAAACCCCGGGGGAGACGCCCTTGAGCAGCCATTTCACTTCTCCTGTTGTCTGATCGTAGCTACTGTAGGCGGGATCGGCGGAGGTAATCGGTGTGCCAGGCGGCAGATACTGCACCACGATTACGGCAACGGGTGGCTGCGCCGGGATCGTGATCGTGTGCAGGATGGTATTGCCGCTCACCTTGTAGCGGCCCGCAACCTGCCGTTCCTCGGCCAGACAGATCGGCCCGGCAATCCCCTGGCTTATTAAGAGGGCCAGCAGCAATAGAGAAGCCAAACGGACGGAGTTTTTTGCACGGTATTGTTTCATAGTCACACCCATTCCCTGTATTTGTCCCTGGCCGGAATGCTTACCTCCGGTTGGCCTCGATGGTTTTCGTTTCGTTGTTCCAGCGGTATCCGCGGCTGGCCCAAATTTTTTCTATCTCCGTCAGGTCAAGCCCCAGTTCCCGGAAATTTGGGAAAATCTCATACACCGAGAGAATCTCATAATCGTCGATGCGGTTGTCCCGGTTCTTATCGGCCCAATGAAAGAGCGCGACCTCTGTTTCCTGTGCTCCGGCAACCTTGGGCTCATCCTCGCCCTGCTTGCCGATGATGAGATTGCCCGCAAAAGACAAGCGGCGGCCAGGCCCCGTGTTTTCGTTGACTTTGGCAAGGTAGGCGAAACGGTTTCGTCCGCTTGCCTCCACCTTGCCGATCCATTTGATAAGATGCGCATCCTCATTTGGGCCGATAAAGGGGGGCGCGGCTGCAATGGGCAGACATGTTCGGGCAGAGATTCCCGCAGCATCAGAGTGGCAGGATTTGACTTGTCGGCAATAACCTCAATGAGAACCGGAAATACCTGCCCAGCCAGGACATGATCGGGAAGATAGCGGGTTGCGGTAACCCTGGGGGGCGGGGTTTTGAGGAAAAACTGCCAGAGAAAAAACGCCAGCCCCAGGCAGAGGGGCAGAAGAATCAGCGGCAGCCGCCGGGTTGTCCTTGGCTGATTCGTTTTTGCTTCGGGGGGTATGAAGATTGGAGCCTGGTCCGAGGCTGGCTTCTCGTAAGCTACGGTCTCGGCGGGAGGCTGGATTTCAGCCTGCTTATCGATCAGCTCATCCAGGGTAACCTGCAGAGCTTCGGCCAGTTTGAGGGCGTTCTCTTTTTTGATGGAGGGATAACGCCGGTTCTCCCAGCGGGAGATGGTTTCGGTGGTTACGCCTACCACGGTGGCCAGATAGAGTTGCGTAACCTTATTCTTCTCGCGCAACTTGCGAATCTTGTCGCCATCGATATTGAAAGTGGGATCAAATTCCATGGATCTGCGGTTTCCGGCGTCATTGTTCTGGCAAGGCCGCGTGCCTCGCCGTTTCTTTCATCTCCCAATAGATTGCTGGAAGGCGCTGGATTGTCAACTGGTTTCGGCTGAATCACGGCTTTTCAAGCAATAAGATCGCCTGACATGCAACCCGACATCCCCAGCATCATCCTTTGATGTCTGCCGACATCACCCAATGTCCTCTAGGAAAGACGCGGAAAAGTCCTATGATGGAGACAAAGGGAGAAAGAATCTCCCGCCAAAAAAACAACAATCGGAGGAAGCAAAGATGAGCAAAAAAATGATCACCCTGGCAATGGCTTTGGCTTTGGTGGCAGGCACCACAACACTGTCTTTTGCTGTTGGTTGTAGTGAGGGCGTGGCAAAAGCGGTTAATGGCATGGTCGTAACCGTCCTGTGTAAGGACGGCAGCGAATTTACGGCTAAAGATATTGTTACCAAAGGAGCGAACAAGATTGAGGTTAAAGACAAGGTGGTGTCCCTGAAGTCCGGTTTGGTCAAAAAGAAAGACGAGGGATGCTGATTTTTTAGTCGCAGAAGGGCAGACAAATTTTGGAAGCACGAACAATGATCAAAGGAGACGAACATGAGCAAGAAAATGATTACCCTGGCAATGGCAATGGCAATGGCATTGGCTATCGTGGCGGGCACCGCAGCAGTAACTTTTGCTGGCGACTGCAAGGGCAAGGTAAAGGCGGTTGAGGGCGCCTCCGTAACGGTGACCTGCGGTGACGGCACCGAGGCCATGGCGGAGGGTGTCGCCATGGTTGGCGACAGTGTGGAAGTAAAAGGCGGCAAGGTCGTTGCTGCTAAGAAGAAGGTGGTTGAGGGCTGCTGATCCCTCGGGTTAAAGCACCTTCCTCCTTCCCAGGCAAGGGGGAATGGTGCTGATTGGTCGACAATCCCTCAACAGGACAACACAGATGAAAAACAAATCCCGGCGTTTTCCCCTACTCCGCACCAGGGGTTATTGGCTCACGGCTTGCGTTTACCTCGTAATTTTTGTCCTGCCTCCGGTCGTGTATGCCTCAGGGTGTGAAACGGAATATACAACTGAAGGAATGATAGCCGGTTCATCCTTGATTTTTCGTGGCACAGTATTAAGCGTCATCCCTGCAGGGGAACGCGCCGAAGTTGTTAAGTTTAAGATTTCCCAAACCTATAAAGGGGCAAAAGACGACGAAGCAGATATCGTATCAAGGCGCTCTGGGGATTGTTGGCAGCGTTTCAAGGTAGGGGAAGAAACAGTCGTGTTTGCTTTTTACTGGATGAAAGAAGATGCCCAGGCTCATGTGGATTGTTGCATTATGCAGAAATACAGGAGGGATAGTGCGCAATATGATCTTGCCCTTGAAGAATACCGGCGCAAACGGGATGGCCTTGCTGCTGAGGTGAAACGACAAGGCCCGAACAAAAAAGTGCTGCGTGAACAGCTTGTCTTTTTATTAAAATTGGTTCCTTTCGGGAATCGGTGCGAGGAATTTTGTTGAATAGTTGAAAAGCATGAGCCTCATCAGTTACTTAGAAGGTGCGAAACTTACTAGGTATCTGGGAGGAGACTCATGCTTGTGGAAACTTTGATCCAAAACACT